>JAGDVT010000051.1:7268-12246 GCA_023255765.1 Candidatus Paceibacter sp. | reverse complement strand
TCCTACAACATATATACCTGTACTATCTACTGCTACTGAATAAGCATAATCATCACCACTACTAGGATTACTAGTAACACTCCATATTAAACTACCTCCAGGTAAACTTATAGTTCCTGCTCTTAAAGTGCCTACTAAATCTAAATTATATTGAGGAGTAGTTGTTCCTATTCCTAATCTTTTATTAGTATTATCCCAGAATAAATTAGAATTATCTTGAGAAATTAGACCTCCATTTCCAGCAAAAAGAATTGAACCAGGATTGAGAGAAGATAAAGTTAGATTAGCAAATGTTGGTGATGAAGAAGTAGAAATATCTTGAGGAGTAGATAAAGTTATAGTTGAACCAGAAGAAGTAACATTTATTTGATTTGCTGTTCCTTGTAAAGTTAAATTTCCTGTTAAAGAATTTAAAGATAAAACCCCAGTATTAGTAATTGTAGCTGTTGAAGTCCCTGTTATTGATATTCCTGAACCAGCAGAAAGTAAAGAAGCAATATCTTTATATTCTAAACCAGAAGCAGTAGTATTAACTCCTAAAATTTGATTAGCATTTCCTAAAGATGATAGCCCTGTTCCTCCATAAGAGACAGCAAGAGGTGTTGAAAGTATCAAATTTCCTATATTTGCTGTTCCTTGAATTGTAAGATTACCTGTTCCTAAAATATTTCCGGCAACTGTTAATTTTTGAGAAGGAGTAGTTGTTCCTATGCCGATATTACCATTATTATCTACTACAAATGCATAAGGACTGTTAGGATTAGAAACAACAAATTGTCCTATTTTTGTTGTAGTGCCTATTGCTACTGAATCTGTTATTGTTTGTAATCTTACTAATGTTCCATCATCTGTCCATCCTCCTGCTGTAGATAAAGTAACATCTGCCCATCTTAAATTACCTGTACCATCTGCTTGTAAGAATTGATTAGGGGAAGGAGGAGTAGTTGGCCATATATAACTTATACCATTAAATGTTGTTGTTCCTATTGTTGTAAGCTCCCCTATAATTCTTAGTGTACCTGTATTAAATGAAAGAAGATTATTATTAAGTTGAACTATTGTTGTAGTAGATATATATGTAGGTAAAGGAGAAGAAACAGTGCAATTTGTGTCTCCTGGAGAACAAGAAGGATCTAATGTTTCACCTGGTCTATAAGGAGATAATGGAGGAGCAGAAAATACATATGAGTGTATTATTAGAGACAAAATAATAGAAGAAATTAAAATAATAGAAATAAATATTTCTTTTTTAAACTTAGCTTTTAAAATTACCTTCATTATAAACAATTATATTTCAAATTTTAAAAACTAGTATTTAAAGCTGTGGATAATATATAAGCTATAAACAGGCTATAAAAAGATTTTATACAGATCTATAGGGGCGTATATATAATAAGTCCTAATTATCCGTGTTTAGTCCTAACTAGCCCATATAAAAATGGACTACACACAGGCTGGACACACACTTAACGGAAATACATATAATTTGTCCATACTAATCCGTGTGTAGCCCGTGTCAAGTCCATGTACATAAATTATTTCACCATATAATTTCTAATTAAGTTTAAAATTTGTTGATCAGTAGGTTTTAACATATATGCCTTTTTCAAATTTTCGTCTCCTTTAATTTTGTTTTTATTATTGTAATGCAAAATTGCCATTCTTACATAATAAACAGGATTATACGGATCCCTTTCAGCTGCTTTTTGATAGTTTTCTATTGCTAAATAATAGAACTGCTGATTAGCAGAAGATAAATTTTCATATATATTTGCTAATGTAAAATAATTCAATGGCTCTAAAGGATTAATAGATATAGCTAAATTTGAAGTTTGTATTGAATATGTAATTAAATTTTGAATAAATTGAATATTTGGATTTTGAGTGCGAACTTCGATATTTGCTCTTTGGAGTAATAATGAGCTTAATTCTCTTAGATACAAATCTGATTTAGGAGCTAATATATTTGATATATTAAGATAGTTTATTGCTTTATCAAAATTATTATTTTGTAATTCATTTAATGATTTTAAATAAAAAATTGATGCAATTAAGTATTTTGTGATATTATAGAACATAATAATGTAAAAGAAAGTACCTATTAAAAGCATAATTATTAATGCAAGAAATAGTTTTTTGGTTTGTATTTTTATTGCAAAATAATCTGTTAAGGAGATTAATAACATACTAGAAAAAATGAATAATAAAGAAAGGTGAATAATATAAGATGGGAAAAAGAAAATAGCAGCGATAAGAAATAGAGATGGCAGTTGTAATATTTTTAATCTAATATCACTAAGATAAAATAGAAATATTAACAATAAATAAAAAACAAAAATTAAAAATATGACAAAACCTAATAAACCTGTTTCTGTTATTAAAGTAAGAGGCAAGTTAAAGCTTTGATCAAACCTAGTTGTTTCTAAGTTTAATAAATTAAGTCCAGGAGGTCTAAATTTTAACCAGCTATAGATAAAAGTAGACGGGCCTGTACCTAATAGAGGGTTTGTTTTAAATGTTTGATAAGATATGTTTAATGAAGTAAGAAAATTAGGCCTTATTTCTTGAGGTAAATTTGGAAATCGTGAAAATATAAAGATACCTAATTCTGGGCTAATAATATAAAGTAAAAGAAAAAAGGTAGTAAGAATCAGATAAATTGCATTAACTTTAAATTCCTCCTTTTCATATAAAGAATTATATATATAAATACCAGAAAATAATAAAGCAAGAGTAAGCCAAATTAGTTGAAAATTTGATATAAATAAGATAACAAAAGATAAAATTAAATTAAGTAAAGTTAAGGTTTTCAGAGTTATATTTAAAAATTTTTTAGATGGATCGATTTTTAAATTTTGTATAAAGATTGATAATGAAAGTAAAAAAGAGAATGTGCTTAGAATTATCATTTCTGTAAAATTAGTGAAAACAAAATAAGGCAATGGAATGAAAAGCGATATGAGAATTAATATATTGTTAATTAACGTGCCTAAAAGAGAGGCAAGAATTAATAAATATAGTTTTTCTAAAATTTTGCTCGCGTTTAAGTTAATAAGTAATATTAAAAATATTAAAAAGTAAAGCAAAAATGAAATTAATGAATGAGATGATGAAATATTTGAATAAAAGCTAAAATATTTTGAAGAACTTAAAATAGTGCTGAATATAGCTAAGATTAAAAATATTGTAAAGAATAACAAAGAGAAAGATTTAGGTAAATTTAAGACTTGATTTTGAGTAAATTTTATAAAAAAAAGAATTAGAGAAATAAATATAAATAGAGAGATAAGGAATGTTTTAAAAGGAATTATAGGTATAAAATAAGGGAAAGGTATAATTAAGAAAAATATTAAAAATGAAATTAAATAAATTTGAAGGGTATCTAAATCTAATGATAAAGAAAGAAGTTGTATATTTTTGAAAAACCTTGCTAACATTTTATTATTTTAAATCATTTTTTTAGAATTTCAATAATGAAATTTGAATTGTTTTTATGGAAATTGTGATCTCCTAAATTATTAATATAAATTTTTGAGTTTGGTATTAATTTTTTAATTAATTTACCTTGCCACAATGGGGTTATTTTATCTTTTGCTCCCCATATTATTATTGTTTCAGTATTTATTTTAGGTAAAATTGGTGTTAAATCTTCTTTAATTACATTTTGATAAGTTTTTTGCATTATAGGTGAAAGTTGTATGTAATAAGTAGAACCGGTTAATATTTTGTATATAAATTTTTTTGAGAGAGGGGAGATTTTAAAAATTAATTGCCCTATTTTTTTGAATGGTTTTAAAATTTTTTGTTTGATTGATTCTTTTCTGATACATGCAGAATTATATAAAATTAATTTTTCAACTTTTTCTGGATAAAGATAAGTAAATTTACATGCAACTTGTCCTCCAAAAGAGTGCCCCATTAAATAAAATTTATCTAATTTGCTATCTTCTATATATGATTTAAGATAATTGACATAATCATCTAAAGTAAAAGGCTTTTCAGGTTCTGGATTATTACTAAATCCTGGCAAAGTTATAAAGTAAATCTCAAAATAATTTTTAAGTTCATCTAAAAGATTTTTGTAGAATTCTTCAATATTTTTATTTTTTTCAATTATATACTTATTTACCCATCCATGAACAAAAACTAGTTTTTTCATTTTATCTTATTATAAAATATTTTTTTTAAACATACATAATTTAATCATATAATACTTCTGACCTATCAAGACATATGTCCATATTAGTCAAATGGCGAAAATTAAAATTTAATTTAATTTTATGAGGCTAAAAATTTATCTTGACTAATACGGACATATGTCCAAATAAGACAATATATGTTTTATTAGAATATATGTTTGGATAGCACTAAATTTGTACTATTAGAACATATGTACAGATAAAATAAACCCGATACTATATGCACATATGCTTAAATAAAATAAAAAGGTCTTTATATTTTTCAGAATATATCAAGAGATTTAAAATGATTGTAAATAATTTCCTCTCCTTCTATTTCTTTTGCTTTAATATAAATTATGTATTCATAAACATTAAAAAGAGCTGATATAAAATCTATTTCATCTTTAATTTCAAAAGGATATACATAAACACTTTTTTGCAATTGATAACAGTTTAATCTTCTAAGTGTAGATGTTAAAGCCTTCCTTGCTTGATTAAATTTATTAGGTATATCAAAAATAATTACCCTCCAATACCCATCCCATTTAATTTTTTTAGGTAATTCGATATAATCTAATGATTGTGATAAAATTTTTCTCCTCCCTTCTTCAGAAATTGTTATTATTTTTTTATCTCCCTTAGTTTTAATTTCTATTAATCTTTGTTTTTTCAGGGCTTTGACGCTTCTAATGAAGCTTCTTTTATCTGTTTTTAATTTTTTTATAAACTTAAGAATATAATTTAAAGCTAAAGGACTGCCCGGTGCTATTATTGTTATTGCTGGTATAGATATCCCT
>JAGDVT010000051.1:0-7258 GCA_023255765.1 Candidatus Paceibacter sp. | reverse complement strand
GATATCCCTAATGCTAACATTACAAGAATCTGTTTCATAAGCTCCCCTCTTTTTCTTTTAATTTCAATATCCCTTAATCTCTTTTTATCTTCTAATGATTTTTTAATCAAAATATATGCTCTTTTCTCTAAATCTTTTATATCTAGCTTCTCTTTATCGGCCATTATTTAATTTTAATTAACTTGATTTTTAAATACAAATAATATTAGATAATATTAGAAAATATGTGTTAATATTACAAAGTTTGACTAATAAGGACATATGTCCGGATAGTGCAAGGGATTAAAAATTAAAAAATTAATATAAAAAGTTTTTATATTATAATTAGAATAAATGAAATTGGAAGATTTAGAAATCAATTTAACGGAATTTAAGGGAATAGGTACTAGAACTGCAGAAAAACTCAGAAAATATAATATCCAAACTGTGAAAGATTTACTTTACTTTTTTCCTTATAGATATGATGATTTAAGATATGTAACAAAAATTAAGGATGCTAAGATTAATGAAAATTGCGTAATAGTTGGGAAAATTAAAAATATAAAAGTATTTCCTACTCCTAAAAAAAGAATGATTATAATTCAAGGAATAGTTGAGGATGATACTGGCTCTTTAAAAGTAATATGGTTTAATCAAGCTTATATAGCAAAACTCCTTTCTGGTTCTCCCCAAGTTATGCTTTATGGGAAACTTGTTAAAAATAAATATGGGCTACACCTTTCTGATCCGGACTTCAAAATATTAGATAAAAGAGAAAAATTTAAGCCAGAAATAATACCTGTATATAAAGAAATTTCGAATATTCCATCAAGCTTTATAAGAAAAATAATCCAAGAAATATTTAAAAAATTTGAAATTGAAAATTTAGAAGATCCTATACCAGAAATAATAAGAATAAAAGCAAATATACCTCAACTAAGCGAAGCTTTGAAAAATATTCATATGCCCAAAGAAATTGCATTAATTGATTCTGCTAAAAAAAGATTTTTATTTGAAGAAATTTTCTATGTTCAGTGTAAAATAAATCAAGAAAAAATTATTTTAAGAATGGAGAGAGCACCAATAATCAAATATGATGAAAATTTAATTAAAGAATTTTTGGAAAAATTAAATATTGAACTTACGCAATCACAAAAAAAAGTTTTAGAAGAAATAGTAGAAAGTTTGCAAAAACCATATCCTATGAATAGACTTTTACAAGGAGAGACAGGATCTGGTAAAACCTTAATAGCTGAAATTATTTCTCTTCTTACTATAAATAATGGTTATATGGTAATTTTAATGGCACCCACAGAAATATTAGCAAATCAGCATTTTAGAAGATTTTTAGATGATTTTTCTTATACTAATTATGGCATAGGACTTTTAGTTAAAAACTCAGGATATTACGGATTTCATGGTTTTAGAGCTATTAAAAACAAAGAACAGATGATAGCTTTAATATCAACTAAGAAGATAAATATTTTAATAGGAACTCATGCTTTAATCGAACTTTCAATTCCCTACCCTGATGTAGGATTAGTTATAATAGATGAACAACAAAGATTTGGAGTAATGCAAAGAAAAAAATTATTAGAAAAATCTTCACAAAATTATTTACCTCATTTTCTTTCTATGACGGCAACTCCAATTCCAAGAACTTTATATTTAGCATTCTATGGTGATTTAGAGCTTTCAATATTAAAAGAAAAACCTCCAGGAAGACAAGATGTAAAAACTTATGTAGTAGATAAAGAACATATTAATGAAGTTTGGAATTTTATTAAAAAAGAATTAGAGAAAGGACATCAAGTATTTATAATTTGTCCTAGAATAGAAAAAAAAGAAAATTCAAAATACGAAATAAGAACAGTTAAAGAAGAATTCGAAAAAATAAAAAAAATATTTCCTGAATATAATGTAGCAATGCTACACGGTAAAATGAAATCTATAGAAAAAGAAAATATAATGAAGAAAATGTTGAATAATGAAATACAAATATTAGTAGCATCATCAGTTGTAGAAGTAGGGATAGATCTACCATTAGCAACTGTTATAGTAATAGAAGGAGCAGAAAGATTTGGTTTATCTCAACTTCATCAATTAAGAGGAAGAGTGGGAAGATCTATTCATCAAAGTTATTGTTTTTTAATACCTGAAATTTACACTCCGTTATCTTATAAAAGATTAAAAATATTAGAAGAATCACAAGATGCATTTTATATAGCAGAAAAAGATTTAGAACTAAGAGGACCTGGCGAGCTTTTGGGTGAAAAACAGTCGGGCATTCCAGATTTAGCAATGCAAGCTTTAGAAAATATGGAAATAGTAAATTTAGCTCAAAAATTATCAGAAGAATTAATTAAAAATAACCCCAAATTAGAGGGTTACCCGCTTTTAAGAAGAGAGATTGAAAAAAGAAGTCAATTTATAATTAGTTAATATGCTTTTAAGTTCAAACAGAGAACTTGTAAATTATTTAATAAGAAATGGAGTTTTAAAAAGCAAGCATATAATAGATGCTTTTTTAGCTATAGATAGGAAAAATTTTATAAGACCAGGCCACGAATTTGAAGCATATGGAGATTATCCTTTACCAATAGGAGAGGGGCAAACAATTTCTCAACCTTGGACAGTTGCTTTTATGTTAGAACTTTTAGATCCACAGCCAAAACAAAAAATATTAGATGTAGGATTTGGATCTGGTTGGACTACTTCTTTGCTTGCCTATATCGTAGGAGAAGAAGGAAAGGTATATGGTATAGAAATAATTCCGTCTATTTTTGAATTCGGTAAAAATAATATAGCTAAATATAACTTTATAGATAAAAAAATAGTTGAACTTAAATTAGGAGACGGTTCAAAAGGATGGAAAGAATATGCTCCATTTGATAGAATTTTAGTAAGTGCAGCTGCGAAAGATATACCAGAAAAATTAATTGAACAACTAGCAAATAATGGAATTTTAGTAATACCAGATAAAAATGGAATCTGGAAAATTGTTAAGATTGATGATAAATTAGAAAAAGAATATTATCCTGGATTTATTTTTGTACCTTTGGTTGAAGAATAATTACTTTATCTTTTTTCTTAATTTTTTAATTTGACTCCTGATTTTCTTTTCTTTAATCCTTTCTTCTTTTGCGTATAATGGTTCTTTTTGTTCTATAATTCTTGGTTTGGGATATATATTGTTTATAATTTGGATAATTTTTTCAATTAGTCTTTCTTTTGCAATTTGTTTATTTTTTAGTTGGGATCTTTCATCTTCAGATATAACAGAAATTACTCTGCCTTTTTCTTTTAAAGATAATTTTTGGTTTGTAGTTAGAGGAAGATTTAAATCTTCAGTAATTAGTTTTATTAGATTGTCAGTTTTAATCTTAGCTCTAACTTTTGATTTTGTTGTGTGTAAATATTGACCTCCATGTTTTGAAGCTGTCATAAAATCATATTCAATATATTTTTCAATTTTTTTAATTAAATTTTTGTTATTTTTTAAAACTTTTTCTACTTCTTCTCTTATTTGTTCTAATTCGTAATAATCTTGCATTTTATTTTATTTTATTTAATTACGACTTGAATGGTATAGATTACACACAGACTTAAACGGACTTTACACAGACGAGAACGGACTGGAATACTGAACTACACGTATATATAAAAATAATATATCCGCTCAGTCCTTGTTAAATCCGAATAAGTTTATGCAATAAAAGCTTAACGGAGAAAATTATCTTCTTCAGCATTTTTCTGCCTTATTTCTGTAATTTCTGCATTAATTTATAGTTTATAATTATATAATAAAATGATAACAAAAGAGCAATTAAGGCATTTAGCAGAACTTGCAAAAATAGATTTTACTGATGAAGAATTGGAAAAATTCTTAAAAGATATAAATCAAATATTAGAATATGTAAGTGAAATACAAGAATTAAATTTGGAAGAATTTGAACCGATGATAGGAGGCATTTTACAAGAATTGTTATTAAGAGAAGACAAAAAAGAAGTATTAGATGAAGAAACTAAAAAATTAATAATAGAGCAATTTCCAGAAAAAGAAAATAATTTTCTTAAAGTGCCTAAAGTTATCCACAAGCCTAAATCTTAAGATATTTTTGAATAGCAATTAAACTTGAAATAAGTGTTGAAATTAAGATAAAAGAAATTATGTAAAGGTTGATATGCCAGAAATTTAAAAATAGAAACTGTTGAAGATTAAGCGTAAATAAAATCTTAGACCAAAAATCATTTGTTTTCATAATAAATATAATAATAGATGCTTCAGCTAATAAAAATCCTAAAAAGGATGAAATTAAATTAGAAATAATAAAGGGAGTTCTGATGAAAAAATTTGATGCACCTATCAATTTAAATATTTCTATTTCTTCTTTTTGCGAATAGATAGAAAGCAAAGTAAGATTGAAAATAATCAATAAACAAAAAGTTAATATCACTATTATTAAAGAAGTTAAGATTATTTTTAAATAATTAGAAATTTTAATAAATCTTTGGATAACATTTTTATTCTCGCTATAAGTTAAGAAATCAATAATAGCTCTATAGGGCGAAGATTCAATATATTTTGCAATTTCACTATATGATTCTGGATTTTTTGTTTTTACAATTAGATAATCAACAAATGGATTAATTTTCAGTTCGTTTAAAGCTTTAAGCAATACTGGATTAGATAGAAATTTTTTTTGAAAAGTTTCTAATGCAGATTCTTTTGTAATATAATCTACTCTTTCAACACCAGGAAAATTCTCTAATATATTTTTTAGTTTAGTAATATCTTCTTTACTTACATTATCTTTAAAATATATAGAAAAATCTAATTTACCTTTAACATAATCGATTGCTTGATTTATAAAATAATAAGAAAATATACCGATAAAAATAAAAAGACTCATAAGAAAAGTAATAAAAATATTTGCAAAGGAAATTAACCTTCTTCTTTTAAATAATTCAAAGCCTTCTTTTATTAATCTAAGTAAGGTAGTCATTCTTAAATTAGAGTATATTTACCAGGATTTTCATCTCTAACAATTCGACCTTGATGCAATGTAATAACCCTTTTATTTAAATAATTTACAATATCTTTATGATGTGTAGCTAAAATAACTGTAATTCCTTGAGAATTTATATTTTTTAGAAGTTCTATAATTTCCATTGAAGATATAGGATCCAAATTACCTGTTGGTTCATCTGCCAATAATACTTCAGGATTTGTAGATAATGCTCTGGCAATGGATAATTTTTGTTTTTCTCCGCCTGATAAAAATTTGGCTAATACTGTTTTGTGACTCCATAAATCAACCATTCTTAACATTTCTTCTGTTTTTCTGTAAATTTCTTTAGCAGACAATCCTAAGATTTCTAAGGGCAATCTTATATTTTCATAAACAGTCCTGTCAAGTAAAAGCTTAAATTCTTGAAAAATAATCCCTATTTTCCTTCTTAGTAAAGTAACGTCTTTTGGTTTAAGCTTGTGATAATCTAAATTTTTATAATAAATATGACCTTCAGTAGGATTTTCTTCTTTTCTAATAAGCTTCAAAATAGTACTTTTACCTGCTCCAGATCTTCCTACTAGAATTACAAATTCACCTGCTTTAATTTCGAAATTTAATTTCTCTACTGCAGTTATGTTTGGGAAATAAATTTTTGTTACATTTTTAAAAACAATCATAGCAGAGCACCCAGAGGATTAATTAATTCTAAATGTCCATTTAAAATTTCTTCCAATTTATTAGTTTCATAACCAAATTCGTGATCTTTAACTAATTTATATGGATCGAATACATAAGATCTTTTTTGATTACCCCAAGCAATTTCTATCTTTTTACCCTTAATTTCTTCTATTTTTTTTAATTTCATTTCTTCCATAAGGTTTTGTATTTTTGATTTTAATATTTGTAATGCAATTTTTTTATTTTGCTGTTGAGTTCTCTCGCTTTGGCAAGTAACTACTATATTTAATGGTTTATATCTAATTCTAACAGCAGTTTCTACTTTATTTACATTTTGTCCTCCTTTACCACTTGCTCTAAATGTTTCAATTTCTAAATCCTCTTCTCTAATTTCAATTTTAGGATCTTCTATTAAAGGTAAAACCTCAACATATGCAAAACTTGTATGTCTCAATTTTTTAGCTGAAAATGGCGAAATTCTTACTAATCTATGAACACCTCTTTCGAATCTTAATATTGGATAAACAAAATTTCCTTCTATCTCAACATCAACATATCTATAACCTCCATATTCATTTTGATTGTAGTCAGTAATTTTATAATTATACATTTGCTTATCAAAAAAATTAGTGTACATTTTTAAAAGTATGCTAACCCAATCTTCAGCATCTTTTCCTCCAGCTCCAGCATAAATACTCATTATAGCAGAATTTTTTTTGTATTCATAATCTTTTAAGCAATAATTAAAATAAATATCTTTTAAAATAGTTTTGGCCTCTATGTAATTTTTATTTTCTAAATGACTATTAAGTAAAATTAATTTTTCTTTTAATTCTTTTAAAAAATCTAATCTTTCTAATAATTTAAAATTTTCTTCGTTTAACCAAAATTCTGTATTTTCAGTTTGTTTTTCAATATTTTCAATTTCTCTTACTTGTTCAAAAACAGCCCTCCAAAAATTGGAGGGTTCTTAGCCAGATAGGGTCTTCTATTTTTTGATAATTAATAATTTGCATGTTATAATTATAACAGATTGGAGGGTTGTGCCGAATGGTAAGGCGACGGCCTGCTAAGCCGTGCTCCTGTTTTAGGGAGCTTGCGGGTTCGAGTCCCGCACCCTCCGCATGTATACCTCTTGGCCACACCTCCCTGCACCACCCCTAAGCGCGCAAATCTCAATTTGCTTTATTTTTTTAGCATTTGCTTGAAGGTCATTCCGGCGACAAAATGTGCATAAGCACTTTTTGGCTGTAGGCTTCGGGGGATGATCTAAAGGCAATTGTTATAGATAATAAAACACCATTCTCTTAATAATTATACATATACATTAAAAAATCTTTATATATCTAACCTCTATAAAACTACATATATAACTTAAAATAAAAAAGATTTGACTAATCTAGACATATGTCCTTATTAGACAAATCTTACAATACAACGGACGTACGATGTCTGCAATATTATATATAACTACCTCTTTAACTTTTCTAAAAAACTAATGCTATAATATTAAATAATGAAAATGAATAATAATAACAAAGCTAAATCCTTTACCTTAATAGAACTAATAATAGTCCTATCTATAA
>JAGDVT010000028.1 GCA_023255765.1 Candidatus Paceibacter sp. | reverse complement strand
AGTTGTTGTTTGAGAATAGGTAAGGTTAAATAAAGAAAAAATAAAAAAGAGGATAAGCAAGAACATTGTTATTGTTTTCATTTTATTGATTGGGTTTGTATTTTTCATTGAGTGTGTTAAGCTAATTATAAAAAATTATAAAGTATAATAAGTTAAAAAGTCTTTTTTTCAATTCTGATTTATAAAGCAAATTTTTTAAATTATTATCATAAGATAATTTAAAAACATCATAATTTTCAAGAATTTTTTATAATATTTAGTAATGAAAGTATATGCAATAGGAACTGCCACATTAGATATTTTTTTTGTATTTGATAATTTAAATTTTCTGAAAAATTTTAAATTTTTGAAAGAGAAAAATGAAGCTAAAAATATCTTTGTTGATATAGGAGGAGGTGGTTTAAATTTCGCTTACAATTTTCAAAACTTAAATTTAAAATCAAAAGCAATAATTAAACTAGGTAATGATTTTATTGGTAAGGTTATAGAAAGTAAGATAAAAGAAAAAGGAATAGATGTAGTTATTAATTATAACAAAGGTAATTCTGCTCTTTCATTTATTTTTTTATCTAAAAAAGGAGAAAAATATATATTTGTTTATAGGGGGGTAGAAAAATTTAATAAAAAAGATGTTATTTACGATAAAAATAGTGCTTATTATATTTCAACAGGGAATACTCCTATTGGAATATGGGAATATGTAGTTTCAAGGCTTAAAAAAAATAACAATATAATAGGTTTTGCTCCTTCAAAATATTTTTTATCTAAAAAAGAATGTTACGAAATCTTAAATAAAATTAATTTTTTTGTAATAAATTTAGATGAAGCAAAAATCTTGCTTAGAAAAAACATCCAAAATGAATTTGAGTTAGCAGAAAAATTAAGAAAAAAAATTTATAAAACAGATATTATATTAATAACATTAGGAGACAAGGGCAGCTTGCTTTTAACTAGAAAAAATTGTTATTTTAGTGAAGCATATAAAAAATTCAAAATAGTTGATACTACTGGTGCAGGTGATAGTTATGGAAGTACATTTTTCGCAATTTTATTAAAAAATAAATGGGAGTTAAATGAAAATAATTTATTTTTAGCCTTAAAACTATCAGCTGTTAATGCTGCGCATAATTTAAAAGAAATTGGAGCCCAGACCGGTTTACTTAAGGAAAAAGATTTGTTAAAATTTCAATCAGTTAAGTTATTTATCAAAAAAGTTTGGTAAAATTATAATAATAAAATGATTATAGAAATAAAAGAACGAGAAAATACAAAAAAAGCAGAAAGCTATAGAAAGGAAGGCTATATACCTGGTGTAATATATGGTGCAGATATTGGAAGTATACCTGTATATATTGATAAAGATATATTCAAAAAAAACCTTAAGAATTTGCATCAGAGATTTGAATTTATTTTTAATGGGAAGAAATTTATAGGAATATTACAAGAAATTCAAAAACACCCAATTTCTTTAGAGCCGATACATTTTGATATTTATATTCCTTCCTTAAAAGAAGAAATTACAACAACTATACCTTTAATATTTAAAGGAGAGGAAGAATTGTTAAGAAATGGATATATTTTAAATAAATCATTGACAGAACTTGAAGTAGAAGCTAAGATTGCTGAGTTACCTGAGTTTATTGAAATAGATATTTCTGCCCTTAAACCTGGTGAATCTCTATATGTTAAAGATTTAAAAATTTCAAAATCAATAAAAATTTTAGTAGATCCAAATACTCCTATAGCTTCTGTTATACTTCCTGAAGAAACAACAGAGGAATCTTCTTAAAATTTTAATTATGCCTAGAATTATTAAAGATATTAAAACATATACATATAAACAAGATAGTAAAAATTTCGGGTTATCATTTTATAAATTTGCAAATATCAAAATAATATTAATTTTCGCTTCGTTTATTTTATTCTTTATTTCTAATTTAAATGCAGCAGCGCCTATTTCCAACAATTTAGTGAGCATAAAAATAGATTCAAAATTGTTAGCACAAAATAATCAAAACATAAAAGAATTGAAAGAAAGCTTAGAAAATGAATTGAGAAATATACTCAAAGAAATTGAAATTTATAAGCAAGAAATTAATAAATTATCAAAACAAAAAAGAAATCTAGAACAAGAAATTCAATATTTAAATGCACAAATTAGGAAAACAGAATTAGAAATACAGGCTATAAAGTATGAAATTAATATTCTAAATAAAAGAATTAGAAGTACTCAAAAAGCAATAGAAGAGGCAGAAAATAAAATAAACTCTTCAAAAATAAACTTAACTAGAGCTATAAGGACTTATTATCAACTTTCTCAAAAATCATTTATAGAAGTTGTTTTAGCAGAACAAAATTTATCAGATTATTTTAGTAATATAGTTTATTTAAACAAGCTACAAGAATCTATTAATTCTCAAATCGAAGAATTGAAAAAACTAAAACAAAATTTGGATTACCAAAAACAAAAATTAGAAGATGCAGTAGATGAGCAAGAAAATTTATTAAAAATAGCAGATTTAAAGAGAAATGAACTTGCAAATCTTCAACAAGAAAAAAATGAATTATTAAGCATCACTAAAGGACAAGAAAAAATATATCAAAAATTGCTAACAGAAAAAGAAAAAAGGGCAGCAGAGATAAGAGCACAGCTATTTAGATTAGCTGGTGGTGTTGCGCCTATTAATTTTGGTGAAGCATTGAAATATGCTGAACTAGTTAGTAAATTCACAGGAGTTAGGCCTGCGTTTCTTTTAGCTGTTTTGAAACAAGAATCTGATTTGGGTAGAAATGTGGGGCAATGCTATCTAACCGATCCAGAAACAGGATCCGGTGTAAATGTTAAAACAGGTCAAAAAATAGAAAGAGTAATGCATCCCACAAGAGATGTCCCCATCTTTTTAGAACTTACAAAAAAATTAGGATTAGATCCTTATAATACTCCTGTTTCTTGTCCAATGAGTTTTGGTTGGGGAGGAGCAATGGGACCTGCTCAGTTTATACCATCTACATGGAAAGCTTATGAAGATCAAATAGCAAAAATAGTAGGAGAAACTCCTAATCCATGGAATATATACCATGCTTTCGTAGCAGCTGGAATTAAATTAGCAGCATCTGGTGCTAATAAACAAACGTATGATGCAGAATGGAAAGCTGCTATGATATATTTTGCAGGTTCTAATTGGTCTAACCCATCTTATAGATTTTATGGTGATTCTGTAATGTCAATAGCTGAGAAATTTGAAGAAGATATTAAAATAATTAAAGAATCTGGAGGATAGGATATTGATTTTTTGTAAATTTGTTGTTATAATAATATATAGGGTCAAAAAGGTGGCCCTATTTAAATTTTTAAAAAGGTCGTAATTAAGCTAAAATATAAAAATGGCCAGAGAGGAAATCTTATTTGTAGACGGCGAAGAGGAACAAAAACCTCAAGAAACAACAACAGAAAATACAGAAAATACAGAAAATAGCGATGAAGAATCCTCTTCGTCGTCTATATAAATAGCCCAAAGCCTACTTTAATGTGATGTTTTTAAAAGGCTTTGGGCTATTTAATTTGACTTGATTTTTGTTTTTAAAATAATTATGTTAAAATTAAAGTCTATTTAAGAAAATCAAGATTTGGTCGTAATTTATAGTAGCTCAAATATGAGCGAAAAACTAGAAGAAATCAAAAACAGGTTAAAAAAACTTTTTTCTTTATGGGTCGATGAAAGTAAGGTTAATCAATTAGAGATAGAAGCAAAAATAGATGAAAGGGGAGTGCTAGTAGAAGTAAATGGTCCAAAAGAAGTTTTATCATTAATAATAGGAAGGAAAGGTCAAACTGTTAATGCAGTTAGACAAATATTAAAAAGCATAGGTGGAGCCTTAGGTGCAGCTATATCTTTAAAGGTGCAAACCAAACAAAATAAATAATTAAAAAATTCTATTATAGCAGTTTTTTAATTTCTTTAATATTATTTAAATAATTTTTAGAATTGTAGAATATTTTCCATTTGTTGTTGTGTTTTTCTATTAAAAGAACTAAAATATTGAAATTTTGGAATATTTTTGAGTTATTCCAGAATTTTATTTTTTCTTTATTTGTAATTTTCTTGCCTTTTATTTGCCAAAATATAAACTTTTTTTTAGATTTAATAAAAGTCAGACCATCAAATAATCCCCAAAAATCTTTCTTTATATTAATTATTCGAGGTTTAATTTCAGTCTCTGAAGAGGGGAATAATTCTTTTAATTTTTGTGCAAAAAATTTTTCCAGTCTTTTACCTTTTAAACTCTTGTTTCTTACTCTTTTCATTTTAAGTTAATTATATTAAAATTAATTAGAAAATGATAGAATTAATAGTTTTTTTAGAATTTTTTAAAAATGTGATTTATAATAAAGCTAATTTATTTAATTTGCATGAAGGTAGTATAAATAATAATGTTAATAAAATTTTTAAAAAAGAAGATTTTAGAGAAATAAAAAATTTAAAAATAGATCCTTCAAAAATAACAGCTAAAAACGTTTTAATAAAAGAAATTGAAGGACCTATTTTATATGGTAAAAATTATAACGAGCAAAAACCAATTGCCTCATTAACTAAACTAGTAACAGCTTTGGTTGCTTTGAATATTTATAATCCAGAGGAAGAATTTGAAATAAGGGATTTGAAAATAAAAGAAGCTCAAACTAGTTTTACGAAAGGAGAGAAATTTTTATTAAAAGATCTTTTGAAAGCTATGCTTATATCATCTTCAAATGCTTCTGCTAATATAATTGCAAGTAAAGTAGGAGAAGAGAAATTCATTAATTATATGAATAATTTAGCTAAAAACTTAAATTTACTAAATACAAAATTTGAGGATAATACAGGTTTATCTTCTCGAAATATATCTTCTTTATTAGATTTGTATTATATTAGTAAATATATATTAAAAGAAAAACCCGAAATATTTGAATATTCAAGGAACGCCTCATTTTTGTTGAAGGGCAATTTTATAAGAAATTTGTATAATACTAATAAGCTTGTTGAAAAATACAGTAAATTTATTTTAGGAAGTAAAACAGGATTTACTGATGAAGCTGGCGAATGCTTATTAATGATTTTAAAATTTGAAAATAGCCCACTAATCTTTGTAGGAATTTTAGATTCCAAAAATAGAGAATTAGATGGTGAATATATAATTAAAACATTAATGGAATATTATAAATAATGGAAACCTTTCTTGTTTTAATTAAAATAATTGTTCTAGGAATTTTAAATTTTTTTATTTCTCTCTTACTCTTTCCTCCCTTGATTATACTTTTAAATAAAATAAAGGCTAGAAAAGAAATAATGAAAGAAAATGCTCCTATATTTCAATCTTTACATGCTAAAAAATCTGGAACTCCTACAATGGGAGGATTAATATTTTGGCTATCTCCAGTTTTCCTTATCTTCCTTGTTTTTTTATTTTATTTAATAGATAAAGATTTTGGAAATTGGATCAATTTTCTAAATAGAAGAGAAACATATTTACCCCTAGGTTTTTTGATATTGGGAGGAATAATAGGAGCCATAGATGATCTATTAGGAATTTTTGCCCTTAAAAATCGAAGAGGTCTTCAAATAAAAGAAAAGCTATTGATATATTTTGCTTTTTCTTTAATAGTAGTTTGGTGGTTTGTTACCAAATTAGGAATTAAATATATTTATATTCCATTTTTAGGCAGGTATTATTTATCTTTGATATTTTTCTCATTATTTTTAATTATATATGTAATAGCTGTAAGTTTTTCCTCTAATGAAACAGATGGATTAGATGGTCTATTGGGCGGTGTTTCTTTATCTATTTTAGGAGTTCTGGCTGTTATCTCTTTTATAAATGGGAATTTCAATCTAAGTGCTTTAACTGTAATTGTAATCTCTTCTGTTTTATGTTTTTTATGGTTTAATGTATATCCTGCTAAAATTTTTATGGGAGATACAGGTTCAATGGCATTAGGTAGTTATATGGCTATAGTTTCTTTGTTAGAAGGAATTTATTTTCTGTTTCCTATAATAGCCCCAATTTTTGTAATAGAATCAGGGTCAGTTATTTTACAAATGATTTCTAAAAAATTATTTAAGAAAAAAATTTTTCTTTCAACACCAATACATCATCATTTTGAAGCAAAGGGTGCACATGAAGCTAATATAGTTTTTAAATTTTGGATAATTAATGCCCTAGGGGCAACAATTGGATTTATTATTTTTTTATTGGATAAATTAAGATGAGTTACTTAATAATAGAAGGAGGAAAAAGATTAAAAGGAAAAGTAAAAATTTCTGGAGCAAAGAATACAGCATTAAAAATAATTCCAGCCTGTTTATTAAATAGGGGCAGAAATATACTACTAAATGTGCCTAAAATCTCTGATGTTTTTGTAATGCTTGATATATTAAGGTATTTAGATTGTAAAATAGAATGGATAAATAACAAATTGATAATAGACAGCAGTAAAATAAAAAATAAATCATTAATAATAGACGAGGTTAAAAAATTAAGAGCATCAATTGTTTTATTAGGACCTTTATTGGGGTTATTTAAAAATATAGAAATAGCAAGACCTGGAGGAGATGTAATAGGGGCTAGATCCATAGCAGTTCATTTAAATTCATTAAGAGAGCTTGGTTGTAATATTATAGAAAATGAAAATATATTTGCTAAGTTTGATAAAATAGAAAAAGATTCAATAATCTTAAAAGAAGCTAGCGTAACTGCAACAGAAACTTTATTATTATTTTTAGCCTTGATACCACAAAAAGTAAAAATAAGACTAGCGGCAACAGAACCCAGCGTTGTATCTTTATGTGAGTTTTTAAAGAAAATGGGAGTGAAAATAAAAGGAATAGGTACTCCATTTTTAGAAATAGAAGGTAAAAGAAATTTAAAGAAAAATGTGATTTTTAAAATACCTCCAGATAATATTGAGACAGGAACATTTATAGCATTAGCAGGAGCAACGAAAAGCCATATTTTGATAGAAAATGTAAAAATAGATGAACTCGATTCTGTTTTGGCTATTATGAATGAAATGAATTTTAAATATAAAATAAAAAACAAATTAATAGAAATAATGCCATCAGAAATTTATGGGACTAAAATACAGGTTGGGCTATATCCTAAATTCCCCTCAGATTTACAGCCTCCATTTGGGGCATTAGCAACTCAAGCTAAAGGGGTTACATTAATACATGATTGGATGTATGAAAATAGGTTCTCTTATATAAATGAATTAATATATATGGGAGCAAATGCCGAAATTTTAGATCCTCATAGAGCGCTGATAATAGGACCAAGTTTATTAAAAGGAAAAGAAATAAGATCTTTAGATATAAGAGCAGGAGCAGCTTTAGTAATAGCCGGTTTATGTGCACAAGGAGAAACAGTTTTGTATGAAGCAGAAAAAATAGAAAGAGGTTATGAAAATCTTGTTGAAAAGCTTAAGAAATTAGGAGCTAAAATAGAGAAAGTAGAATAAATACAAGGTTAGCACCCTTGAAATAAAGATGCTAATTTGTTATAATATTATTTAGATAAAAGAAGGTCGAATTAAGCTCTTTTTAAAAAATGGCAATCATTAGATGGGATCCTTTTAAAGAGATAGAAAAATTTTTCTCTGAAGAATTCTTCCCTGCATTAGTTCCAACATTTACAGTTAGTTCTATCCCTGTCGATATTTATGAAACAGATAAAGAATTGGTTGTAGAAGTAGGATTACCTGGTTTCAAACCAGAAGATGTTAAATTAAAAGTAGAGGAAGATAAACTAATTGTTGAGGGTGGCAAAGAAGAAAAAAAAGAAGTAAAAGAAGAAAATTATTACAGAAAAGAAATTAAAAGAGGGTCATTTAGAAGGGTGATTTATTTACCTTATGTTGTTGATTCTGAAAAAGCAAAAGCAAAATTAGAAAATGGTATTTTAAAAGTAGTTTTCCCTAAGGCAGAAAAAGAAGAAAGGGGTAAGGAAATTAAAGTTGAATAAAAATGATGCATTATGATTTAAAAAATGATATTTTTAACAAATTAATAGCTTTGCATCTTAAAAAAGGAACTCCAATAGGGTCTAAGATCTTAAAAAAAATTTATTTCAGACAACTGGCTGATTCCACTATAAGATTATATTTAAAAAGACTAGTTTTAGAGAATTATTTGATGAATATAAACAAAGGAAGTGGTAGGATCCCCACCGATAAAGGATGGAAATATTATTTAGAAATTAATGTAAATAAAGTAAATATTAATAATTGGGGTAATTTAAATAAATATAGTTTAATGGAATTGATTGAAGTTGTTGCGGATAAGTTTAATATATGTTATTTACTAGAAAATAAAACAAAATTAATAGAAGGAGGATTTGAATATGTTGTTAGAAATGTAGAATTAGAAGATAAAAATAAACTTATAGAGCTTTTTAGGTTTTTTAAAGAGGTTAAGAAATATATTAACAAAATTTTAGAAAAAGACGATATAAAAGTATTAATTGGAGGTGAGTTAAAATTAGCAAAGTCATCTTTATTTTCTGTGTTGGGTCTTAGGAAAAGAGAGCATAAAATAATTTTTGTTGGAGTGAAAAGATTAAACTATCCGGTAGTTTATAATTTATTAGATAAGATAATTAAAAAAAGATTATAAAAAATGAGCGAAGAAAACGAAAAGTCAAAAGAACAACCAATAGAAGAAAAACTCCCATCTGAACTTGAGACAATCAAAGAATTGCAAGATATAATCAAAAAATTAGAACAAGAAAAAAATGAATATTTAGAAGGTTGGAAGAGAGCAAAGGCAGATTTGTTGAATTATCAAAAAGAAATGGAAAATAAGATGAAAGAAATAGTGATGTATGCGAATGAAAATTTAATGTATGATTTAATACCTGTTTTAGATAGTCTAGATTTAGCTATAAATTCTTTATCAGAAAAAGATAAAGATTCTCCTTTGGGTAAGGGTTATTATTTAATACAGGCGCAAATTTATGAAATTATGAGCAAATATGGCTTAGAAGTGATAAATCCTGAAAATAAAAAATTTGATCCATTATTTCATGAAGCTATAAGCACTAAAAAATGTGAAAAAGAAAATTGCGATAAAAGTGATGAGAATATGATAATAGAAGTTTTAGCAAAAGGTTATATATTAAATGGTAAATTAATAAGACCAGCAAAAGTTAAAGTAATAATTCATTAAAATGCCCAAGATAATAGGTATAGATTTAGGAACAACTAATTCAGTAGCAGCAATTATTGAAGCTGACGAAAATAATATTGCAAAAAATAAGAAAATAAGGGGATTTTTAGATAGGTTGATATTATTAAATATTTATCTTAATTTAAAGAGAGCAGCAAAGTTTCAAATAAAGGATGTTATAAATTTAAGTTTAAAAATTTTTACTCCTTTATTTAGGGGGCATATATTTCAAAATACTATTAAATTAACCCTTTTTGATGCTCAAAAATTTATTAATTAATATTAATTAAATAAAAAATGCCAAAGATAATAGGTATAGATTTAGGAACAACTAATTCAGTAGCAGCAATTGTTGAAGCTGGTGTACCAAGAGTAATAGAAAATAGAGAAGGAAGCAGAATTACTCCTTCTGTTGTTGCTATTTCTAAAAATGGCGAAAGATTAGTTGGTATATTAGCAAAAAGACAAGCAATAACTAACCCACAAAATACTATCTTTTCTATAAAAAGATTAATAGGTAGAAGATATTCAGATCCTGAAGTTCAAAAAGCTAAAGAAAAATTACCTTATCAAATTAGAGAATCAGAAAATGGAGGAGTTGAGGTAAAAATGGGAGATAGGTGGTATAGACCAGAAGAAATATCCGCGATGATTTTACAGAAAATAAAAATGGATGTTGAAGAAAAATTAGGAGAAAAAATTACAGATGCAGTAATAACAGTACCTGCTTATTTTGATGATTCTCAAAGATCTGCAACAAAAGCTGCCGGAGAAATAGCTGGATTTAATGTTAGAAGGATATTGCCTGAACCTACAGCAGCTGCTCTGGCTTATGGTTTAGATAAAAATGTTAATCAAAAAATACTTGTATATGATTTTGGAGGAGGTACTTTTGATGTTTCTATTTTAGAAATAGGTGATAATGTAATAGAAACAAAAGGGATAGGAGGAGATTCATATTTAGGAGGCGATGATTTTGACCAAAGAATAATTGATTATTTAATAGAAGAATTTAAAAAACAAGAAGGAGTTGATTTAAGTAAAGATCCTTTAGCCTTACAAAGATTAAAAGAAGCAGCAGAAAAAGCTAAGCAAGAACTTTCTTCTTTATTTGAAACTGAAATTAATCTTCCATTTATAACATCTGTAGGAGGAGAGCCAAAACATCTTTATTTCAAACTAACCAGATCTAAATTAGAAGAACTTACTAGAGATTTAGTTGAGAGATCTATAGAGATTGTAGATAAAACTCTTAAAGAAGTAGGTTTATCTCCTAAAGATATAGATGAAATTATTTTAGTGGGTGGGCAAACAAGAATGCCATTGATCCAGCAAAGAGTAAGGGAATATTTTGGTAAGGAACCAAGGAAAGATATTAATCCAGATGAAGTAGTTGCAATAGGAGCTGCTATACAAGCTGGTATTTTACAAGGAGATGTTAGAGAAATTCTTTTATTAGATGTTACTCCACTTACTTTAGCTATAGAAACATTAGGTGGAATTGCTCATCCTATGATTCCTAAAAATACCCCTATTCCTTTTTCAAAAACAGAAATTTTCACAACAGCAGAAGATAATCAAACAGCTGTTGAAATTCATGTAGTTCAAGGAGAAAGGCCTATGGCCCGAGATAATAAAACTTTAGCAAGATTTATTTTAGAAGGTATACCTCCAGCACCACGAGGTGTTCCTCAAATAGAAGTCACTTTCGATATAGATGTTAATGGCATATTAACTGTAACTGCTAAAGATAAAGCAACAGGAAAATCTCAATCTGTAAGAATTACAGGCTCTACTAATCTTTCTAAAGAAGAGATTGAAAAACTTAAGAAAGAGGCTGAAATGTACGCTGAAGAAGATTTAAGAAAGAAAAGACTAGCTGAAGCAAAAAATCAAGCTGATAATCTTATATATCAGACAAGAAAAATCTTGAATGAATATAAAGATAAGATAAGCGAAGAAATTAGAATTAGTGTTGAAAATAAAATAAAAGAATTGGAGGAAGCAAAGAATTCAGATAATATTGATCTAATAGAGCAAAAAATTAAAGAATTATCATCTGCCCTATCTCAAATTGGTTATCAATTTTATGGGAGGCAAGAAAATACTCAAATTTAATTTTATAATTTTTATATGGTTATAACCCAAAAAGAATTATTTGAAATAAATTTGTCAAAAACAAAATATTATATTAGTTTTTTGCTTTCCTTTATATTCTTTGTATTGTCATTGTTCTTTATTAATAATTTTTTGTACTCCTTTAATTTTAATTTTCTAATTTATTTTTTGCTTAGTTTTATACTTTATGCAGTTTTTACGATTATCTGTATTTTATCAGATAATTTTGTTTTTAATTTAATGCTAATTTTTTTGATTTCTGGTAGTCTATTTATCTTGCTTTTTTATGAATTTAATAATTCAAACTTATTTTATCTTCCCGTTTTATACATATTATTTTTAAGCCTTGCATATTATTTAATTAAACATTCAGAACAAAATTACCTTAAAATAAATTGGTTTTATCTATTTAGAATTTTTTGGAATGTTAATGCTTTCTTTATTTTAATCTTAATATTTATTTATTTGCTAATTTATTTTAATCCTTCTAGAGTTCAGCAATCTTATATAGAAAATTTTCTAAGTAGAACAAAATTTATTTTTGAAGTTTTAAATCTTGGTGTTACCCCCGATACAAAAATATCAGATATTATTAAAAATAATATCCAGATGAGTTTAGATGAAAAAACAATGAATGAAGCTATTAAATTATCAATAGAAGAAATAAACAAAAAATATAACTTAAAATTAACCCCAGAGTCTACATTAAAAGAAGCAATTGCTCAATATGTAAAAAATTATTCGCAAGTATTTAATGAAAATCGGATTAATATAAATAAAATTTTTTTAGTTTTAATTTTGGTGCTTTTACTTCAATCAATTTTATATATATTAGGTTTTATAAGTTCAGTTGTGAGCTTGATAGTTTTTTATATTATAAATAAATTAAAGTTATTTGAAATAGTAAAAGAACCTACTTATAAAGAAACTATTAAGTTTTAATCAAAAATGGATGACTATTACCAAATATTAGGAGTACCAGAGAATGCATCT
>JAGDVT010000012.1:10850-12826 GCA_023255765.1 Candidatus Paceibacter sp. | reverse complement strand
AGTATAGTGAGGGTAATTAATATTTCTATAAAAGTTAATGATTTTGTTTTCATTTTTAATTATATTTTAATTTATAAATAATCTAATTTTAAATTCAAGTATTAAATTTTGGTTAAAATTTTAATTTTTTTAAGGCTTTATTTGCTGCTGATAATTCTGCCTCTTGTTTACTTCCTCCCTCTCCTACACTTATTAATTTATCTTCTAAATATACTCCTACAGTAAATTTTTTATTATGAGCTGGCCCCTCTTCTTTTAATACTACATACTTTGGCAATATTTTGTATTTTTCTTGCAAAATTTCTTGCAGTCTACTTTTTGGATCTTTATAAAGCTTTTTCTTTACAATTTCTTCTAAATCTTCAAAAAAATTATCTTCTATAAACTTTTTAACTGTGTCTAAATCATTATCTAAAAAAATTGCTCCCACTAATGCTTCTATACCATTGCTTAAAACTGTTTTTAAACCTCTTTCGTCTAAGTTATCACCATAAAACATAAATTTTTCTAATTCAAATTTTTCAGATAATTTTAGAAGCTGCTCTCTGTTTACTAAGCTAGCTCTAATTAAAGTTAATTCTCCTTCTTGTAAATTAACAAATTTTCTAAATAGATACCAAGAAACAATAAATTCTATTATTGCATCTCCCAAAAATTCTAATCTTTCATTGTGATTATAAGGATGTTCTGGGTGAAAATATAAATAACTTTTATGAGTTAATGCTTCATAATACAAATTTTTATTTTTGATTTTTATTTTAATTTTTTCTTCTAGCTCTCTAAGTTCTTTTAAAATAGCTCTACTTTTCTTTTGAGGCATTTTTCATTTTTAATATATTCTCATATACAGTACCTAATACACCATTTATAAATTTTGCTGTTGCAGATGTACCAAAATTTTTTGCTATTTCTATTGCTTCGTTAATGGCTACTTTATGAGGAGTCGATTCAGATTCATTTAATAATTCATATGTAGCTAATCTTAGAATGCTTTTTTCTAAAATAGGAACTTGTTCGTAAGGTAAAGATTTTATAGATTCTTTGAGTATAGTATCTATTTTTTCTAAATTATCCATAATTCCAGCTATTAAGCTTCTGCCAAATTCTGGTTCATCTATATCCTGACCAAATTCTTGTAAATTCCTCTCAAAAATTTCTTTACATTTTTCTTTCTCATAATTCATAAATGCCCATTCATACAGAGATTGAACTACTATTATCCTAGATAAGTGTCTGGTTGCCATTTATTATTTTTTCTTTTTTTCTTTTTCCACTTCAATATACTTCTTACCTTTATAAAAACCACAATTAATACAAACCCTATGGGGCAAAGTTAGCTCATTACAATTTTTACACCTTACAAGCTGGATAGGTTTTAATATTTCTTTTTGGAACCTTCTTTTTCTTGATCTTGATCTTGAAAGTCTTTTTGCTGGTACTACCATTTTAATTATTATAATCTATTAATTCTTCTTTTTTAAACCACAAGTTAATTTCGTATTCTGCTTCTTTTTTATTACCTGAAGCATGTATTAAATTTTTAATTGCTCTTTTTTCAATATTTGATAATATTGGGGTATCTATAGAAAAATCACCCCTTATGGTACCTGGTTGAGCCTTATAAGGAATAGTATGGCCAACAATTTTTCTTACAACTTCAACTGCATGTGGTCCTTCTAAAACCATTTTTACTATAGGCCCAGAGCACATATAATCTATTAACCAAGATCTTACTAATAACCCCAATTCGTAAACATTATTTACATTAAATTCTTTTTTTATATCTATTTTAATATTATTTTCTTCACAAGTTCTTACAAAATTATTTCCTAAATTCTCTATCCATTCTTTTGTTTTAGGATAATGCTTATCCATTATTTTTTTATTTGGTTTAATTAAAGCTAGGCCTATTATTCTTAATCCGCATTTTTCAAATCTTGAAATAATTTCTCCAACAAGTCCTTTTTCAACAGCAT
>JAGDVT010000012.1:0-10840 GCA_023255765.1 Candidatus Paceibacter sp. | reverse complement strand
AACAGCATCTGGTTTTAATAAAATTAATGTTCTTTCTTTTTTTATTTTTTTATAAACTTTTTCCAAATTTTTATTCTTCATTTTTAAAAATATATTTTAAAATAAAAATTAAAAAAGAAAAAGAGCAGGACTATAAGCCGGATTCTGTACTGCATTAAGCAGCGCTAACCATCTATCTAGCTCCTGGATCGCTCCAGGAGACAAGCGGCACTCCGCCCTTAAGGACGGCACGGCCTTGCACCCAGGAAAGTAAGACCACTCTTAAGGGTTACCCCTTAAGAGAAGAGGGTAGCTAGAACATAATTGTTCTAACACCCCTCTTCTTTTCACCTTTTGCAAGAAGCTTAAAGCTCCTTGCTAGTATTGTCTCTGTGGTCTTACTAGAGCTTTGCAGCTCTCCTCGCTTTCCGAGGTTCCTTTATGGGTGTCCGGACTTTCCTCCCGTAATGGGTGGTTAGCCGTCCTGCTCTTATTATTAATTATATAATAAAATTTAAATTAGAGGAAATGAAAGATTTAGATTTAAAACAAATTCCAAATAAAATAGGAGTTTATATATTTAAAGATAAAAATGGAGATGTTCTTTATGTTGGGAAAGCTGTTAATATTAGAGAAAGAATTAAAAATCATCTAAAAAGTAGTAATCCAAAAATAATCGAATTGATTAAAAATTCTGAAACTTTAGAATATCTAATATTAGAATCAGAAGCAGAAGCACTTTTAAAAGAAGCAGAATTAATAAAAAAATTTGATCCTCCTTTTAATCAATTACTTAGAGATGATACTCAATATTTTTTTGTTGGCTTTACAAAAGAAAAATATCCTAAGGTATTTATTACTCATCAACCACAAAAGTATAATGCAGAATATATTGGACCTTTTACAGAAGGCTCTTCTCTTAAAAAAATACTAAGGATAATTAGAAAGGAAATACCTTTTTGCACTTGTCTAAAAAAACATTATGGAAATTGCCTAAATTCTTCTTTAGGATTATGTTATGGATGGTGTTGCAAAGAGGATGAAATAGGAGATGAAAGATTGTATTCTAAAAATATTAAAAAAATTAAAAAAATATTAAAAGGAGATTTAAGAAAATTAAAAAAAGAACTATTAGATGAATTAGAAAAAGCTATAATCAATGATGAATTAGAAAAAGCTAATAGGATTAAAAAAGAAGTGCAGGCAATTAATAAAATCTTAGAACATACTAATTTAATAAAAGAATTAGAAACAGAAGAAGAAAAGTTAAACAGGATTAAGATTTTAAAGGAATTGCAGTTACTTTTAAAAATGAACAAGCTACCTAATTTTATAGAAGTTTATGATATATCTCATTTTTCTGGAAATTATAAAGTAGGAATAAGAGTTGTTTTTAAAGAAGGTGAATATTCTCCTAAAGACTTACGTAAATTTAAAATTAAAACTGTCATCAAGCCCAATGATCCAAAAATGATATATGAAGTATTAAAAAGAAGATTTAAGCATTTAGATTGGGGGATACCTGATTTAATTTTGATAGACGGAGGGAAGCCGCAACTTTCTTTTGCTATAAAAGCATTAAAAGAAACAAATTATTATAATAATGTTAAAATTATTTCTATAGCTAAACCAAGGATGGTACTATATTATGATATTAATAAAAACCCGATATCTTTAAAAGACCTTCCATTTTCTTTGGCAAATTTTATAAAATTATTAGACAAAATAACACACAGAAAGGTCATTAATTATCATAGAAAAATAAGAGAAAAACAATGGCTAAAATTGTAGATATAATAATTATTTTAAATTCAGCCCTATTAATATTCTTAATATTACTACAACAAAGAGGAGGCGCTTATGGTTCTTTATTCGGATTCTCGGGAAGCTTGCCTTTTTTGCAAAGAAGAGGTATTGAAAAATATATTTATTATATAACCTGGGCTCTTGCTTTTTCCTTTATTTTACTATCTGTAATTAGAATTTATTTATGAAAAAAACTTTAATTAAAATTTATAAGTTGGTAAAAGAGATTAGAGAAATAGAGTGGCTTTTAATTTCTATTGGAATTATACTTTCAATATTATTATTAATTATTTCATTCAAAAATTTAATAAATTTAGCATTTGAAAAAAAACCAAAATATGGAGGCATTTATAGAGAAGGAATATACCAAAAAATAAATTCTATCAATCCGTTTTTAGCTCAAAACCAAAGTGAGTTAGCGATTGTAAATTTAATTTATGACAGTTTAATCAGACCAGATGGTAAAGGTGGTTATGAATATGAAATTGCTAAAAATATTATACCAATAGAAAAAGGGCTGGGATATGAAGTTGAGTTAAAAAATTTATATTGGAGCAATGGAGCCAAGATAACATCAGATGATGTTATAACTACGTTTTCTATAATTAAAAGCTATACTTCGGGAGAATTGTTTAATTATTTCAAAGATGTTAAAATAGAAAAAATAGATAATTACAAAATTAAATTTATTTTACCAACTAAAGATAATTTATTCTTACAAAAACTTTCTTTTGTGAAAATAATACCATCTAAAGAATGGGTTAAATATCCTCCTTCTGAGTGGCAAAATAATGAAGAGAATATTATAAAAGTTAGTAGCGGGCCATTTATTTTTTATAAAAAATATAAAATTAAAAATGATATAAATGTTTTTGAATTTAAAAGAAACGAATACTATAATCCTAAACCTTACTTAGATAAAATTATAATTTATGAATATCCCGATATTAAAACTGCGTATGAAG
This sequence comes from Candidatus Paceibacter sp., assembly GCA_023255765.1. Classification (GTDB taxonomy): domain Bacteria; phylum Patescibacteriota; class Minisyncoccia; order UBA6257; family HR35; genus JAGDVT01. The sequence goes on along the minus strand of JAGDVT010000012.1, from coordinate 8,090 downwards.
CTTTGAAAATAAAAGAGATAGATGGGATTGGAGGTTTATCTTTTGATTATTTAGATTCTGTATCTAAGAGAAGTTTTAAAGTAGAAAAAATCATTCTGCCTCGAGTTATAGCTTTATTTTTTAATTCTAAAAAAGTAAAAGAGGATATTGCTAAAAAACTAGATTTAAGTTTAAATAGAAATGAATTAGTCAAAGAAGTTTTTGGGGATACTGCTGAGCCTTCTTACTCTATTTTTTCTCCATCTATTAAAAAACTTTGGAATTTAAAAGAAGAAAATTTAGAGGTTTTACAAAACACCTCTACTAATCCCACTAATATTAATTTCTCAGAAATTACCATAACTGTTCCTGATAATTTTTATCTACTTAAGATAGGTAATTATTTACAAAAAAAATTCGGATTTAAAATAAAATCAGAGTCTTCTTTTAATATAATAAACCAAATAATACCAAACAAAGATTTTGAGAGCCTTATTTTTGGAATTTCTTATAAATTAATCCCTGATTTATTAAGTTTTTTTGCAAAAGATTCTATATTACATTTAACAGGTATAGATTCAACAGAAATTATTAAAAAAATACAAGATTTTAATTCAGGTGATTTAAATAATTTTAGTAAATATTTAGAAGAAATAGAAAAAAATATTAAAAATAAGGAGCCTATTGTTTTTATTGCTAATAATTTTTACATTTATATTCTCCCTAAAAATTTAAAAGGTTTTGATTTAAAATATTTAAATGAACCAAGCGAAAGATTTATTAAGGTCGAAAATTGGTACATATACGAAAAAACAATTTTTTAAATGAAAATTAAAATACCTGCTCTAAAAGCTTTAAAGTTAAATTATATTTTGATAATATCTCCCTACAACTTGAAATTGATAGAGTTTGAAGAAAATAAAATTGAATCCCGCAAATTGTACAAAATTGAGGAAAATATTTTTATAAATAATAATTTTAATGAAGCTAATTTTAAAAAAGCCCTTATATCTCTTAAAAACAAAGTTGATTTTAAAGAAGCCATTTTGATAATAAACCTTCCCATATTTTTTACACAAAAAATAACAGTTAAAGATACTATGAGTAAAAACTTGAATGATATTTTAGAAACAAATATAAAGGCTCAGATGTCTTTTGCTATTACTAAATATTTATGGCATCCTATTTCTTATATCTCAAAGAATTATATTTTAGTTATATTTTACAATAAAGAAATTATTGAAAGTATCTCAAATATATTACTTTCTCTTACTATATTGCCTATAAAAATGGAGTTAATATCTATACCATTTTTAGAATTCATCAAAAATAAATTTTCTTTATATTTTGAAAGATCTTATATTTTAATTATTTACTTAGATAATGTGCTAAACTTCTTGTTATACGAAAATGGTGTTATACAAAATATTTATGCTGAAGTAGTAGATTCAAATAATGTAGCTGAAGTATGCAAAAGAATTATAGAAACTTCTATTAAAAATTCCACATATCCTTATGATATTACTTATATTTCAAAATCAGGTTTCGATATACCCGAGGATTTTATCTCATTATATAAAATAATAGATATTGAAAAAACAACTAATTTAAATACTGAAGATATTATAACTATTTCTATTAGTAGTATACTAAAGACAACTGTTTCTGAAAGCACTTTTGAGGTAATCAATTTAGACAAAGAGATATTTTTAAATAAACTTATAAATTATCTGAAATTTTTCTCTTTATTGTCTATAGGATGCTTGATTTTTATAGGAAGTGTTTTGTATATTATCTACTTTTCTATAAATAAAAATAATGAATATATAAAATTAAATTTAAATCAAGTTACGCAAAAAGATATGAATATAAATGAAATTGAGAAACTAGCTAATGCTTTAGAAAATTACAATAGGAATAAAGTTATGGTATCTGAAAAAGTAAAGTTTATCTTAGATAAAGTTAAAGATTACAAAGTAGTTCAACTTGCTTTTTCTAGAAATAATATTAAAATTATAATAGAAGAAAGTGATAATAACAAAAAAGAAGAAATTAAAAAAAACATACAAAGCAACATTCCTAACGCGCAAGTAAATTTTATTTTTAATGGCCTGGAAATTAATTTATTTTTAAAATAAAACAAAAATGAGTAGGATATGCCAAATTTGTGGTAAAAAAAGCTTTAGGGTTACAAAAAGAAAAAAGACAAGAAGTAAATATAATCCTACAAATACATATTTCCAAAAACCAAATTTACAATGGTTTACCTTATCTAATGGTAAAAGAATAAAAATTTGTACAAAATGCAGAAAAAACTTAATCAAAAAAGGGTTAACCTTAAAAATTTAAATTTCAAATCCTTCCTCCTCTATTACTTCTGATAGTATCATTTCAGGTTTTTCTGCTGCTTTTTGTAGATTTTCAATTATTTCATTAAACAAATCATCAAATTCAACCGGGAGCCTTTTTCTTTTATATGGATTAGCCCAGGAAATTATTTGATTATAAAGATAAGGATGCCATTTACCCATTTCTTTTATTCTTTGAGCTATATCCCTTACCAACCCATTTGCTACTAAAACCTTTTCTGCTCTCTTTTCTCTTACTTCTAAAGCTTCATTTAACTTTAAGTCCAAGAAAAAATCGCATTTCTTTAAAATAGATTCAAATGAGCTACCTGATAATTTTTCTGCTTTTTCATATGCTATTCCAAGAGTTACATAATATGCTTGTTCAATTGAATCTACAAGTTCTGGGTCAGATTCTATCATTTCTGGTTTAGTTTGTAGGTATTCTCTATAGACTGCTAATGCTACATATGCTTTCTCTCTTATATTTAATTCTTTTTCTATATTAAAGTTCATCATAAGCTGAGCAAGTCTTTCCGGTACTTGAATGACCGGCAATTCTCTTATTCCCAATTCCTTAGCTGCCAAAAATCTATGTTGTCCATCTATTATTAAATATTTACCTTTTTCTTTTTCAGGTACTACAATTACAGGAACTAGAAAGCCAATTCTTTCCATTGAATTTATCAAATGTTTAACATGGTATTGACTAGGTTTTCTTTGGTGCGCTATTACCTCTAAATTCTCTATAGGAACCATTTTTATTACTAGCTCATTACCTTTATAAGGATCTTTAATTTTTAATTGCTTTTCTCTTGGCATTTTTATATAATTTACTTAATCACGGCCGTTTCACATTGGTTTTTCTTATATCTAAGTTTATCTAATATATATTATAATTGATTTTAAAAAATGAACGAAATAAAGGCAGAATATTTAAAAATTTGTCCGATAGATAAAAATAGAGCTGAAATAAAGGAAATTTTTGAATTTAAAGAATGTAAAAAAGATTATTTTATTTTGAAACAAAAATTTGATGAACTATTAAATAAAGCAGAGTGTGATAAATTAAAAGAAAGTAAATCCTTGTGTGAAGTTGAAAATAAATTAAAAGCATTTGAAAGATTTTTTAATGAAATATTTGGGGTTACACCTTTTAGTTTGCAAAAATATTGGGCTAAAAGATCTTTAAAAGGAGAAAGTTTTAGCATAATAGCTCCTACAGGCTTTGGAAAATCTACATTTGGGATTATATTTTGTTTGTTTTTATCTGAAATCTTAAAAATAGGGAAAATATATTATATTGTGCCTACAAAAATTTTATTAAGAGAAATTGAAAATAAATTTTTTAATTTTTCGCAAAAATTAAATTTAAAAATATTAGCAATTAAATCTAGTAAAGATAAAGAAAAATTGAGCGAAGATATAGATATTTTGATTACTACATCTCAATTTTTACATAAAAATTTTTCTTTATTGCCAAAAGATTTTAAATTTTTATATATTGATGATGCAGATTCAATGATAAGACAGCCTAAAAACATAGACAAGGTTTTAAATCTAATAGGTTTTAAAAATGAAGACATAGAAAAAGCTTTAAAAATTATTGATTTAAAGAGAAAAGGAAATTATCAAGAAGCAGAAAAGTTAAAAATAGAAATAGATTTTACAAATAAAGGACAAATTATAGCTGCCTCTGCTACCTTATCTCCTAAAACAAAAAGAATTAATCTTTTTAGGGAATTATTGAATTTTGAAATAGGTTTATCATCTACTTATTTAAGAAATATTGAAGACTTATATATAGAAGTAAACAATTTTAATGATTTATATAGATTATCAGTCGAATGGATAAAAAAATTAGGGTATGGTGGTTTTATATTTTTATCAGATGACTTTAGCAAAGAAGAATTGCAAAAATACACCAATTTCCTAAAACAAAATGAAATTAACGCTATTACATATGAAGAGTTTAACTCAAAAAATAAAATTTTATTTGAAAAAAAAGAAATTCAGGTTGTAGTAGGCTTTTCAAACATAAGAAATCCTTTAACTAGAGGCATAGATTTGCCTCATATTGTAAGATATGCTGTTTTTATTGGAGTCCCAAAATTCAAATTACCATTGAAATTAAATTATTCTCCTAGAAATTTATTTATTTTGTTATTATCTTTAAAAGAATATATAAAATCTTATTATGAAAATGAATTTCAGTTAGCTAAAGATTTAGTTTTTTTAAGAAAATATAGTTTTTTAAAAGAAGAACAAGTATTAGAAAATGAAAACATTAAAAATAAATTAGAAGATATTAAAAATAAATTAGAAGATTTTTTGAAAAACGAAGAAAATTTGGAAAAAATTAAAAAAGATCCAAGGCTTTCAATCATAAAAGATGAAGAGAATTATTTCCTACTTGTTTCTGATCCGCGAGGTTATATACAAGCATCAGGTAGAACCTCAAGATTATATCCATTGGGTCTAACAAAAGGGCTTAGTTTATTAATTGTTGAAAATAAAAAAGTTTTTGAGAATCTTAAAATCAAATTAAGATTATTAGGATACAAAATTGATTTTAAAGAAGCTAAAAATAACATTGCTGAAATTGAGAATATTATAAAAGAAATTGATAAAGATAGAGAAATTGTTAAAAAATTTATTGAAGGAGATATTAAAGAGTTTAAAGATCCTGTTAAAACTTGTTTAATTATAGTCGAATCTCCAACTAAAGCTAAAACAATAGCTAACTTTTTCGGTAAGCCTTCTAGAAGAAGTTTCCAGAATTATTGGGTTTATGAAGTGAGCATTGGGGATTATATTATTAATATAATCGCAACCTTAGGTCATTTTGTAGATTTAGTTCAAAATGAAGGATTTTACGGAGTTAAAAGAGAAAATAATTATTTTGTGCCAATTTTTGAACCTTTGAAAATTTGTAAAAAATGTAGCAGACATATCGGTATAGATAAAAACAAATGCGATATTTGTGGGTCTACTGAGTTTTTAAATAAAGAAATTTTAATAGAATTTTTGAGAAAATTAGCTAACGAAGTACAAGAAATTTATTTAGCAACTGATCCTGACACTGAAGGAGAAAAAATTGCTTTTGATTTATATGTATATTTATTCCCTTATAATGAAAAAATAAAAAGAATCGAAATGCACGAAATCACAAAAGAAGAATTTTTAAGAAGGTTTAAAGAACCAAGAGATATAAATACCTCCTTAGTATGTGCACAACTTACAAGAAGAATTTCGGATAGATGGGTTGGATTTTCTTTGAGCGAAGAATTACAAGATTATTTTAAAAATCTCAATTTATCAGCTGGGAGAGTACAAACCCCTGTATTGGGCTGGATTATTAAGAATGATGAATTAAGAAAAAAAGAAAAATATTATATAGGCAGATTTTATTATAATAACGAGAATTTTATAGAATTTAATTTCGATGACAAAGAATTGGCTAAAAAAATTAGAAAAAATAAAAATAATCTAATTTTAGAGATCGAAAAAGTAAAAGAGGAGGAAAATATTATTAACCCTCCGCCTCCATACCAGACAAGTGATTTGTTAAGAGATGCTTGGAATATATTAAGACTAGATGCTCAAACAACCATGAATTTAGCGCAAGATTTGTTTGAAAGAGGTTTAATTACTTATCATAGAACAGATTCATATTACGTTTCAGATTTTGGTAAGGGAATAGCCAAAGAATTTTTACAAAAACAAAATAAAGAAGAAATTTCATATTTAAGATCATGGGGAGAGCCTGGAACTCATGAATGTATTCGACCAACCAAACCTTTTACAGTAGACGAATTAATAGAACAGAGCATTTTAGCCCAAGAACAGATTTTATCTAGAAATCACTTAAGATTATATAATTTAATACTAAATCGTTTCATTGCTTCACAATCTAAACCTGCTAAAGTTAGAAATTTAGTTTTGAAAGTTAAATTAAAGGTTAAAGACGAAGTAATTTTGGAAGATCAAAAAGAATTTGTTTCTGAAATTATAGAAAATGGCTTCAATGAATTTTTAAATAATTTAAGACCATTGAAAATAGATCCAGGCAATTATAATGTAATTAACATCATTCTTACAAGATTTCCTAAATATCCACCTTATACAAATGCTAGTCTTGTAGAAGAAATGAAAAATAGAGGCTTAGGAAGACCTTCAACATATTCGAATATTATCCAAACTTTATTAGAGAGAAGGTATGTAATATCAAATAAAGGATATTTAGTTCCAACTAATAACGGTAAAAAGATTTTTGAATATTTACAAGAAAAATATCCTGATTTAATATCTGAAAACTTTACTAAATATTTAGAAGAAGCTATGGACAAGATAGAAACAAATGAATTAGATTATCAAGCCGTTTTAAAAAACCTATTTATAAGGGTTTTTGGTATAATATAAAGTGGAGGGGTGGCAGAATTGGCTAATGCGCCGGTCTTGAAAACCGGTGGCCCTTAGTGGCCTTGTGGGTTCGAGTCCCACCCCCTCCGCAATTTTGTAACAATCAAGTAATTATCTTTTATAATTATTTAATTCAAAATCAATGAAAAAGCCAACTAAAATCAATAAAATAAAAACAATAACAATATTCTTAACTATCCTCTTTTTTATTTTTTCCTTATTTAACCTTACCTATTCTCAAACAACAACAATAATATCTACTCAATATAAAGGTAAAATAGGAAAATATCCTATTACTATAGAATACCTATACTTAAAAGATAATAACAAAATAGAAGGAAAATATAAGTATGATAATATAGGAAAATCCTTAAGATTAGAAGGTGAAATAGACTTAAAAACTAAACAAGTAACAATAAGAGAATATGATGAAAATAACAACAATACAGGCATATTTAAAGGTAGATTAATAAAAGATGATACAGTTAGATTATTAAGATATATAAGAAATAAGGATAAGAAAATATTTGCAGTAAGGGTAAAAGATATAAAATTGCCCAGGAAATATAATCAAACAACAACTATGAGAAAATACCCTAAGCTCATAAATTGCGATAAGTCTTTAGATTGTTTTATATCAGCTTCCAAAATGTGTAATCCCGCAAAAGTTGTTTATACCCCAAGATTAGATATGTTTGGTCTAAAAATAAATGCTACTTATATTTTAGAAATTAAAGGTATCGAGGAAAATAAATGTACTTTATATTTACGCTTAGAAAAATACGATTTAGAATCTTCTCCCGATTTTCCTCAAGAAGCTCTTAATCAACAAAAAGGAATTTATAAAAAGCTTGAAGGTATGGATGGGATTTGTAAATTTAATAAAAATGAGGATTTGACAGCAATGTTAAAAAGATGGCAAGAAGGAATTTTTAATGTTAGTGCTTCTTGTGTATTAACAGCAGAAGGATTTAATTGTAAAAGTCAAACAGAAGATTTTAAAAATGCTGAATGTAAGGGGAAATATTTTGAATATTTTGAAAAATTTAATGTAGAAGAGATTTATGGAAAAAGAATGCCTGCTAATATTCGTACAAAAATTGATAAATGTCCAGAGGGAGCGGAAACAATACCAATTCAAGAAGATGGTACTGCTTGTTTCGAAAATCAAAAAGACTTAGGAACTATTGAAGGATTAATTATAAACGGGAAACCAGTTCAATGTTGCGTTCCTAAATAAATAGATTATACGAATGAATCACGAATAATTACACGAATGGTTCACGAATAAAATGCACGAATTAATCACGAATATATAACATGAATAGTACACGAATAGAT
>JAGDVT010000022.1 GCA_023255765.1 Candidatus Paceibacter sp. | reverse complement strand
GGAGTTGTTCTATATTGGATAAATCCTTATATATTTTCAGCTAGATTGATTTTATATACTATAACAGAGCTTAAAATCGAATATGATGTTGAAAAAGTGATAGATTTATTAAAAAGCGGGCAAGGCAAGGTTTTAACCTTTTCACAATCTCCTAGATGTAAAGAGTTTTTAACAGCAATAGATGAATTGGTAAATGCAGGGGTAGGAATTAATATCTATCCTTTAACTGATTATAAATTACCTGATGAAAATGGGAACCCAACAATTCCTTTAACAAAAAATGGAGTAAAGGCCTTGCTAAAAGCTTTGTTGCAAACAGAATCTGGTGGACATGGTTGTGATCCAAGAAATTGGGGTAGGGGTGAATATTCTTTTGCTACATTTGGTATTGAATACGGAAAGGCTAATGATGGTACAAGATCTGAGCGTAAGGAGAAGAGAGAGAAGGCATATAATATATTAATAAGAGAGGCGAATAAAGTTTATAAAGATTTGCCTCCATCAATTCAAAATAGAATTAATATAGATTTTAATAATATATCGGCAGAAGAAATAAGAGTTGGTGGTAAGCTTGATAATCCCTATTTAATTACTGCTTTAGTAATTAAAAGGCTACATAGATATAAAGAATTGTTAATTAAACAAGGTTCTCAATCTTATTCTGATAATTTAATAGCAATTTTAAACGTATACAAAACGGGGAGGCCAACAGCACAACATCAAGCAGTAGCAGATATTATAACAACCGTTAAAAAATATAACAATGGTTAAAAAAATCTTTTTTTTTACAATATTAGTATTAACAACATCGTATGTACAAGCCAAAGAATATTATGATATTTTGTACATTAATTTAATTTTTGATGGCAAAAGGGTTTATTTAAATCCAAAAGAATTCCTGAATTTAGATATAATAGATGTTTCTCCTGCATTAACTATAGGGGGTGATTATAAAATTGAATATTATAATGATAAAAATAATCTTATAGTAACCGTACCTGTTAATTTAAATATAGGAGAAAATTATTTGTATATTCCTTATTTACTAAATGCCGGTTATTTAGTAGTTAAAGACAAAAATGGAATAATTTTAGGTAAAATAGATTTGAAAATATTTGAAATTTGCAACGAAAATAATATATGTGAACCAGGAGAAGAAAATTTATGTCCATTAGATTGTCCCTCTGCAAATAATCCCAACTATCCTTTAGCTAGCCCCTTAAAAGAGCTTCAAGTTGAATATAAACCTTATGAAGAAAAAGTAACGCCTCAAAAAGAGCTTAAAGAATTAAAAGAGGTAACTCCTACTATTGCTTTGCCAGAAAAAAGTTTTTCTTATATTGCTTCAATTACAATTATTATATTTGGAATAATTTTCATTTTAGGAGTTTTAATTTATTTAAAATTTAAAAAATGAGGAAGGTATTTAAGCTTATTTTTTTACTTATAGGTATGATAATATTAATTTCCTTTGGGATTTTATTGTATAAAGAAATTAAACCAAAAAAACCGGAAATAGAAACCTTAAAAAAGGAAGGCAGGGAAACTTATTTTGAAGAAACAAAACCTGAAACTGAAACTACAAAAACTTCAGAAACTATTACAACCTCTTCTCAAGAGGCTACAACAACAAAAACTAACTTAAAAACTCCAAACTTGTTAATTGATACTATTATTCTTTATCCAAAAGTGGATTATCCTTTTATTTATGGATATGATCCTACAAATAAGGTAATAAAAGCATATAATTTAGAAGATAAAACTTATAAAGAGATTTTGAAAAAAGAAAATATCAAAGGATTAAGTTTTTCCGAAAACAATTTATTAGCATTAATAAAAGACGAAAATTATTGGCTATTAGATATTTTTAAAGACAAATTAAATAGACTGCCATTAAATGTAAAGAATAGTTTTTGGGTTAATAATGATTTATATTTATTTATTAGTAGCCCTGAAGCAAATTATCTTGCAAAATTTGATAATAATAATCTAAAAAAAATTACAGATATTTACATATTAAATCCTGTTTTTGATTATCTAGAAGATGGTATTGTATATTATGAAAATTTAAAAAATACAAATTTCTCGCCTCTTTATTTTATTAAAAACTATAAAGAAAAAATTCAAATTTTAGAGCCAAAAACTAATCTCAGTGCTATTTCTAACAAAAAAGATTTAATTTATGTTTCTTATTACGAAAATGGTTGGAAAAGCTATATTATTAACAAAGATGGCCAAAAAATAATAGAATTTAATTTTGGGACCTTAAAAGAAAAATGTACTTTTAAAGATTTGTTAATTTGTGGTGTTCCTAAAAATCAAGATTTTTCTAACTTAGAAGATTGGTATTATTATAAAAAAATATTTTCTGATAAATTAGTGATTTTTGATCCTAAAAATTTAGACCTTAAATATTATGATATTGAAGGAAACTTTGATATTGTTAATCCAACATTAACTCCTATTGGGGTTATTTTCTTCAACAGAAACGACGCTAAGCTTTATGTTATACCAATTAAATAATTTCCTTTCTAACAAAGTTAAAATTAAGGACATAAAAAAATAGATCAGAAAAGCTGAAGGAAAAAATAAAATAATAGCAGCTAAAACTCCGGTTATAAACAAGAGCATTTTTCTGTTCTCTTTTGGTTGATTGAAAACAAAAATAAATTGTGCTATTATTACTAATAAACTTAAATATATATTGGGCTTGCTAAGATCTATAATATTCAAAAAATAGGTGTTATTTAAGTTTTTCATAAGATTTTGTATTACAATAATAGCACCTAAATAAAAGGGGAGAGTTGAAAATTGAATTATTATGTTATAAAGAGGATTAAATTGCTCTTCTTCATATACTTTCGATATTATTTCTGCTTTTTTAAGTAAGTCTTTTTCTTTTTTGGTTAATTTATCTATCTTTTCTTTTATTTTTTTTAATTTTATCTCTTCTTTAAACTGCAAAAAAGACAAAGGTGAAATTAATATTTTTAAAAATAAAGAAAAAAATATTATGGCTAAACCAAAATCATTAAAAATGTTCACTAAATATTTAAAAATGGTTAAAAATGGTTGTATTATAAAAAAATCAAGCATTTAGTCTTGAAAATAATTGTAACAAGATTTTTTCTATTTCTTTAAAATTCATTTTTAAAGCTTCTTTATTCCTAACATTAATTAAATAGTATCCGGGGTGTATTTTCTCCAAATTTAACCTAATTATCTCAAAAATTTTTCTTCTAATTTTATTTCTCAAAACGGCTTTCTTAAATTCTTTATTATTTGTAGTTACAGCAAATTTTTTTTCTTCATTTTCAGAATCTATCTTTCTAATTAAAAATAAACTATTTTGTATTTTTTTTGAATTTCTAAATTTTTCAAAATCAAAATTTTTAAATCTATACTTTTTTGCAAGCATTAACCTGCCAATCTTTTTCTTCCTTTTCTTCGTCTTCTAAGTAGAATATTTTTGCCACCTTTATAACTAGACCTAGCTAAAAAACCTATTTTTCTTTTTCTTTTTCTGATTGTTGCCATTTTATTTAATTATAATATAATTATTTTAAATATGAAAGATGTAGATTTAAAAACAAAGTGGCAACAAATTTTAGAAGATTTAGAGAAACAAATATCTAGGCCGACTCTGAAGACATGGTTTAATGATGTAAACCCTTTGCAGTTATATAATGGAATTTTACGATTAGAAGTTCCTAATAAATTAGTGAAAGACTGGCTAGAGAACAAATTCCATATTATTTTATTGAAAATAGCCAAATCTTATTTTCATGAGATTAAAAATATAGAGTATGTATTAAATACCCAAATTAAAACAAGAACTAGGGTTTCAAAGTATTCATTTCAACAAAAAATAACTATTTTTGAGGTTACCCCTTCCACTAATTTAAATCCTAGATACAGATTTGAAAATTTTGTAGTAGGAAGCAATAATGAATTAGCTTTTGCAGCAGCTCAAGGTGTTGTTACTAATTTAGGTACTAAATTTAATCCTCTGTTTATATATGGTGGTGTTGGATTAGGTAAAACCCACTTACTCCAAGCAATCGGAAACGAGGTTCTAAGAAAATACAATAATCAAAAAAAAGTTAGATATGCTACAACAGAACAATTTACGAATGAGCTTATAAATGCATTAAAAAATCAAACTATAGACGAATTTAGGCAAAAATTTAGAGAGGTTGACGTTTTAATTTTGGATGACGTGCACTTTCTTTCTGGTAAAAATAAGTCCCAAGAAGAGTTGTTTCATACTTTTAACGAATTATATAATTTAGGTAAACAAATTGTATTTTCTTCTGATAGGGCCCCTAGATTAATCCCAGACATTGAAGAAAGATTACAATCTAGATTTGAAGGCGGATTGGTAGTGGATATAATACCTCCTGATTTTGAAACAAGATTAGCTATAGTTAGGCTTAAAAATCAAGAAAGGGCTTATTATTTGCCAGATTTTGCATTAGAAATTATAGCTGAAAGAATTACAAAAAATATCAGGGAACTAGAAGGAGCCTTAAATTATATCGCTTTTAGAGTTAAAAATATATCTAATTTAAATAAAGATAAGGTTGAGGAAATGATTAAAGACTATCTTAAACAAAATATTAAAAAGATTTCTCCAAAAAAAATAATAAAGGTTGTAGCTGAATTTTATGGCTTAAAAGAAGATGATTTGCTTAAAAAACTTAGAAAGAAAGAGATTATTAAACCTAGACAGGTTTTAATGTATTTATTAAGAGAAATCGGAAAATTATCTTATAATACTATTGGTGAACTCTTAAATAAAAGAGATCATACAACTGTTTTATATTCTTATGAAAAAATAGAAAAAGAAATACAGCAAAATTTTGAGTTATATCAAGAAATAGAATTCCTAAAACAAAAAATTTTAGAAAATTAACAGTTTATTAACATTAAATTAAATGGTCGTAATTTATAAATTTATTGTTTTTTAACAACTTTAAAGTAATTTTATCCACTTATTAACAACCTTTATTATTATGAAAATATCTTTAATAAAAAACACATTATTAGACAAAATAACAGTAGTTAATAGGATTTGCCCTAAAAAAACAGATTTAAGCGTATTAAACTTTTTTAAATTAGAAGCTAAAAATGATAAATTAACCATATTTTCAACAGATTTAGAAATATCTTATAAGGCGGTAATGGTTGCAAAAATTGAAGAAGAGGGGGAATTTTTATTACCAGCTAAACAATTTTATGAAATATTGCAAAATTTTTATGAAGACGTAATTTATTTAGAAAATAAAGATAATACATTGATTTTAAAAGGAGAAAAAAGCTTTTCTACTTTACCAGGAATTTCAGAAGAAGAATATCCTTTAATTCCTGATTATTCAGAAGAGAATTATATTGAAATAGATAATAAATTATTTGAAAATTATATTGAAAAAATTTACGGAAATATAAAAACAGCCTCTGTAATTAAGCCAGAATTTGCAGGAGTTTATATGTGGTTACAAAATAATTGGGTAAGATTAGTAACAACCGATACTATTAGACTTTCAGAAGTTAAATTTAAAAAAGATTTAATAATTACGAATATAGAAAAAGAAGAGAAAATTTTAATACCTGAAAGAATCATTACTGAATATTTAAAAATAAAGAAAAAACCCTTAAAATTAAAAATTTATATAGAACCATCTCAAATTACATTCGATTTAGAAGATCAAGTTTTACTATCAAAAACATTAACAATTGAATACCCAGATTATCAACAAGTTATTCCACAGGATTTCAACATTATATTCTATGTAAATAGAGATGAAATATTAAAAGCTTTAAAGCTTAACAAAGTATATGTAGATCAGGCTAAAGAGCTAAAAATAAGAATTAATCCTAAAGATAGTTTAATTGAGCTTATAACTAGAAATGAAGTTTTAGGTGAAAATATAAATAAAATAAATGTAAATATAGAAAACAGCGATCAAGAAGACGAAATAGAAATATCTTACAATATAGACTTTTTTACAGAAGGAATAAAAAATATAGACAGCGAAAAAATTTTTATAGGAGTAAATATACCAGGAGAATTTGGAATTAAGCCAACATTATTTAAGTCTCCTCTAGAAGAAGATTTTATTTATATATTAATGCCTATTTAATGGAAAAAATAAGTCTAAATAAAACAAAAATTTTAATATTAGCACAAGAAATTAAAAAAAATTATCCAGATTTTGAAGCTAACATAAAAATAGACAATAAAAATAAAAAAATTTTTTTGCGATTAAATAAAAAAATACCCTATGAAATAATAAAAAAAATAGAATTGGAAATCAAAAGAAAATATTCGAATTATTTCTTAGAAATCCTAAATTATTAAGCCATTCTTGCACAGCTTTTTCCCAGTTATAAAATTGTGGATCTTTATATGGATTTGAAGGAATGGGACCTAGAGGATTATTTCTATCAATAAAATAAAGCTCAGAATGTATACCATAAGGTGTAATCCACTCACCGTTTAATAAAGGTTTATTTACTTTAACAGGTAGAGGAGGTAAAAATTTAGTTTTTGGAAAATCTTTAATAATTTTTGAAACAAAATTATGCCATATAGGCAATGCAGCAACTGTACTTAAACCTTCTTTAACAGGTTTTCCATCTGTGTTCCCTGCCCAAACAGCCACAATAAATTCTGGAGTATAACCTATTATCCAAGCATCTCTATAAAATTGACTAGTACCTGTTTTTAAAGCAATATCATATTCATCTATTTTTGTTAAAGGAAGGCTTCTTACAAATAATCCTCTTCTTGCTTCATAATCTTTCAAAATATCATTTACCATTCTAACAGGTTGTGAATCTATTACTTTTTCTTTTTGTGGTTTATATTCATAAATTAATTCACCTTTTGAATTATAAATTTTTAAAATTAAACTTTGTGTAATCAATTCTCCATCGTTTGCAAAAACAGAATAAGCTCTAACTAAATCTATCATTCTTACTTCAGCAGTTCCTAAACCCAAAGAAAGTCCGTAATTTTTGTAATCTTTAATTGTAATTAACCCAAATTTTCTAGCATTTTCAACAACTCTTTCTGGATCGGCTAAATAAAAAACTTTTACAGCAGGAATATTTATAGATTGCGCTAAAGCAATTCTTAGATTTACCGGACCTCTGAATTTTTTATCAAAGTTATTAGGAACATAAGGATTTTGATCTGTACCAAAATTAGTTGGAACGTCAAAAACTATAGTTTCTATAGGATAACCTAACTGAAATAAAGTTACGTATGAAATAGGTTTAAAAGCAGAACCAGGTTGCCTTAAGGCTGTTGTCATATTTACTTGCCCCTGAATTGTTTCATCAAAAAAATCTCTTGATCCTACCATTACTAAAATTTCGCCTGTTTTTGCATCCATCATAAGCAAGCTAGCATTTTTAGCTCCTGCATTCTTTTCATTTTTTAAAGCACCATCTTTTACAACCTCTTCTGCAATTTTTTGATATTCATAATTCAAAGTAGTGATAACCTTTAACCCTGCAGTTTCTAAATTTAAATCTGGATACATTTTTTCCAAAATTTTTTTAACTTCAAGCACAAAATGAGGAGCAGCAATTTTAAAGTATTTTTTTTCACTTAACTTTATAGGCTCATTTAAAGCATTTAAATATTCATCTTTATTAATCCAACCTAACTCAACCAACCTGTCTAATATAAAATCTCTTCTCTTCTTTAATCTTTGTAAGTTCTCTTTATAAATAGGAGAATAGTACCTTGGTGATTTAGGTATTGCAGCTAATATTGCTGCTTCGGACCAAGTTAAATCTTTTAAATCTTTATTAAAATAAAAATCTGCTGCAGCCTTTATGCCTATATTACCAGCACCATAATTAATAGTATTTAAATACATAGTCAAAATCTGCTCTTTAGTAAATTTTCTTTCTATTTCTAAGGCTAAAATAATTTCTTTTATTTTTCTAATAATAGTTTTTTCTTGAGTTAAAAACAAATTTCTAACCAACTGTTGAGTAATAGTAGATCCACCATAAGTTAAGCTAGCAGTTTTTAGGTTTAATATAATAGACCTAAAAATACCTTTTAAGCTTATACCTTTATGTTCAAAAAAAGAATCATCTTCAGCTGCTAATGTAGTATAAATAACCTTTGGTGTTAGCTCTTCATAAGAAACAGGATATTGTCTTAAACCTATTTCATATAATAATATATTTCCGGTTCTATCGAAAATTTGAGTACCACCTCCTTTTATATTTTTAGTTGCAACCTCTATTGAAGGTAAATTACTTATATAAATACTTATTAAGAAAAAGAAAGTCGCGATAAGAATGAAAATCAAGGATAATAACGCTATTGATATTATTTCAATAAATATTTTTAATTTATACTTTCTTTTCATTTGAATTTATAATTTTTAAAATGGAAGAAAAAGAATTGGAAGAAATATTAAAAAAAAGCAAAGAATCAGAGGAAGAAGATATTGCAAAAAAACTGGCTGACATGCTCCAATTAAAATATTTTAACCTAAAAATATATCCAGTAAATCCAGAAGCTTTAAAAATTATCCCTCAAGAAATAGCACAAAAACTTAAAATAGCTGGTATAGATAAGCATGGAAATAAGTTAATAATAGGAGCCTTAAATCCTATCAAAAAAGAAGTTAAAGAATATATTGAAGAATTGAAAAAACAAGGATATGATGTAGAAGTTAATGTTGTTACCTTAAGTGGTTTAGAAAAAGCTTGGCAAGAGTATAAATTTATTAAAACAAAAAAGGTAAGATATACAGAAATACTAGTAATAGATTATGAAAAACTAAAAAACATAATTGAAGAGCTAAAAAATAAAGAAGACTTAAAAAAATATTTAGTAAATCTAGAAAAAGAAAATCCATTGGAAATTTTAGATTATATAATAGCAGGAGCATTAAAATTCGAAGCATCAGATATTCACCTTGAGCCTACAGAAAAAAATATAATTGTGAAATTAAGAATAGACGGTATATTATACGAAGTAGCTTCATTTAATAAATCAATTTATTCTTTACTTAAAAATAGAATTAAATTGTTTGCAGGATTATTTTTAAACATAACAGAAAAGCCACAAGATGGAAGATTTACAATTAATTTAGCTAATAAAAATATAGAGATAAGAGTAAGTACAATTCCCAGCTCTTATGATGAAACAATAGTTATGAGACTTTTAGATGTGGAGAAGATAATGATTCCTTTAGAAAAATTAGGCTTAGAAAGCTACGATTTAGAGACTATTAATTATTATATACACCAACCAAACGGTTTAATTTTGAATACAGGTCCAACAGGGTCTGGTAAGACAACTACTTTATATGCTATTTTAAACAAAATAAAAAAGCCTGAAATTAAAATCATAACAATAGAGGACCCTATAGAATACAAAATAGAAGGAATTACTCAAACGCAAGTTAATCCTTCTGAAAATTATACTTTCGCTACAGGATTAAGATCTATTTTAAGACAAGACCCTGATGTGATTTTAGTAGGAGAAATAAGAGATAAAGAAACAGCAGAAATAGCAATACATGCTTCTTTAACTGGTCATTTAGTTTTATCTACTCTTCATACAAACGATTCTTTAGGTGCTATACCTAGGTTAGTTGATTTGGAAGTTGATAAAACATTAATACCGCCAGCATTAAGATTAGTTATAGCACAAAGGCTTTTAAGAAAAGCTTGTGAATATTGCAAAGAAGAATATAAACCAGACTCAAACTTAAAAGAAATTATTTTAGAAAAACTAAGAACAATACCAGAAAAAGCAAAAAACGAATTAGATTTAGAAAATATAGTTTTGATTAAAACAAAAGGATGCGAAAAATGTTTCTTTACTGGATACAAAGGAAGGGTAGCTATTTTCGAATTATTAAAAATTACTCAAAAATTACAAGATTTAATTTATGAAGAAGTTTCTGAGAAAAAAATTTTAGAAGTAGCAATAAAAGAAGGTTTTATTAATTTACAACAAGCAGGGATAATAAAAGCTATAAAAGGTATAACTACAATAGAAGAAGTAGAAAGAGTTACAGGTACTTTAATCTAAGACTTCAACCTCTACATTATGATGAATTCCAAAATTTAAAGCAGCATCTTTTGTAGGGAACCATACATCAATTCTATAATAATACCTAGGATTCATTCTATCTTTGACAACAAATATTTTTTCACCAAATAGAGAAGGAATTTTTATTTTAGTACCAATAGGCAAAAAATTTGTAGCAACTACTCCATAGTATGGAATTTCTCCAGAGGCTGTTATGTAAGGATCATCATCAGTTTCATCATAGCTTGAAGAATACCCTGTTACAGTAACTATAAATGTTTTTCTGTTGTTTTTAGAATTTAAATCCGATTTATTGTTTTCCAAAAATATATCATCAGTAATTGTTTGAGGTTCAACAAATGCTTTAATTGGGGAAATAGCCGTTTCAGAAAATATTATCGCTAAGATTAAAATAATTAAGATTGATAAAATACGTTTCGATATCATTTTCGTCGCAAGGTTATATAATAAAATTATAAACTATTAAATATAAAATAGTGGATAAACAGTGG
Organism: Candidatus Paceibacter sp.; assembly: GCA_023255765.1. Lineage (GTDB taxonomy): Bacteria > Patescibacteriota > Minisyncoccia > UBA6257 > HR35 > JAGDVT01. The sequence goes on along the minus strand of JAGDVT010000022.1, from coordinate 2,458 downwards.
ATAAATGAGTTATATAAAAAAGGTAATTAAAAAGGAAATTTTAAGGCAAAAAAATACAATAAACTTGATTCCTTCGGAAAATTATGTATCTAACGATGTGCTTTATGCTCTAGGCAGTCCTTTGGTTAATAAATATTCTGAAGGATATCCCGGCAGAAGATACTATCCAGGTAATAAGTTTTATGACGATATAGAAACATATGTGCAAAGATTAGCTTTAAAGCTTTTTAAATTAAATTCTAAAAAATGGTCAGTAAATGTACAAGCTTATTCTGGTTCTCCAGCAAACTTAGCAGTTTATTTGGCATTACTTAAACCAGGTGATAAGCTTTTAGGATTTAAATTATCAAGCGGAGGACATTTAACTCATGGACACTTCGCGAGTTATACAGGTAAATTGTTTAAAGTAGAACAATACGAAGTGGATCAAAAAACTGGTTTATTAAATTATGATGAAATTTATAAAATTGCAAAAAAATTTAAACCCAAAATAATAATATCTGGCCTTACTTCTTATCCAAGAAAAATTAATTTTAAAAAATTTTATGAAATAGCAAAAAGTGTAGGTGCATACCATATAGCAGACATAGCCCACATAGCAGGACTAGTTGCAGCAGGCTTACATCAATCTCCATTTCCATATGCTGATGTTGTTACTATGACAACTCATAAAACCTTAAGGGGTCCAAGAGGAGCATTAATATTTATGAGGAAAGAATTAGAAGAAGTTATAAATAAATCTGTTTTTCCTGGACTGCAGGGAGGACCGCACAATAATCAAACAGCAGCAATAGGAATTATGTTAGAAGAGGCTTTGAAACCAGCATTTAAAAAATACCAAGCTCAGATTTTAAAAAACTCGAAAGCATTAGCTAAAGCTTTAATTAACTTTGGTTTTGAACTTTTTACAAACGGTACAGATAACCACCTTATGCTAATTGATTTAAAGCCACTAAATTTAGACGGCAAAACTGCAGAAAAAATTTTAGAAAAAGCAAACATATTAGCAAATAGAAATTCTTTGCCAGAAGATAACTCACCATTTAATCCAACTGGGTTGAGATTAGGAACACCAGCTGTCACTTCTAGAGGTATGAAAGAGAAAGATATGATAAAAATAGCAGGATGGATTAAAAGATTATTGATAGATAAAGAAAATCCAAATAAAATTAAAAAAGAAGTAATAAAATTTTTGGAAAAATTTCCTCTTTGGTATTAATATGATTTTAGACGGCAAAAAAATAGCAGAAGAGCTGTTAGAAGAATTAAAAAAAGAAAGAGAAAAATTTGATAGATTAAGATTAGTTGCTTTTTTGATAGGCGAAGACAAAGAAAAAGAAAGTTTTTTGAGAATAAAACAAAAATATGCAGAAAAGCTAAATGTAGAATTTAAAATTTATAAAGTTGATGAAAATATTTCACGAAAAAAATTGAGAAAATATATAAATCAAATAGTAAAATCAGACTTAGTAAACGGAGCAATCATACAACTTCCTTTGCCAGATAAATTTAAAACTCAATACTTTTTAAACTCTATTCCTCCAGAAAAAGATGTTGATTGTTTATCAAGCAGGAATTTAGGAAAATTTTATACAGATTCTTATATAATAAGACCTCCAGTAGTAGAAGTGGTGGATTTTATTAAAAACAAATTCAAATTAGAATTTAAAAACAAAATAGTATGTATAACAGGATATGGAAGGCTAATAGGTAAACCATTAGTTCATTATTTTTGTACACAAAAATCAACAGTTATTGTAATAAGAAAAAGCACAGAAAATAAAGAATATTTTTTGAAAATTTCTGATGTAATAGTAAGCGGAGTTGGAGAAAAACATATTATTAACGAATGTAAAGAAAATGCGATTTTAATTGATTTTGGATATTATTTTGAGAACAACACCATGTATGGTGATATAAATTTTGAAAAACTTAAAGATACAGCCTATTTAATAACACCAACTCCTGGAGGAACAGGTCCAATTTTAGTATGCATGCTTTATAAAAATTTACTTAAACTAGCTGAATTGCAGAAATAAATTAATAAAAAATGGACCCAGAGGGAATCGAACCCTCTCCTTTCCCTTGCGAAGGGAACGCTCTTCCATTAAGCTATGGGCCCTATTGTTGTTGCGGGGGCCGGAATTGCACCGGCGCCTCGGGCTTATGAGACCCGCGTGGTACTACTCCACCACCCCGCGATAATAACTCTGGGCCACACCTCCCCGCACCACCCCACCCTCCACCTAGCAAACCTTATTATCATAAGTTGTTTGCATATTTGCCTTTTAAAAGGCAAATATTTTTGAATCTTGGTAGTTATTAACATTCGTTAATTCAACTACCAAGATTCTTACTAAAAATTATAAGGATAGATATACCTCTTGGCCACACTTCCCCTCGCCACCCCACCCTCCACCTAGAATCCATAGGGAGGATGGGATTTCATCCCCTCCTC
>JAGDVT010000035.1:4999-13854 GCA_023255765.1 Candidatus Paceibacter sp. | reverse complement strand
ATATAATAAGAAAAGCTTTATCTCAGAAATAACAACACGAATTGCACACGAATAAAACATATTCGTGACCAATTCGTGTAATTCTATTCGTGAATAATTCGTGATAAATTACACGAATGGCAACGAATCATAGATACAAAAAAAATAATCTGATATAATTAAAATATGCCTACTTTATTCAAGAAAAGAAAAAAATTGGATTTAGAACTTAAGTTATATTTGACCAATCTGGTGCAGAATATCTTAAATGACCCAGAGTACTTTTCAGAATTAAGAGAAGAAGTTAAAAAAAAGTTACAATCTCTTAGAAAAAATAAAGGTAAAACTATTTCTTTTGAAAAAATTAAAAAGAAATATCTAAATGAATGACTTATTCAATAGAATTTTCACCTGATTCAGAAAAATTTTTCTCTAAAATAGATAAAACTCTACGCTTAAAAATTTTGAGAAAAATAGAATGGCTTTCTAAAAATTGTGAGTCAATAAATCACCAACCATTACAATATCAATTTAAAGATTATTTTAAACTGAAATTGGGTAAAATTAGAATAATATATAGAATTTTTGTTGATGAAAAAATTATTTTTATTGTTTATATAGATTTTCGAGATAAAATTTATAAAATTTAATATGAGTAAAAATATAAATTTAATAATCTCAGTAATTGTGATTTTTTTGACTTCTTCTTTTTTTCTTATCTCTAAAATTAAAAGTGCTACTGTTACAGTAACAGCAATTATTCCAGGTGTATGTGGAAATGGAATAAAAGAAATAGGGGAGCAGTGTGATGGACGTGATTTTGGAGGGCAAACCTGTTTTAATTTTGGTTATTCAGGTGGAAGTTTAAGTTGCAATATAAATTGTACTTTAAATTTTAGTGGTTGCACTTTGTCCTCTGGTGGAGGTGGTGGGGGTATAGGCCCTATACCTTCTTATGGAACAATAATTATTTCAGGTTATGCTCAACCAAAAAGTGAAGTAACTTTAATGTCTGATGGAGAGATAAAGGCGACAACAAAAGCTAGCGATGATGCTAAATTTTCTTTTACTTTATCAAATCTTTCTCCTGGTAATTATTTATTTACTTTATATTCTGAAGATAAAGATGGAAGAAGAAGTACATTATATACTTTTCCAGTTTTTATAAGAGCAGGTGAAACAATTACAGCAGGCAATATTTTACTTTCTCCAACTATAGATGTTGATAAATTAGAAGTCAAAAAAGGAGATTTTATTTCTATTTTTGGTTTTACAGTGCCAGAATCTAATGTTTTAATTAATGTTAGCTCTGAAGAGGAATATTTTTTTAGAACAAATGCTAACAAAGATGGATTTTATTTATACCAATTAGGAACAGATATTTTAGATTTAGGAGATCATAATGCTAAGTCAAAATCAATTTTAGGCAATCAGCTTGTTAGCAATTTTTCAAGAGTTGTTACTTTTAAAGTAGGTGCAAAAACAGTTGAAAAGAAAATTGTTAAATGTCCAAAGGTTGATTTGAATAATGATTGTAGGGTAAACTTAGTAGATTTTTCTATTTTAGCTTATTGGTATAAGAGGAAATTATCACCAGCATTTTTGAAAATCGAAAAAGAAAAATTTAATGGCGATGGTAAGGTCGATTTAATTGACTTTAGTATTTTGGCATATTGGTGGACTGGGTAGTGCGACTCGTGACCTGCCTGCCGGCAAGCAGAGATGCGCCAGTACATTGCACTTTCGCGTCTACGAGCACCGGCACTCAACTTGCTCCAGCGGCAAGTTGGTGCCTCGGTTATTGGCTCGCGAATCGGCTCGCTCGATGCGCCAGTCCGGCCTTCGCTTACACTTCGGCTCGGACATTCGCCCACGGCCTACCCGAATCTCGCTCGCCGAATTCGCTTCGCCTTTTAGAAAAAACTTCGCGCTCTACGGCGCGAAGTGCAAGAAAGGAAATCTCTTTCTCGCTCGCCGGACCTGTCTGCCGACAGGCAAGCTCACTCGTCTTTTGATGAAAATTTATGAAAAAGAATATAATAAAAAATAATGACCAGCGCCATAAATGGAAACGTAAAAAGTATATGTAGAGAAAGGATAATAAATAAATTTATTTTTTTAAGAACTTTTTGTTTATTGATATTCGTGTTATTATTCCAGTTATTCATAGACATTAGCAGTGTTAAAGCTGCTATAATTGAACCAAAAATAGATATAAAAGAAGTAAAAAGAGAAGAATATGTAACTGTGCCAATTTATCTTGATACTCAATTTGAGGAAGTTAATGCAGTGGAAGTTTATGTTAATTTTTCAGATAATTTAGTTTTTAGAGATTATTTAGATGGTAAAAGTATAATTACCCATTGGCTTGAAAAACCAAAATTTCAATATTTGGACGTACGACGTCCCAATATTGTTTTTTCAGGAATTATTGCTGGCGGGGTTAGCGGTAAAAATTTGAATTTAGTTGAACTTGTTTTTGAGGCAAAAGAAACTGGGATAGCAAAAATTGAAATTGATAAAAAATCTAAAGTTTTATTAAATGATGGCAGGGGAACACAAGCAAAATTATTAGCCTTATCAGAAAGTTTTAATATAAAAGACACGAATGGCTACGAATTAAAAAAACGAATGGCTACGAAAATACCAGAAGATATTTATCCACCTGATCCATTTAAAGTTTATCTTGTCAAAAATTCAGAAATTTTTGGGGGCAAGTATTATATTACTTTCGAAACTAAAGATAAACAATCGGGAATTGCCTATTATGAAATAGCTGAAAGGCCAATAAATATTCTTTTTATGGCAAAACCTGATTTTAAAGATTTAGAGTTTAAAAAAGCAGACAGCCCTTATGTTTTAGAGGATCAAAGTTTAAAAAGCTATATTTTTGTTAAAGCAGTTGATAAAGCGGGCAATGAAAGAATCGAATATTTACCACCGCAAAAAATTTTATCAATTGATGATTTTGTAAGTTTATCAATTTTTGTCATTTTATTAGTTTTGATTTTAAAATTAAGAATATATGCTTGGTTTATTAAGAGAAAATAATCTATTGGGACGTGCGACATCCAAATATTTGTTGATAGGGGTGGGGTTGATTTTGCCATTAGTTGAAGTTTTAGCAGCAGATCTTTATATTGCTCCTCAAACTAAAAAAGTAAATATAGGCGATAATTTTTCAGTAATACTTTATGTTGATTCACCAGATCAAGCAATGAATGCTGTTTCTTTTAGAATTTCTTATCCAACAAATTTATTAAAAATAAATTCAATATCTAAAAGCGGCACAATTATAAATTTATGGGTGCAAGAACCCAATTTTTATAACGGTGAAATAATAGGCGAAGGTGTGGTTTTAAATCCAGGCTTCACTGGAACAAAAGGGAATATTATTACAATAAACCTAAAAGCTTTAAATCCTGGGACAGCTGAATTAAAATTTATTTCTGGTTCTGTTTTAGCTAACGATGGCTTAGGCACAAATATTTTGAAAAACTTATATGGGGCAAAAATAGATATATTATCACGAGAGAAGATTGAAGAAAAAGAAGAAACCTTAACCAGCTATATTCTTCCTAAACCACAAATAACATCTCCTACGCATCCTGATCAAGAAAAATGGTATAACTTAAAAGATGTCAAGTTATTATGGGAATTACCTTCAAATGTAACTGAAGTTAAAACATTATTAGGTCAAAAAATAGATGTAATACCGCAGGTTAGTTACATTCCACCTATATCGTCTAAAGAAATTACAATACCTTATGATGGAATTTGGTATTTTTCACTGCAATTTTGTAATAATCAAGGATGCTCAAGTGTAGCTAGATATAAATTGAAAATCGATACCACACCACCTGAAGTTAATATAAAAGAAATCGAAAGGCAAGATTTAAGCAACCCGCAAGTAAAAATTTATATAGATTCTAAAGATAATCTAAGTGGCATATCTTATTATTTAATAAGTTTAAATGGGGCAGAAGAAAAGTGGTATGATGATGGATCTCATATATATGAGGTTAAAAATGCTAAAATAGGAGAAAATGAAATAATTGTTAAGGCTTTTGATAAGGCAGGAAATTATTCAGAGGCAAAGCTTAAATTTTTAGTAAATCCATTAGAAGCTCCTATTATTAATTACTATACAAAAGAAATAAATCAAGGAGACATCTTTATTGTTAAAGGAAAATCAAAATACATTAAATCTTATGCAATATTAGAACTTTTTGATAGTAAGGGAATAAAATATACTGCTAAATCTGAAGTTGATGAAAGTGGTAACTTTGAAATAAAAATAGAAAACTTACCTTCAGGAAATTATAAAGGTTATGTTTATATAATAGATCAACAAGAAAGAAAATCTAAGCCATCTAGTGAAATATATGTTAACGTTGAAATTCCTGTTTTTATTAAATTGCTCGGTTTAGCTTTGATATTGCTGATAATAATTTTAGGATTAATTATAGTTGTTGTTTATTATATAATCAAAATAAATAAAATACGAGAAAATATTGAAAAAGAATTGGAAGAAATGCACAAAAAAGTAGAGAGTTTCATAAGTTATTTGTCAAACAAATTCGAAGAGCAAATTAAAATATTAAACGAAACTAAAAATAAAAGAGAATTAACAGAGGAAGAAAATAAAATTTTACATGAATTAGAAAATAAATTAATTCAATTTAAAAAATATCTACATAAGGAGCTTAAAAATTTAGAAGACATAATAGAAAAATGATAGAAAAAATAAAAGAATTAGGAATTGAGTATACTACAGATGATGCTATTTTAGAAGAATATTCTGAAGATAAAAGCATATTTAAAATAAAACCAAAAATAGTAACTTTCCCCAATAAGCGATGCTTTGAAAATAATTAAAAAATATAAAATAACTACTGTCGATAAAAAAGACTTAATTGAAATTCCTAAAGAAAATAAATATTTTAAAAATGTGGAAAATATTTAGTTTTGAATAATTTAACTGTTTTGAAAGCAATTAAAGAAAAGGCTGAAAGCTTAGGTTTAAAAGCAAAAATTTTGACGGATAATTTAAAAGGAGACGTAAAAGATATAGCAAAGTTGTTATTAAATGAAATTAATAAAAGCAAATTTAATATTTTATTAGCAGGCGGAGAAACAACCGTTAAAGTGAAAGGTAAGGGGAAGGGAGGCAGAAATCAAGAGTTAGTTTTATGGTTTTTAAAGTATCTAGAGCACAAATTACTCACGAATAAAAACACGAATTACTCACGAATAGGCATCATTTCTATTAATTCAGACAGTTAGGATAATACTGAATTTGCTGGAGCAATTAGTGATAAAATTACATTAGAAAATGCTATAGCTTTAAATTTAAACATAGAAAAGTTTTTAGAAAATAATGATAGTTTTAATTTTTTCAAAAGAGTAGGCGATGGAATAATAACCGGTCGATTGCCTATAAATTTATCAGATTTTATGTTAATTTTAAAAAATTGAATATTTTATTAAAATTTAATAATGATTGAAGAGTTGCATGAAGAAAAGCTAAAATTTTTAGAAGAAAAAGCCAATCAAATAAGAGAACTTATTATTGAGATGCTTGTTGAGGCTGGCTCAGGTCATTCTGCTGGATCACTTGGAATGGCTGATATTTTTTCTGCTTTTTATTTTCATATTTTGCGTCACGATCCTAAAAATCCTGATTGGCCCGATAGAGATAGATTAATTTTGTCTAATGGTCATATTTGTCCTGTTCGTTATGCGGCTATGGCTCTTTCTGGGTATTTTCCACTTGAAGAACTGAAAACTTTAAGAAAAATAAATAGCAGGCTTCAGGGTCATCCTCATCGAACAACTCTTCCTGGAGTTGAAACTTCATCTGGTCCGCTTGGTGAAGGGATCTCTCAGGCAATTGGTATTGCTTATGCTGGTCTTTTGGATAAAAAAGATTATCATGTCTATTGCATAACTTCTGATGGTGAGCATCAAGAAGGAAATACTTGGGAAGCTTATATGTGGCTTGGCAAAAATCCCCTTCCAAATTTAACAATAATTATTGATCGAAACTATATTCAAATTGATGGAATAACTGAAGATGTTATGCCACTTGAACCCTTAAAACAAAAATTAGAAGCTTTTGGTCTTCATGTTTTAGAAGTTGATGGTCATAATATCCGTGCCTTTGTTGATGCTATAAGAGAGGCAAGATCAGAATGGAGAAGAACTTCAGTAATTATTGCTTATACTATCCCAGGAAAAGGAGTAAGTTTTATGGAAAAGAAATTTGAATGGCATGGTAAACCTCCTAATAAAGAAGAAGCTAAAAAAGCTTTAGATGAACTTCGAACTTTAGGAGGGAAAATTATAAGTGAACATCAATAATGCTTAACCCAGAATTAAAATTAAATCCAAAAATTTTTGATCCCGATGTTGAACAAAAGCCAATTAGAGATGGTTATGGTGAAGCTTTACTTGAACTTGGAGAAAAAAATCCTAATGTCGTTGTTTTAACTGCTGATTTAGCTGAATCAACAAGGGTTCATAAGTTTGCAGAGAAATGGCCAGAAAGATTTATTGAATGTGGAGTTGCTGAGCAAAATATGGCTGGAATTGCTGCTGGCTTAGGTATTTCTGGTAAAATTGCGTTTATTTCATCTTATGCAACTTTTTCCCCGGGTAAAAATTGGGAAACAATAAGAACAACAATTATTTATAATGATGCTAATGTTAAAATTGCTGGTCATCATTCAGGGATTGTTACTGGCCCAGATGGAGCAACCCACCAAGCAACCGAGGATATTGCAATAATGAGATGTTTGCCAAATATAAGAATTATATCACCTTGTGATGCTATTGAAGCCAAAAAAGCAACATTATATTCAGCTGAGGTTTATGGTCCATTTTATTTAAGATTTGTAAGAGATAAAACACCGGTGATAACAACAGAAGAAACTCCATTTAGATTCGGCAAAATAGAAAAATTTTGGATACCGCGAACTGACGCGAACTTAACACGAACTGATACGAACAACACGCAAACTGAAGCGAATGGAGATATTTTATATAAAGAACTTAGTTATAAGATTAACGGGCTAATTTATAAAATAAAAAATGATTTAGGTTTAGGGCACAAAGAAAATGTTTATAAAAATGCTTTCGAAATTGAGTTGCAAAAAGAAAAAATAAATTATGAAAAAGAAAAAAGTATAGAAATTATTTATGATGGTAAAAAAGTTGGTACGTATAGGCCAGACTTTATTATTGAAGATAAAATTTTAATAGAATTTAAAACCGGTTTAAATTTCTCTCCTGAATACAAAAAACAAATTTGGTATTATTTAAAAAGCACAAAATATAAATTGGGAATTTTAGTTAATTTTGGCAATAGGGATGTTAATATTTACAGAATTGTTTATGATAAGTCTAGAGATAAAAAAAGTAATTTTCGCGAAGGTTCGCGTGAAAGTTCGCATGGGTTCGCGGATGTAATTATTTTTGCTACAGGACATCTTCTTTATCAAGCTCTTCTTGCAGCTAAAGAATTGGAAGAAGAGGGAATTTATACTTATGTTTGTAATGTTCATACAATTAAGCCACTTGATGGAGAAACAATTTTGGAATTAGTTTCACTTCCTTCAGTTAAAGGAGTTGTAACTGTTGAAGATCATCAAATAACAGGAGGGCTAGGAAGTGCAATCGCTGAATTTTTAGTTAAGGCTAATATTTCGCGAACTGATGCGAACTTAACGCGAACTAATGCGAACAATGATGTTTCGCGAACTGATGCGAACTTAACGCGAACTAATGCGAACAATTTACCGCTAACTAACGCGAACAACACGCGAACTAATGCGAACAATGATGTTCCGCGAACTGATGCGAACTTAACGCGAACTAATGCGAACAATGATGTTTGCGATAGTTCGCGTAATGGTTTGCGAAGGTTCGTTGTACCTCCGATGATTTTTATTGGACTTCAAGACACTTTTGGAGAATCAGGTAGACCAGAAGATTTAATTAAAAAATATAAAATGGATAAAGAAGCAATTAAAGAAGCAGTAAAAAGGTTAATTGAATAATTTTTTCATAAATAATGCATTTTCTACGGCATATCCTTCAAAATCATTATTAAAATATATAAATAAAATTTTAGGTTTAAGTTTCCTTAATTTATTTGCAAAATATTTAAGTTCTTCTTCTGAATATTTTGAAGCAAAAAGTTTTGGTTTACCATGAAATCTTACATATATAAAATCTGTTGTTTTTACAAAATCTGTAGGCCATCTAGGAGAATCAGATATACAAAAAGCTACATTTAATTTTTTAAGAAGCTTATAAACTTCTTTATCTAACCAAGACTTATGCCTGAATTCGATTGCTAATTTTATATTTGAAATTTTTTTGATTTCACTCAAGAAATTTTTTAATAATTTTGTATCTTTTTTAAGCGAGGGAGGTAACTGAATTAAAATGGGACCTAAATGAGAGCCTAAGACTTTATAAGAATTTAATGTTTCTTTTAAAATTTTTTTATCATCTTTGTTTAATTTTAATTTTCTGAAGTGCGTAAATAATCTATGAAGTTTTATTGCGAATAAAAAATATTTACTTTCTTTTACTATTTCTTTCCATTTTTCAAATGTACTAATCTTAGTAAAATGATAAAAACTAGTGTTGATTTCAACAGTATTAAAATGTTTAGAATAAAAACTTAAAAAATCTTTAGATTGAAGATTTTCTGGGTAAAATTTAATTTTCCAATGATAATATTGCCAGCCAGATGTTCCAATATAAACTTTCATTAAACTATTATAAAATAAACTATAACAAAGAATTTGAAATTTTAAGTTTTATTTTTTTTAAAAAAAATATTCGTTTTTATCTGATTTTTTTAT
>JAGDVT010000035.1:0-4989 GCA_023255765.1 Candidatus Paceibacter sp. | reverse complement strand
ATACACTTCAGAGATTCAGAAAATTAAATTATTTTTACATTAATATTTTTAAATTATAATAATTTCAAATGGAGGAATTTAAAAACAAAAAAGTATTAATTTTTGGATTAGGGATATTAGGGGGTGGAGTAGAAGCTGCTAAATGGTTTTATAAAAGAGGAGCTAGGCTAAGAATAACTGATTTAAAAAAGAGAAAAGATTTAGAAAAATCAATAAAAATTTTAGAAAAATTAATGTTAACAACACGGACTAAACACGGACTAAATACAGACCTACACGAACATAAAAATAATATGTCCGAAAAATCCGTGTACAGTCCGAATCAGTCCGTGCAGTCCGAAAAGTCTGTGTTAAGTCCCCCAAAGTCAGCGATTAGATACATTTTAGGCAAGCATAGAAAAGAAGATATAGATTGGGCAGATATTGTATATGTAAATCCAGGTGTAAGTTACAAAAATGAATTTATACAATATGCTATAAAAAAGAAAAAGGAGATTGTTAATGATTGTTATTTATTTTTTAAATATTCTAAAGGAGATATTATAGCTATAACTGGTACAAGAGGAAAAACTACAACTACAACTTGGATATATGAGATTTTAACTTATATATTAAAGGAGATATTAAATAAGTCGCGAATTAATATAAACGTACTTTTAGGAGGAAATCAGCCAGAACATAGTTTATTTAAAATTTTAGATAAAACAAACGATAAAAGCGTATCTGTTTTAGAACTTTCATCTTTTCAATTAGAATTTTATAAAAAAAATTTAAAAGCTCCTAAAATCGCTATAATAACTTGCCTTTTAAGAGATCACTTAAATAGATATAAAAATATGAAAGAATATGCAAAAGTTAAGGGAAAAATATTTATGAACCAAACTGAAAGCGACTACTTAATACTTAACTACGATAATGAGTGGACTAATTATTTTTTGAGTCTTAGTCCTAAAAGTCAAATTTATTTTGTTTCGGCTAAAAGAAAATTAAATAGGGGAATATATGTAAATAAAAATTGTGTTTATATTAAAGATAATAGAGAAATAAAAATTTTAGATATAAAAAACTTCAAAGAAATATATGGAGAACATAATTTATACAATTTACTTTTCTCAATTTTAGCTTGTTATTTATATATAAAAGATAAAAATAAAAATTTTAGAGAAGAAACCTTTAACAAGTTAATCAAAAAATTTATTAAAAATCTAAAAACCCCGAAATTTAGACAAGAAATAATTTTCACAAGTAAAAATTTGATGATAATTAATGATTCAGCATCAACAACCCCAGATGCAACAATAGCTGCATTAAAGAGATTTTCTTTAACACAGAAATATACAGACTTAACGCAGAAATATATAGAACAATTTTCTATTAATTATCCCTTTAGCTCTGTTAATTCCGGGTTAATTTTAATTGCTGGTGGTACAGATAAAAATTTAGATTTTAAAGATTTAGCTAAAGAAATTAAAAAGAGAATTAAGCCAGAAAACTTAATTTTAATTAACGGAAGTGCTACTAAAAAATTAATTAAAGAATTAATAAGTATAAAATATCAAATTAATAAAGAAAATATAGTTGAAGATTTAAAAGATGCAATCTTGAAAGCCTTAAAACAATTTAAAAATTTAAACACCAATCAGAGTAAAAATAGATATGTAATTCTTTTTTCACCGGGTGCAGCATCTTTCGAAAAATTTAAAAATGAATTTGATAGAGGAGAGAAATTTAATAAGCTAATTAAACAAAAATTAAAAAATTTTATTCAATAATTTTTTCTATAACAAAATTAGTTGAAGTGCTTGAAAATTGAACGGGGTTGATTTGGAAATATGAACTTAATAATGAACCAACCCTGTTAGGTTGACAGGCGACATTTTGAATAGAAGTTAGATCATAAGCTGTCAAAGATAAATTGTCTAGCATAAAATTGCTAGATGATTTAAAATTAACTTCGCCTAAATTTCCTATATTAAACGCAAATCCCCAGTAATTTCCCTCACTCGTTTTTAATGTTCCATTTATTAATAAATTATTATCTACATCATTTGAAAAAGCTAGGGGGTAAGTATCATAATTTAAGTTTTTATAAATTTTAGAAGATATTATAGAACCATTAGAAGGATTTAAAGAAAGATAAAATAAATTGCGATTTGACAATAAACTATCTTGAAAATTGCCTATTAATTGTAAATATTGCTGATCTATTAATCCGTATAAAGGTATTTTAAAATTATTACTTTTATATATTTTTGATAAAACAATGTTAAAGTTAGAATCTAAATTAGTTAAAAATATGTTTAAATACCCACTTTCTAAAATATTTCCTGTAATATAAACTAAATTGTTATAAAATAAAACTTTTGATCCAATAATTTCATTATTAAAAGTAAATCCCCGCGTTTTTTCTATATTATATAAATTATTAACTTTCCAAATGCAAATATTTTTTTGAAGGGTAATAGGATTTAATAAATCTACTAATAATATCGAATTAGAAGAAAAATCTTTAGTTGCATTTTTAAGCATAAAATCATAAGATAAATCAGAATAATAATAATTACTTACTAATTCTCCATTTAAATTAATAATAAGTATTAAAACAGAAGATTCACCTTGTGATAAATTTTCTAATGTGCAGTATAAATGTAAATTACTATTAATATAGTCTAAATTATTACAAGATATACTAGCATCAGGCCAAAAATATTCAAATGCCCAATTTATTTGATTATTAGATATTTTTATTAGAATAGGAGAAGAGGTAGCATTATTTTTTTCTCCTAATATGAACCAACTGTCACCCAATTGAAGAATATTATTTATAGTAAATTGAAAATTTTGTGTGTTATACAAAGTAATATTTTGAGAATTATCTGCGAGATTATATTTACCTATTATAATTCCATTATTGTCAAAAGAGCCAATTATAAACAATTCATTTTCATTCAATCTTTTAATAGTGTTAATTTTTATATCTTTATTATTTTTAATAAGTACTCCTATCTTAGGATAAGAAACTCTAAATCCCCCGCTGCTTATAGCTCCTGCTCTACTTGTACCTCCACTTACAGTTCCACCTATAACTCCAGATAATATAACTTGTTGGGATGATGTAGAGTTAACAGCTTGTGATGAAATTTTAGGTTGCGTTTTTTCGCCCATTGATTTTAATAATTGTAAAATTAAAATTAAAAGCTTTTGATTATTTGTTTTAATAGATGTTTTTACTGAAGTTTTTTCATCTTTTTCTATAGTTAAATTTTTTATTTTATTTTTCAACACCTGAATACCTGCTTTCCCTATTTTTCTCCCTGACCAATTTTTAATTTGCCATAAAGAATTTGTTTTATATGCTAATTTATAAATTTCTTCTGCATTATCTTTATAAAATTTTTTAACAGCATTAACTGTAGAATTTCCATAGATACCAAATTCTTTATCAGAAATATAGTATCCTAATTCCAGCAGACAATATTGTAAGTTTCTGACGTATACATTTTTTTGTTCGTAACTAACAACCTTAAGTTTGTTAATATCACATTTTGGAGTAATTCCAAAAGCTTTATCAAATATTAATAATGAAATTGAGCATAAAATAACAAGGCTTATTAAATAAAATTTCTTAAATTTTTTATTATCCATCTTATTTATATCTTACCTTAACATATATTACATTAGGCTCAGAAATAGAAAAATCATCATAAGCATAGATAACTACTTTATATGTGCCTATAGGAAGTAATGTTAAAAATATAGCAGGTTCATTTCTATTATAATAGTCAGATTTTAAAGAAAATACAACATTTGCATTTTCTTTTGTAGACTGATCATAAGTTATTATAGATTTTCTAAATCTATATATTTCTAATCTATAGTAAATTTTAGAAGAATCAGGATCAGTAGATGAAGCAACAATTAAAAGAAATGGCATTGTATAGTTTGAAGATGGTGGAAATATTATATTAGGCTTTGTAGGAGGTCTATTAATAGTAGAACTTACTTTTACTTTTATAGATATAGTATTATATTCACTTTCACTATTTTTATCATCTATAGCTTTTATAGATATTTGCCATATACCTTCTGTTAATGAATTTTCTTTGTCTATAGCTATAGATGTAGTAGCATCAGATTTTTTAAAAGGAGTTGTAATTGTTTTTATTGTTTCATTATCTTTTTGTAGTTTAATTTCATACTTTATATAATTAGAATCTATATCTTTTGACTTGAAAACTATAATAGGATTAGGAGAAGTAGTTGAATTTTCAAGAGGTTTTATTATTATAGGATTATTTGGAGGGTCATTTACAGGATTTATTGTAATTTCTACCTTAGCTTCTGTGCTGAATAGATTATTGCTATCATATGCTCTATAATAGAATTCATCTTTTCCATAATAGTCTTTATTAGGAGTATAAACAATATTAGGTAATTCTCCTGTAATTGTTCCATTTTTTGGATATTTTGTTATTATATAAGTAATTGGATCATTTTCTGGATCTTGTGCAATAAGTGTTATATTTACTGGATTATCTTCTTCTGTAGATGTTGCTATATCTTTTACTATAGGAGGTTTATTTTCAAGTGATTCATAAGATGGTATTATTATAGATATTGTATTATATGGGCTTTCTCTGTTATATTTATCCTTAGCTTTTACTTTTACATTATATAGACCAGCAGAAAGAGAATCAGGTATTGTATAAGATAGTTCTTTTCCACTTTCTATATAATCTGTAGTATATGTTTTTGTTTGATTTTCTTTTGTTATTTCTATAATAAATTGTATAGGGAATTCATCATATGCTTTTAATTTAAATGTAGGAGATTGTGTATTTAATTGTTCATTATTTAAAGGAGATAATATTTGAGGAATTGAGGGATATTTTGGTAACAGGACAAATACTCCAAATTCAGGAAATGTTGAAGATGCTATAGGTTCATTCCATCCAATAGGTGTAGCTACAGTTCTATTTACCATATCAA
>JAGDVT010000014.1:10108-14557 GCA_023255765.1 Candidatus Paceibacter sp. | reverse complement strand
CCAATTTAATTATAAAACAAAATTTTTTGTCAAGTATACCGAATATAATACAAGAATAAAATACGAATATAATTCTGCGTCATACACGAGTGATGATCGAAGATGCTACTCGAATCAGTCCCGAATAGATTATGCGAATAAATCACAAATATACTACACAAATGAGTCAAGAATATTCGTAAATAATTCATGAAAAAATATCTACTGGAACTATACGGACATATGTCCTTATTGTACCAGGTTAGGATGATTAATTTTAAATTAGGATGATTAATTTTAAATTTGCATATAAATATTATTAAGCTTATATTGTAAATAAAAATTACTACATTTTTAATTAAAAGAAAATTATATATCTCTATAGAACCCTGCAGGATTATGAGAAGGAGGAAGTTCTATTCCCATAGGATCTTCCCCTATTTCTAGTCCAATTTCTTTAAAAGCCTCTTCTAATTTTGATATTGGTGAAGATAGAAATATATCTGCATCTTCTCTTGATATTTTTGAATAATAGATTGGCTCTAATAATACATAAGGCCTTTCTTGTTTTCTGCCCAACATTAAAATTCTTCTTGCAATTGGTTTTGAAATAGTTCCTTCAATTCTATTTCCTTCTGGAGTAACAATTTTTATTCTTTCCCCATCCTCATCTATTTCTATTTTTGATTTTTCAATAATTTCTTGAGTTAATTTAATTGGTGAATAAATTTCTCTTAAAACAGCAGCTTTTATATGAGCATCAAAAACATAGCCCAAAAGATACCGATTTAAATCTCCTTTTGATTCGAAACTTTGGCAAGTTGGAACAGGATATTTCCCTATTTCCAAAAGTGTTTTAGGATGATCAGTTAAGTAAGAAATATAAACTCTTTCCCCTTTAATAACCTCACTATCTCCTCTCCTTAATTCTTCCATCAATACATTTCTTAAATAGGAATTTAAATCTATCCCCCACCCCTCGACTTTTTCTAAATCTGGCCAATAAATTTTAATTTTATCTGATAATCTATCTAAACTACTAAGAATTTCTTTAGGATCTTTTTGCCCAATTTTTATTTCTTTTAATATACTTAAAATACCCAAGAAAATATCAATTTTTTCTTTTTCTAATCCATATTTTTGGAGTACTTTTTTAATATCCTCCCAATTTAATGAACCTTTACTCTCTTCGAAATAAAAACTAAGAGCTTTTCTGATTGTATCTTCATCTTCGCTATCCATTTTAATAATCTTAAATAGGGATTCGAAATGTTTATCAGTTATAATTCTTCTTTTGAGTTCATTAAATATATCAGCCCTGTTAAATCTTTTCTCGCCTTTTACTCCCCCCTTCTTCTCAATAAAAACCGAAAAATAAGGATTCCTCCATTTTTCAATTATTTCTTTGTATTTTTCTTCTGGATAATAAGTTAAAATAGGCGAAAGTTGGTCTTTTGTTAAAGCATCGTCTAAATTATATCTTTCCTCAAAATATCTGTTTTTAATTAAAGAAGAGACAATTTTACCTAAAAGTGACAAACCATCAGGATAAATTTTTTTATAGTGAGAACCTAAAACAATTAAAGTCCTTAAAAATTTACATTCCTTAATAAATCTTTCTAAATCATCATCTTTTATACTTTCATCAATCATAAATTCGCTTTTAATTATTCTAATTATTTCTGCTTTTAATTTTTTAACTGAATTTAAACATTCTTTTAGAAAAGATAAAGGAATTTCAATAGATGTTTGTTCAATTTTATATTTTTTAATTATTTCTTTAATTTCTTCAAAGTGCTTTTGTATTATAGCCTTTTCTTCGCTTTCTTCTAATATGTAAGCAATAAAATTTAAAGTTGCAAAATATGAAATAAGTAAATCCTTATAATCTTTTGTTTTTTTAATATCCTCTCTTGGTTTAAAGGGCAAAGGAAAAGGAAAAGAAATTCCTTTTTCAATTAAACTAGCAAAGATAGAAAGCACAGTATTTTTCTCTTCCTCATCAAGCTCCCAGCTTCTAATAACATCTTCTTTTATATTTAAAAGATCCCCCTCTATAAAAAGTGACAAATCATCGGTAGATGAAAGAACTAGTAATGATAAAGGTCTCCTGGATTTGAGATATTTTATATAATGTTCAAGTACAATCGGTCTTAAATTTTCATCAGGAATTCTTTTTATACTTTTATTTATTTTTTCTCTTAATTCTTCAAATTCTTTAATTGTGGAACTAGCACGATTTTTGGGGTTTGAGTAGAAACGAATTATTTCATCCCAATATTTTAAGCTATCTAAAAATTCCTCAAATATATCAGGCCTAATATTTTGATTTTCCGGATTTGAATAGAAAGAATGAATAGCATCAAGTGGTATTGCTAACTGCCTTTTTGCCGCTTTCCAAACATTTTCTACAGCCTTACCTAATATATCAATCATATCATCTCTTAATTTACGCTTTTCTGGCGTTGAATATAGGAAAAGAATAGAATCCCATTGTCTATTTTTTATCATATCATCTAGCAATTTAATTAAACCATTGTTTTTAAATTCTTCATCATCTAAGCTTGAGTAAAACTTGAAAAGAAAATCGTAATTTCCTTCTTGCATCTCTTTCTCCAACCATCTATTTAATATTTCGGGCTTATTCTTTCTATTTTCCGAATTTGAATAGAATTTAGAGAAATAATCCTGCCTTGCCCATCTATTTAAATTCAGCGCCTCTTCTAAAGCTTTATCTAGAATATCTCTCTCGAACACTTGATTTTGGGGGATTGAATAAAATGAAAAAATAAGATTCCAATACTTTTTACTAAAAGCCCATTTTAAAGCTTTATTTATAATGCTATTAAAGATGTCAGGCCTTATTTTTTGTTTTTCCGGTTCTGTATAGAATTTAAGAAGTTCATCAAAATACCTATACATATACGCTTTTTCTAAAAGCTTATCTAATATATCAGACCTTATTTTGCAGTTTTCTGGTTTTGAATAAAACCAAAAAAGTAGATCCCATCTTTCCTCCTCCCAGCTTTTCTCTAAAAATTTTTCTAATATATCTGGCCTAACATCTTGATTTTCTGGTCTACAATAAAATCTGCAAAGATTCTCTAGTCCTAATTTTTCTAAAGTTTTTTCTAATATATCTCGCCTAACTTTTTGATTTTCTTTTTCTAAATAAAATTCAATAAGAGTATCTGGCCCTCCAAGCGTCTTTTCCAATGTCCATTCTAAAGTTTTTTCTAATATATCTGGTCTAACCTTTTGATTTTCCGGCTTTTTATAGAATCTAATAAGGTCCTCCCAATAACGTGCTTCTAGCATTATTTCTAAAGCTTTTTCTAGTATATCTGGTCTGAACTCTCTATTTTCTGGTCTTGAATAAAATGAAAAAAGAACCCTCCATTCTCTTGTTGCTAATGCGCATTCTAAAAATCCTTCTAATATATCAGGTCTAATTTTTTGATTTTCTGGGTTTGAATAAAATTTAAGAACAGGTTCACTTAGCCAAGGTTCTATGTAACCTTGGTTAAATGCATCATTTATTAAAAAATTTATATATTCCAAAGCAAAGTCTAAATTTATGGTTTCTATTAATTTTTTAATTCTTTTCTTCTACCTTCAATTTCTTCTTTGTTTAAAAGCAAAAATTCAATAGATTCAATTAATCTTTCCTGTTCATTTGGTTTAGTAGTTGTAATTAAATGAGAAATAATAATCTCTCTTTCTTCTTCTGGCAATAAGTCTATTTTATTCATTAAAAAATCAAAAACTTTATCTGAAACTTGAGAATATTTTTCTCTTTTAATTTCTTTCCCTTCTCTTAAATTTCTTAAAATTTCTAAAATCTGATCGCTCAATTTTCCTATTGATGCTACCTCTCTTAAATAAGGTCTCCTTTCTTCATTTACCATATTTTTATTTAAAATTATAATTTATAATTTAAAAACAAAAAGCAAATAGTATTATTTTAATTTTTAAATTTTACTTTACAAAACTTTTGTTATATAATAAATGTTGGAGGTGAACCTAAATGAGATTGGGGCCGTTCAAAGTAAAATGTAGTATATGCGGCGAAGAATATGTAGATACAGTAACAGGTAGATTAGAGCATTTTAAATATCATTGTAAGTGTGAGCATGAATGGCGCACTATGTCTGTATCAGAAATTTCAGCAGAAATAAGCAGCGGTAAATTTGTAGCATATCCTACTGGCAGTGGTAAAAATTGGGTAAAGGTAATATGTAAAAAATGCGGTAAAAAAGCATGGGTAGATTTGAATGATAGAAATATTGAAGTAGAAATTGTAGATTATTAAAAAATTCAAAGCTTTTTCAGTGCCGGCTATATAGCTATAATGCCGGCACTTATTTTTAATTTTTATTTTATAATTTAAATAGGAGGTGGTCTATATGTTTAAGTTTAAGTTTAAATTAGATAATGTAGAAAAGAAAATATTTATGTTTTTATTTTTAT
>JAGDVT010000014.1:0-10008 GCA_023255765.1 Candidatus Paceibacter sp. | reverse complement strand
TTTAAGTTTAAATTAGATAATGTAGAAAAGAAAATATTTATGTTTTTATTTTTATATAACATAATTGCTTTGTCGATATTATATATAATAGAAAAAATAGAGAAAGCTGGTATTTTTAATTTAAATCCTTATCACTGGATTAATATAAAAGTATTTTATGTAACTGTATTTTTCTGGGGTGTATGGATAGGATTAATTTATATTACTAGAAAGATTCGGAAGGAATAGATTATTTTAAAAAGAATGCCGGCATATTGCCGGCTTTCTTTTTACTTGACTTTCTAAAATTTTTATTTTATAAATAAAGAGGAGGTGGCTAAAATGAAAAATAATACTAAATGGCGTATGTTAGGAGTGGTATTAGCGTGTATGCACTTTATAGTATATGCTTATATCTATAGTATGCTTAACAAGGACTATATCTTAGAAGAATATGGTAAGTTAGGAGTATGGACTATTAATAGTATCAAAGAGAATATAGTATTATGTGCTGTAGCAATAGTATTAAGTATGTTATCATTAATTGTACCAATATTGATAGGAAGAATATATTTAATATTAAGTAGAAGAGGGCGATAAAAACAAATTCATCGAAAGGAGGTGAGACAAAAGATCCGGCCAGTTTCGGCCGGATTTCTTTTTAAAAAAATTTTTAGCAAAATAAAAAAGACCGGTCTCCTCCCCTCTCCCATTTCCAGCCCTCAGACCTGAACTGCATCCGAGAGCTGGCCTGGCCCAGTCTTTGAGGCGTGGGGGATCACGTCCCCCCTTGCCTGCGCTTCCTCTCCCAACACCACCCCCTTTAAATAATAGGGAGAGGAAAGCACAAGCCCCCAAAGACCCAGGGAGAGTACCCAAGCTCCTCGCGAGATATCGCATAAGAAGCTTGAGCAGGGGCCCGAGATTCGTTTTCCGGGGCAGGGTGCCGGTCGCACCCTCGGAGTACCCTCTTGCCCAAATCCGACAGGCAAGAAAGCCTCCTCCCGGCGAGAACTGGCCACCCCCTTTTACGGAGGCTCCAGCCGCACCGGGCCGGTGCAAAAATAAAATATTTTTAAGAGTGCTAGCCTGGCTGCCAGCCTCAGCCAGGCCCTGGCAGTGGGAAAGTTCAGCTGGCTGGCACCTTTTCCCACCACCTAACTGTATATAATTATAGCAAATTATTTTTCTTTGTCAAGTCCTTTCAAAACCGCCTATTTTTACAGATTTTTAAAAATTATTGACTAGGGCAAGTATAATTATAATACCTATATTAGGAATGATTACAGCATTTGTATTGGGGTTTATTGTAAAATATAAAATAATTTAAGGATAGATAGCTATAAGAAATAAGATAACTATGAAGGCCGGCCATATAATAAAATGAGTGGCCGGCTTTTTGTATAATTTTAGAAAATTGATGTCAAAAATATGCTTAAATTAAGCCTTTTGACCTCTTGACATGCAAAAATAATTGAGTATAATTATTATTGGAAGTCTTAAATTAGGAAAGGGCAGGCGGGGGAGCCAACCTGGGGCGTTAGCCCCTCCTCCACCCGCCTGTCTAAAATTTAAAAAAGGAGGGATTGTTGTATGGGTAAGACAAAAAAGACGTTGACGTTCGAAGAGTGGAAGGACAAGGACCAACAAAAGAAGAAAATTCAGACAATCGTGCTGGCCCCAGGGCAAGTTAAGATGGTCCCTGGGGTAAAATTCTTGTTTCACCACTTCCATGTCCAAGAGGACGTGGACTTGCTGCTAATATGCGCTCCTCCTGGTAAAAAAATCGTGGTAATTGAACCGAAAGAGCAGAAAAACGGGTTTTATTATTGGGAGGTTCCTGAGATTTTCTCCCAACCCCAACCCCAACAATCTACCGAAGAGGAAAAGGTTTTCAGCTAGCTAGCCGTTCCGCCCGGCTAGCTAGCAAGGCCTGGCCTGAGGGGGAGGCATAGCCTCCCATGGCCCCCAGGATGAGAGGGCCAGGCCTAATAGAGGGGAAGGGGGGGCTTAGGGGATGTGCAAAAAAACCGCACATCCCCATTTTTTTATTTCTAAAAAATTTTTATTTTTTTAAAAATATACTTAAATTCTAACTTTTTAAGATATTGACAAATAAAATATGTGGCACAATCTTGAAGGAGGGAGAGACGATGGCAAATTTCAGAGTTTTGGAGAAGAAGAGGGTAGGAGAGTGTAGCGAAGTAGTAATTTTAGATATAGATAGGTATGATGAAAATGGATTAGTAGGAGTATATGTAGAAGTTAGATTGAGTAATGAAAATCCTGTAGAATTTATAGAAAAAACAGGAGAGATAGAGATATGGTTATCTATAGATGGTTATATTATAGATGAAGAAGGTAGAGAGATAAGCTTAAATATGGAAAAACATTATGGAAAAGTAGTAAAAGCAGGTACAGAGGAGATATCTTATATAGATTTTACCACGTATTTATATGGAGAATTTATACCTGGTAGATATGTTATAAAAGCAGACCTCTACAGAATTGGTAAAAATGGGATAAGAAAGGTATATGAGTATAGATTTGACAAATTTATCAGGTAGAAGAAAATTTAAAATAATGTATATTAAAAAATTGTACAAAATTGTATCAGAATGGAGGCTAAAAAAGCCTCCTTTATTTTATTTGAAAATAAAATTTGATTTATAATTAAATTGGAAAAAACCTTAAAGGAGGTGAAGAAGATGGATAAAGCCACAATTTCTTACGATAAAAAGTCCTTTTTAGATGAAATAAATATTTTTCTTTATGATCTCAAGTTAAGGTTTAAATCTTCAATTGAAAATTTAGAAACATTGCATGACTCTTTTTGTTCTTTAAGAATAAAATTTAAATCTAATCGGCATTTATATAATATTAATTTAGCTGAAATTTCAGATAAAGAATTGAAGTATTCTGATAAAGAGACAAGGGAAAGTATTTTAAGAAAAAAATTCGGCCTTAAGACATTGAAAGATAAAATTGATGCTTTAATGTTGAATTTTGATAATTTTCTTAAAAAGGTTGAGCAAGGAGAAAAAATTGAAATTGATGAATATATGCTAATTGAAACGTTGCTTGATTCTATAATCGAAGAAATTGAATATATTTTGAAGATTTTAAGATGAACATTTAAATAAGGAGCCTTTTTGAAGGGCTCCTTAATTTAGTTTTGAATAGACAGATTTAGCGCAGAAAGTAAAGCAAATAATATTATTCTACTTTGTTTACATTAATTCAAATAGTTTCTGTGTTATAATTGGTCTATAGTTAGAGTTAATGAAAAAATTTTAAAATCAATTATTAAAGAAAGTATCAATGAAATTATAGAGAAAGAAATGATGAAATCAAGAGCCCTTCTTTTGCCTTATATTTCTAAAAAAGAACAAAAATAAATAGAAAGAAAATATAGTAAAAAACCAAACTTTAAAATTGCCAAAAGATTGAAAATAAAAGCTTAAATATGGAGGAAGTAAGAACAAGTCCGTGTATAGTCCGTACTAGTCTGTGTGCTATTCCAAATGAATCTGCGTTAATTTCGGAAAATTATTAAAATTTAATAATGAAAATTTATTTAGATAATAGTGCATTAAATCGTCCATTTGATGATCAATCTCAAATTAAAATTAAATTAGAAAGCGAGGCTGTTTTATATATATTAGAGTAAGTTGAAAAGAAAAAATTAAAACTTATTAATTCTACTATAATTGAATATGAAAATTCTAAAAATCCTTTTGTAGAAAGAAGAATTTGGATTTCTGTTTTTCTATCTTTAGCTAGCTATTATCAAAAAATAAATAAAAAAATAAAAGAGGTTGATTTCATAAAATTAATAGAAAAAGATAAAAAATGAAAACAAAATATTTATCCTACAAAATATTACTTGAAGAAGGCATAAAGGGTTTAATTGAAAAACTTGGCCCAGTTAAGGCAAGTAAATTTTGGCTTTTATTTCTAAGTAGCAATCAAGATTATTTGAAAATAAGAAAAAGAATTTTTAACAAGCAATCTATTGATAATATTTATAAAGATATAAAGAAATTTCTAAAAACTAAAAAATAGATTACACACAAAAAGCACAGAAGAATAAAAAACTTCTGCAATTTCTATGTTGATTCTGCTCTGTGTGCGTATTATATAATAATTTGTAATGGCTAAGTATGAGGAAGTTTTAAAAATTTTTAAAGAATTAGGTGGTGAAATTCATAATGGTTTCCCGGCAATAAATTCTGAAGTTTTTTATACAAAAAATAATACTCCTTATTTAAAATCAGCTGGTGTAGTAATGATTTCTAAGCCTGAAATTAATATAGATAATATGAGAAAATTTTTAGAAGGTTATAAAAATGGATTTGAAGAGTATTTAGAAGATCCGGATAAATTAACGCCTGGCACTCAGCTTATAAAAACTTCTGCTCAGCTTTGCTATATGTCATTTGGCCCTAAAAGAACTAAAAATAAAGATGCTAGAAAATATTTTGATAATATAATGTCATCTGGGCATGGTTCTGTTTTAGAACATTCTAATTATACATTTTTGTTTTACGGAATATCTAGAAGTTTAACTCATGAATTAATAAGACATAGAGCTGGCTTTGCTTATTCTCAACAAAGTCAAAGATATGTGTCAGGAGATTTAATAAGGTTTGTAGAAAGAAAAGAATTTCAAAATGATGAAAAATTACATGAATTATTTGAAGAAAGAATAGATAGAATTAAAAGAGAATATGAAGAAATTTACAGTATTTTAAAAGAAAAGCAAGAAAAAGAGGAAATTGATATATTAAAGGCTACAAAAGATGATGAGCATATTAAAACTGAGCTTAGAAAAAAGATAAATCAAACTGCAAGGGCCATTTTTACAAATGAAACAGAAGCACCTATAGTAGTTACTGCAAATATAAGGGCCTGGAGGCATACTATAGAAATGAGGACAGATAGCAGTGCTGAAACAGAGATTAGAGAATTATTTTTTAAGGTATTTTTATGTTTATATTTAGTTGAGCCTATATTGTTTGAAGATTATGAGATTATAAAATATAAAGATGGGATTTATGGAGTGAAAACAAATTGGAGAAAAGTATAAATGAAAAAAAGAAAACAAGAAAAAAGAAATATAAAAAAATTAAAAGAAAAGGCATTAAAAATAATAAAAGAATTAGATAAATTATTCCCTGAATCTAAGATAGCTTTAAATTTCTCTAATCCTTGGGAGCTTTATGTTGCTGTTGTTTTGTCTGCAAGAAACAGAGATGATATGGTAAATAAAGTTACTGAAAATTTATTTAAAAAATATAAAACATTGGAAGATTATGTTAATGCTAAATTTGATGAATTTGCAAAAGATATAAGTAAGCTAGGTTTATACAAGCAAAAAGCAAAATACATTTTAACTGCAGCTAAAATTTTAAAAGAAAAATATAATGGGAAATTACCTGATAATATGGAAGAATTATTAAAATTACCAGGGGTTGGGAGAAAAACAGCAAATATAATTTTGTGGAATGCTTATAAAAAAGCAGAGGGGATTGCTGTAGATACTCATGTAAGAAGATTGAGCAGATTGTTTGGGTTAACAAAAAATTCAAATCCTGATAAGATTGAGAAAGATTTAATGGAAATAATACCAAAAGAAAGATGGGGCGATTTACCATACAAGTTAATAGATTATGGTAGAAAATATTGCAGTGCAAGATGTAAACATAAAAATTGTCCTTTAAGAAAGTTTATTGTAAAAAAGAAATGAGTTATAATTAAATTAGGCTAGCCTTCCTCCGACCTTTTGGCCTGGGCGCATCCTTCTGACCCCCGTCCCCCGTCACCCTGCACCCAGGCCAATTTTTATTTTTAATTTTTGTGTTATAAATATTTTTAGACCCCTTCTTGCTCTGCCGCTTAGCAATTTAAGGCCGCACAATTGTGCGGCCTTCTTTTTAAGATGTTAAAATAAATAGAATGAGAGAGATAAAAGTTTGGACAGACGGAGGAAGTTTAAATAATCCAGGAGAATCAGCAATTGGTGTTGTTGTAGATTTTGGTGATCGAAAGAATCATTATAAAGCTAAAGTAGGGATCGCGACAAATAACGAAGCAGAATATTTAGCAGTAATTTATGCATTAAAAAAATTAAGAGAAATATTGGGCAAGAAAAAATTAAAAGATGTTAAGGTTATATTACATTTAGACAGTGAGTTAGTTGGCAATCAATTATTAGGAAAATATAAAATAAAAGAAGAAAAATTACAAAAATTATTTATTAAATTTTGGAACATAAAAATAGATTTCCCAAATTTGGAAATAAAAATAATACCAAGAGAAGAAAATAAAATTGCCGATAAGCTTGTTAAAAGTTTATTGTTTGTAAAAAAGTTATTTTAATGTTATAATTATTTAGTCCCTTGTGGCTGCATAGCTGGGTTGGAACCACCCCTTCCCATTCCGAACAGGCAGGTGAAACGGCTCAGCGCCGATGGTAGTGCCCATTTAGGGTGCGAGAGTAGGTGCTGCAAGGGACTTTTTTGTATAAATTAAGACTTTTTGTGGGAATAAAAATGTTTTATGAATTAGCTTTTTGGATAAAATTGGATGCAAATCCAGAAGAAGAAGTTAAAAAAATTTTAGATTTGATTAAAAAACATAAAGGAGAAGTATTTTATGAAAGCGGTGTTAAAAAAAGAAAAATGGCATATCCTATAAATAAAGAAATAATGGGTTATTTTGGTTATGTATTATTTAGAGGAGGGAAAGAAACCCCTGTTAAAGTAAATGAAGATTTAAGATTTTTTAAAAATATTCTAAGATATTTGATAGTAAAAAGAAAAGTTTTAAGCCCCAAAGAAAAAAGTTGAAGCATGAATTTAAATAAAGTTTTTTTAATAGGAAGGTTAGTACAGGATGTAGATTTTAAAATTGCTCCTTCTGGTACTCCTATAGCTATATTAAATATAGCCACAAACAGATCTTATAGAGATAGAACTGGCCAACAAAAAACAGAAACTGAATTTCATAGAATAGTAGCTTGGGGAAGATTGGCAGAGCTTTGCAGAGATTATTTAAGTAAAGGAAGACTGATAATGGTTGAAGGAAGACTGCATTATAGAACATGGCTTGCAGCTGATGGTACAAAAAGAAATCAAACAGAAATAATTGCTGAATCAATACAATTTGGGCCTAAATCAGGTGAAACCGTAGAAGAAGTACCAGAAGAATTAAAAGAATTTGAAGAACCACCTTCAGATATTTGGGAAATTCCTTTTTAATAACTTTCAAACAATTTTTTAAGTGTGTCATAAACAAACTTTAATCTTGCTAGTCTAAAACCCTTTATAACATCTTCGCCATTTTTGATTCTATTATAAACTTCGAAATAGATATAAAATAAGTAAAGATCTTTCATGTCGATATTTAAAATACTCTGCTTTAATATATTTTTATATTTTTCTTTAAGCCCTTCAATTTCAGGTAATAAGGTTTCAAAATTTTCTAAAAAATTATTAATAGCACTTTCTTTTATTGAAATTGTCTCCTCATTTTCTAGATTAAAAATTTCTTCTTCATAAAATTTAAGAATTTCGTCTATTAAATTTTTACCTATCTCTTTTATTTTACTATCATCATTCTCAATATCAGCTTTAATAATATTTAAAATATCTTGAAAATTAAATTTAATAAACAAAAATGGAACATCAACAAATCCTCCCAATCGAAGTTTTTTGTTTTTATCTAGATACAAACTATATTTTAAAAAACTACCAAATAAAACTTTGGCAAAAAATTTTCGCTTTTTTCTTTCTATGCTTTTTTCTATTGATTCTTTTTCATAATCAGGTTCGTATGTAATTAAATCTAAAGCAGCTATAGGCTGTCCTGTTTCTTTATCTATAAGTATTTCGTCTATGCCATTTACATAATCATCATACTTATTTGTTCTTACCACTACAAATTTATTATTAAATAATTTATCAGAAAAAATTGTTTTAGAAATTTCTACTATTTCTCCCTTTAAAGCCCTTATTTTTCTAAATAATTCTATTTCTCTTTGTTCTATTTTTCCATCTATTTTTTTGACCTTTTTTTTATCTTGTTCTAAAATTTCTTCACTGTAGATATCTTTAAAAATATCGCTTTTTGCCCTAAAATCTTCATCTACTATATTTTCTAAGTTTAATTCCTCAATTTTTTCTTTTCCTCTATTTTTTAAGTATTCGTATATATTTTTTAAGTGTTCCAGCTTCTCCTTTAATTTTTTTTCTTCTCTAGTTTCTCCTAATTGGATTAACTCTTCTATACTTTTTAAAACCTCTTTTCTTCTCTTTTCTTCTTCTTTCTTCTCTTCTTTTGCATAAAATGGCTCTACTCCCTTCATTTAATGAAATTTTAAAAAAATATTTGAAAAATTAAAAAATTTAAATATAATTAAGTAATGGCTAAAAAGAAAGAAGAAGAGAAAAAAGAAGATTTAGATAGTTTGATAAAAGAATTACAAAAAGAATTTGGAGAGGGAGCAGTTATGAAATTAGAAGAAGTTCCAAAGGTTGATGTTGAAGTTATTTCAACTGGCTCTCCTTCATTAGATTTAGCATTAGGAGTAGGAGGATTGCCAAGAGGAAGAATTGTGGAAATTTTTGGGCCAGAAGCATCAGGTAAAACAACTGTAGCATTAGAAACAATAGCAGAAGCACAAAAAAGAGGAGGAAATGTTGCTTTTATTGATGTAGAACATGCTTTAGACCCTGAATATGCAAAAAGGATTGGTGTTGATATTAAAAAAATAATAATTTCACAACCTGACTCAGGAGAAGATGCATTAAATTTAGTTGAAAGATTGGTAAAATCAGGGCTATTTGATGTTATTGTTGTTGATTCAGTTGCTGCATTAGCACCAAAAGCAGAATTAGAAGGAGAAATAGGCGATCATTTTATAGGTTTACAAGCAAGATTACTTTCCCAAGCATTAAGAAAACTAACAGCTTTAATCTCTAAAACAAAAACAATATTGATATTTCTTAACCAAACAAGAGCTCAAATAGGCGCTATGATAGGAGCACAAGAAACCACTCCTGGAGGAAAAGCATTAAAATTTTATGCTTCTGTAAGAATAGAACTTAAAAAAGTTGGCCAAATTAAAAGAGGAGAAGAAATTATAGGAACAAAAGTAAAAGCAAGGGTGGTTAAAAATAAAGTAGCACCTCCTTTTAAAACCGCAGAATTTGAAATTTATTATGGTGAAGGAATTTCTTATGAAGCAGATTTATTAAATTTAGCAGAAAAATATGGAATAGTTAAAAAAACAGGAACATCAATTTATTATAATGATATGAAATTAGGAAATAGTTTCCAATCAGCAAGAGAATTTTTAAAACAAAATCCGTCTATTGCTAAAAAATTATTTGAAGATATAAAAAAAGCAGTTATTTAATTTGTGGAGGTGAGGGGAATCGAACCCCTGTCGAAGGAAAAAGGATTAAAAGGCTCTACTGGCATAGCCGGTTTTTAAATTTGGTTTCAGCTTTTAAAACCGGCAAAATAGCTGAAACCTGAGAGGAATTTTATTTCGGAATTAAAAGGCTCCTCTCAAACCTTTTAATTCCTAGCTAGGTTATCCGTCACCCTACAGGCTCGGCCTAGCACCGAATTCCTGTAAAGCCCTATGCTTAGCTTAAAGCATAGGCAAAGGATTGGTTGGCAGTTATTTTTTAGCCTTTAAGGCAGGCTAAGCCGCCAGCACCTTTTATCCTTTTTCCTCCTCGAATTCCGTTTATCACCCCCATAATACCTCTAGGCCCGCCTTGACTCGCGTCAAAACTAGGCAGGCCTGCCTCGCCGAGTCAAGGCGGGCCACACTTTCCCCGCACCACCCCTAAGCGCGCAAATCTCAATTTGCTTTATTTTTAGCATTTGCCTGAAGGTCATTCCGGCGAAAAAATGTGCGTAAGCACTTTTTGGGCTGTGAGCTTCGGGGGATGACCTGAAGGCAAATGCTATATAATTTCTATTTTGCCTTATTTTCATTAATTATAAATCATT
>JAGDVT010000009.1 GCA_023255765.1 Candidatus Paceibacter sp. | reverse complement strand
TATTGGTCGGTATATTAGTAGCTATAATCAGACCTCAACAAATATTTGCTAGACTAAGAGATACTCAAAGAATGTCTGATTTAAATAGGCTTTCTAATGCAATTCAAACATATATTTCAGAATTTGCTCAAAATCCAGCAAGTATTGTATTAACAGCTGATTTGGGAGGAACCAATGGTTGCGTAGGAGGAGCAAGCTCTACTATTTATTATTCCGCTAGCACAAATCCTCCTGGTGTGCCAGCACCTTTCCAAAGGGCAGTAGCTACGACTTCAGTTGCAATAGATGGAACCGGTTGGCTACCTGTTAGATTAAGCTCTTCTACTTTATTAAATATTAGTCAATTACCAATAGATCCAAGAAATTCTGCTTATGATGCTGCTCCATCTTATTATTACACTTTTGCTTGCAGAACAGATTTAGGATTTGAATTAAATGCTAATTTAGAGTTAATGAAAGATCAAGC
This sequence comes from Candidatus Paceibacter sp., assembly GCA_023255765.1. Taxonomy (GTDB): domain Bacteria; phylum Patescibacteriota; class Minisyncoccia; order UBA6257; family HR35; genus JAGDVT01. The sequence continues at coordinate 14,501 of JAGDVT010000009.1, read as the reverse complement.
AGCAAATGATGGAGGAGATAATCCTGTATTATATGAAGTAGGTCCTAACAGAAACATTCTACCAACCGCTACTTCAGTTAATTTTTATCCTAATCCTTAATGGTTAATGGAAATTGTTGTAATTCTTGATAATATAAGATCAGGTTTTAATGTTGGTAATATTTTAAGAACAGCAGAATTTTTAGGAATAAAAAAGATAATAGGAGTAGGAATAACTCCATTACCACCTCATAAAGAAGTAGTAAAGACTTCATTAAGAGCAGAAGATAATTTGTATATTGAAAGACGACACAAATTAAAATCTTTGGTTTTGGATTTTAAAAAACAAGGATACACAATAATAGCAATAGAGCAATCAAAAAATTCAATTCCTTATTATAAATTCAATAAAAAACTTAATAAAATAGCATTAATAGTAGGTAATGAAATTAAAGGTATCAAAAAGGAAATTTTGGATTTATGTGATTATATTTTAGAAATACCTAAAAAAGGTAAAATAAAAGAATCTTTAAATGTTGGCATAGCATTTGCTATTATTGCAAGTTATTTAGTATTTGAGCTTAAATGTACCTAATCTATAACCATTTAAAAATTCTTTAGAATTCATTCTTTTTCTATCTTGTAGTTGTAACTCTTTGATTAATATAAAAGAATCTTTTAATCTTAAGCCGAGCTCATTTTTGTGTTGGAAAAATTCTCCTATATTTATCTTTCTTATATCTTCTTTTAAGTTTTTTTCATTTATTTTTTCAATTGAATAAATTTTTAATATCTTTATTTCGTTTTTAATTATAATTTCAATGTAAGTACCAGGCCAGGGGTTTAATGCTCTTATCTTTCTATCCCAAATTACATAATCTTCATTGATATCTAACTTTCCGTCTTCTTTATTAATTTTTCTTGTGTAAATTGCTAGTGAGTCATCTTGAGGAATAGGGTTAATTTCTCCAGCTAAATATTTTTCGATTGTTTTATTAAATAGTTGTCCTCCTAAAATTCCTAATTTTTCTTCTAGCTGTAAATATGTTTCATTTCCATTTAGTTCTATTTTTTCTTGAGCTAAAATAGGTCCATGATCCACAAATTCATCCAATAAAAATAATGTTACACCTGTTTCTTTGTCTCCATTTAAAATTGCTTCTCTTATGGGATTAGGTCCTCTATATTTTGGGAGTAAAGAAGGATGAACATTAATAATTCCCTTTTTAAATTTATTTAAAACATCCTTAGGGATTATTTTCCCAAATGCAGCCAATAAACCAAATTCAAAATTAAAATTGAATTCACCAAAATCTTTTATTTCTAAAACAGGCAATTTTTCTTTTAATGCATAAGAATAAACAACATTTGGTTCTAATTTATAACCCCTTCCTTTAGGTTTTGCAGGTAATGTAAAAATTAATTCAGGCTTATATTTTTTGATTACATTTCTTAAGACATATACAGAAAAATTACTTGAGCCAAAAAAACAAAAATTTAATTTTTTAGTCATTTTTTTCTGTTTTATAAATTTCAATAGCTTTGTCTGTAAATAATATACCCTTTAGATGGTCATATTCATGCTGTATAATATGGGCCAATAAGCCTTTTGCTCTTATAATTTTTTCTTTACCTGATAAATTTTGATATTTTAATTTTACTTCCTTAGCTCTTTTAACCAATCCCCACGTATCTTTTATACTTAGACACCCTTCTTCTTTAATTTCTTCTCCTTTCATTTCTATAATTTCTGGGTTGATGAAAACATAAAATTTATCCTTGGGTTTTGCTATAAAAATTGATAAATTATATCCAATTTGATTTGCAGATAGCCCGACTCCGCCTTCTTTTACCATTATTTTTTTCATTTCATCAATTATTCTTCTTATATTTTTGTCTATTTTATCAACTTTTTCAGTTTCTTTTTTTAAAATTTCGTTGGGAAATTGAATTATTTCCATTAGATTTATTATAATTATAAAGAAAATGAAAAAGGATATGAGTATAGAAGAATTTAAAAGAAGACACGGTTATGTTATAAACGGTATCTGGTATCCAAGAGTTACTTCTATTGTTGATATTAAAAGCAAGCCAGCTCTTTATTATTTTTATGCAAACGCAGAGAATTTTGAAGCTGCCCAGGAAAAGAAAACAAAAGCTGCTCAGGAAGGAACAATTGTTCATGAAATTTTAGAATCAATTATATCTGGTAGGGAAATAATAGTTCCTCCAGAGTTTATAGGTTTTAAAAGAGGTTTTGAGAATTTTTTAAAAGAACACTCATTTTTTTCCAAACAAGAATGGATAGAAAAAAGAATTAAACATTCAAACTATAGATACAGCGGAACTTTTGACATATTAGCAGAATTAGATGGAAAATTTTCTTTAGTAGATATTAAAACAGCTTTAGAAGTTTACGATGATTATAGATTACAAACAGCTGCATATTATTATGCTTTAAATGAGGAGCCATTTTTAATTGATAAAACAGGAAGAAAAATTGTATTACCTAAATTTATTGAAAAAAGATATATTTTAAGAATAAATCAAATTCAAGTTTGTGAAATATGCGGCGCTAAAAAATATATCAGAAGTATGGGAGATAAAATTAAAGGAGGAGATAGCAATTGTAACCATAAATTTAGTGATATCTTAGATGAATGGGAACTAAAAGAATTTGATAATCCAGAGGAAGACTTCAAAGGTTTTCTTGCTTGCAAAGATTTATGGGAATGGGAATACAGAGATTATCTAAAAGAAATAGGTTATTTGTGAAAATAATCTCTTGGTAAACTTAATTTTTCTATGGGTAATTCATTTAATTTGTCTAAGATTGTTTTAAATTTTACTTTTGCCCCTTCCCATTTTATTAACTTTTTGCCGGATAGTTTTTTTAAAATAATTTCTTCTGCTTTTTTTCTTATTTTATCTTGTATTCCTATTCGCATTCTCCAAATTTTATTGCCACATAATTTATAAATAGATTCAACGCCCTTATGCATAGAACTTGATTGGTTAAATGTAAATTTAATATACAAAAAAAATAAATCAGCCTCATCGTGTATTATTAAACAATTTTTTGTATTTATTTTTAATTTATTGATTAATTCTTTTAAGGCTTTTCCAGATTCATTCATATAAGTTTTTCCTATTGCTAAATAAATATTTTTATATTTTCCTAAAATTGAAAATGTAAATTCACTTTTTTGATCTAAATAATTTTCAATTAAATCTCTACCAAAATTATGAGGAGTATTTTTAAATTTACTTTCTGGATTACCTAACCCAAATATTAGTTTGATTTTTGTTTTATTTTCCATTATAATTATTTTAAATGAAAAAAATAGAGTTTTTAGAAATAATTGAAATTATATTGACATTTCTTTTAGTTTTTTTACCTGTAAGAATTTTTATTTTTGAACCTTTTATAGTAATGGGAGAAAGTATGGAACCTAATTTTCATACTGCTGATTATCTTATTATATGTAAAATTTGTATTAAAATTAAGGAACCGCAAAGAGGGGATGTTATTATTTTTAGACCACCAGTTGATGAAAAAAAATATTATATAAAAAGAATAATAGGATTACCTGGAGAAACATTATATCTTAAAGGAAAAGATATATATATTTATAATAAAGAAAATCCAAATGGCTTTAAGTTGCAAGAACCTTATTTAGAAGGCGAAAATTTTAATCTGGAAGAAGAAAGGGTGCAATTAAAAGAAGACGAATATTTTGTTTTAGGAGATAACAGAGAAGAGAGCTTTGATTCAAGAAAATGGGGTCCTTTAAAGAAAGATAGAATTATAGGAAAAGTAGCATTTAAATTAAGTCCCTTAGGCAAAATTATCAGAATTATAAAATTTAATAATATTTAAATGAAATTTAAAATAGCACCACAAGCACCGAGAGGTATGCATGATTTATTAAAAGATGATGCTGAATTGTTTTTAGGTATTTTTAATGAAATATTAAAACATTCTTATCTTTATGGATTTGAATATATTAGGACTCCCATAGTAGAAAAAGAAGAGATATTTACAGCTTCTTTGGGTGCATTTACAGATGTTATAGAAAAAGAAATGTTTTATATAGATAAAAAGGAAAAAGGAGAAAAATATGTTTTAAGACCTGAGGGTACAGCAGCTATAGCAAGAGCATATCTTCAAAATGGAATGCACTCTTGGCCTCAGCCAGTGAAATTATTTTACTTTGGACCTATGTTTAGATACGAAAGACCACAAGCTGGAAGATATAGAGAACATTATCAATGGGGACTAGAAATAATAGGAACAGAAGATCCAATTTATGATGCAAAAATTATACAAACTTTTGATAGATTTTTAAGAAAATTTAAGCTTAAAGATTTTATTTTTAGAATAAACAGCATAGGTTGTTTGAATGATAGAAACAAATATAAAAAATATTTAAAAAAATATTATAAAAAATATTTAAAAAATATTTGCGAAGACTGCAAAAGAAGGTATGTAAATAATCCATTAAGACTTTTAGATTGTAAAAATGAAAAAGACCAAGAAATTAAAAAATCAGCACCTGTTATTGTTGATTATCTATGCAAACAATGCGAAGAGCATTTTAAAAAAACATTAGAATATTTAGAAGAATTAGAGATTCAATATGAATTAGATCCGCATTTAGTTAGAGGTTTTGATTATTATTCCAAAACAGTTTTTGAAATATATTTTGTGGAAAAAACAACAGCTATTGGAGGTGGTGGTAGGTACGATTATTTAATAAAATTTTTAGGAGGTAAGCAAATTCCAGGTGTAGGTGGTGCTATTGGCATAGAAAGATTGATGGACATATTCAAAATTCATCAAATTAAGTTAAATGTTTATAAAAAGCCTTTAGTTTTTATAGCATATGCTACAGAAAAAGCAAAAAAATATGCGTATTATGTATACGATTTACTTTTGAAAAATAATATAAATGTAGTAGAAAATTTCGCGAAAAATAGCTTAACTTCTCAACTAGAATATGCAGATAAAATTGGTGTAAAATATAGTATAATAATCGGACATTACGAAATGGGAAGCAAATCTGTGATTCTTAAAAATATGTTAGATAAAATACAAGAAACAATTCCTTTAGCAAACTTAGTTGAAGAATTAAAAAGCAGATTAAAATGACTTGCATATTTTGTAAAATTACAAATAAAGAAATAGAAAGTTATATTGTAGATGAGTCAGAAAAATTTATTGCTGTTTTAGATATAAACCCTCATGCGCCTATGCATACTATGATAATACCGAAAGAGCATATAGAAAATTTTGTAGATTTACCTCCTAAATATGGCGAAGAATTGATTAATTTTATGCAAAAAATAATTAAAAAAATTAGCGAAAAATTGAATACTAAAGATTTTACTATAGGCATAAATGAGGGCAAAAGTGCAGGTAGAGCAATAGATCATTTACATATTCATATAATACCCAGATTCAAAGATGATAAAGGAGGGTCGATTCATTCAGTTGTATATAATCCACCAAAAGAACCATTAGAAAAAATTTTTAAAATTTTAAAAAATGAGAGTTAAAGCAATAAGACAAAAAAAAGAATCATTACAACAATTTTTGAGAAGATTTCTTACAAGGTTCCAAAAAAGTGGAACTATAATTGAGGTAAGAAAAAATATGTTTAGAACAAGAAAAATGAATGAAAGAAGAAAATGGGAATATAGAATGTATAGATTGAAAATTAAAAGTTTTATTGAGAAAAAAATAAAAGAAGGATGGCCTATAGAAAAAGCATTAGATATGGCAAAAAGATATATTCAATATATTAAATACGAAGGATGAGGAAATTTTATTTTGGTTTAGATTTAGGACATTATGATGTTAAGCTTTCTGTTTTAGAAGAAACAACTGATGGCAGGCTAATATCTTACAATACCTCTGTTAAAAATGAGTTTTTTAGAAAAAATGACATAATAGAAACTGAATCTTTATCCAATTTATTAAACAATCTAATTTTAAATACATTGGAAACTTTCGGTTTAAAAAAAATTGATAAAATAAATCTTGCTATTTCATTAAATAGTTTTCAAAAACATATTCAAAAAGGACATGCTATATTTGAAGATAATGTTAAGCAAGAAGATATTGATAAAACAATAAGGACAGCTAAAAATTTTCTTCTTTTAAATAACCAAGAAGTTTTAATTGAAGAACCATTGAAATTTTTGATAGATGGAATTCAGGAAATAAGAGATCCTCTGGGATTTGCTGGCAAAAGATTAGATGCAGAAGTTTTATTCATAACTTGTCATAAATCTATTTATGATAAAATAAAATCTGTTTTTAAAAATTTAGGTCTAGATATTGGTAAGATAATTCCCTCTTTATATGCAGCTAGCAAGGTTTGCTTATCTAAAAAAGATAAAGAAATAGGTGTAGGATTAATAGATATAGGAGCAGAAACTACAGGAGTGGGTATATTTTATGAAGGTAAACTTTCAGAAATATCTATATTTGATTTTGGCTCAGAAATTATTTTCCAAGATTTAGCATTATATTTAAAAAATGATTTAGAAGAAATTGAAAAAATAAAATTAGAATTGCTCAAAAAAGAATCAATTTCAGATAAAAAAATCCAAAAAAAGAAAGATAAGTTCAAAAAGCAGATATTTAAATTTATTGAAAAAAAACTTAAAGAATATATGAGTGAATATAAAATAAAAGATTATTTCAAAAATATAAAAAAAGAATATAAATTACCCGGTGGCTTAATTTTAATAGGAGGATTTTCTGTGTTTGAAGAGATACCTAATATTATTAAAAATGTATTAGAAATGCCACTAAAACCTCCTAAAGATGAACTAAAAATTTTTGAAGACGAAAGCGAATTAATTAAATTTTGCGCTTCTGCTGGAGCAGCTTTAATTTCAAAAGATGAATACAAAGAATATGGATTTTTTGAGAAAATTAAAAATATTTTTTTTGGTTTTTGGGGTAAGTAATATTTTTTTATTCTTAGGTATAGCTTATTTACAAACCAGTAATTGTAGAAATGGCTATTTAATTTCTCCTGTTTTTGATTTTGGCACTACAACTAAATTTAATAAATTTTTATGGTATGGTACAAAAGAATTGGGGGAAATAGAATTTAATTTTTGTTCTTCTGATCAGCTGCCTTCAGATTTCGATAATTGTTTAAATATTGGAAATAGTGTTTCAACTACCACTAATCCAGGAGAAATTGTTTATTTAGGTAATTTAATGGGCAGATATCTAGTTTATAAAATAAAAATGGAAAGTTGTTTTTATGAGAGTATTCCTAGAGTAGAAAAAATTTTTATATATTATAATAAGAATAAATAGTTTAAGAAACGCATCTTCTACATAAATCAGTTGTAGGATCAATCTTTAAACGTACTTCTTCTATTTTATTATTACATTTTATGCAAATACCATAAGTACCTTCATCAATTCTTTTTAAAGCTCTTTGTATATCATCTAACCTTTTCAAGATAACTTCTTTCTTTGAATAAAAATCTTGCTTTTCTTCAAATTTCTCTGCCATATCAGAGGCCTCAAATTCATCACTTTCTTTGACTTTATTGAGTTCCTTATCAATTTCGCTTAAAATAAGCTCTAACTCTTCTTTTTCTTTTATTAATTTTTCTTTTACCTCTTCTAAGCTCATTCTCTTAATTTGTTAATAACAAACTTAAAAGCATTTAAGCTTGTTGAAATTATTAAATTAGAATTATAAATTGTCCATATAAATTTATAATCATTATCAAAATAAGCAATTTTATATTTTATTCCTTCATAATCTTGTGTTATTGTGTAATATCTTATTAATTTACCCTTGGGTAAACCTAAATATATATTTTTAAAATCATTTAATATACTTTCTTTGTCCCATAATCTCATAAAAGGCACCACTACATTATCATCTTTTATACTAAATATTATAACAGGGAATTTTCTTGTATAAGTATAATAAAATAAAATTAAATAATTATAACCAAGAGAATCTCTAAATGACTCTATATATTTTTCTTCTATAAAAGAAGGATTAAAGAAATATTTTTTTACAAAATCAGCAGACAATTCAGCGTTGTCATACATAAACTTAATTTTATAAATACTTCCTGCTTCTTTTTGTATTTTAATTAAATTAATCCACTTATTTTTAAAATCACTTTCTGTCAAATAATCTAATTTAATTAAAATTTCCGGCAAATTCAAATAAACAAATTTTGATTCTGAACCCTGTTTTTCAATTGGTTCAACTTTGATATTTTTTAATTCTTCTGCTTTAGGAGAAGATGGTTCTAATTTTTTTTCTGTCTCGATAGCAGTTTGTTTCAAAGAAGTAGCGATAGTAGAAGTTAGATTGGTTGAAGTTTCTGTCTTAACTACTTTTTCTCCTTCAAGAGAGGTGGTAGAAATAGATATAGAAGTAGTTGTAATAGTAGCCGAACTAGTAGGTTTTTCATTTATTTTTACTAATGTTGTGGTAGTTTCAGGTTTTGTTTCAGTTGCTAGAGCAATAGTAGATGTAATTTGAGTTGTAGTACTTTCTTGAGTTGTAGTAGTTTCTTTAAAAATGGAAGTTATAATAGGTTTAGCAGAGGTTGAAGTTTTAGACTTATCGATTTTTTTAGTATATAAATTAAATTTTGAAGAGGAGCTTTTAAAAATAACATAACCCCCATAAAAAATTAATGGAAATACTATTAAAATCCCTATGACAAGAAATATTTTGGAGGGTTTTTTTGTTTTTAATTCTGATACTGATGCAGGTATAGTAAAAGGAATTTTCGGTCTTTTATAATCTGTTTTAGCTTCTTTTTTAGGAGGTATATATTCTTCTTTTTTAATTTCAATTTCCGTTTCGATCTCTGGTTTTTTTATTGCTTCAGGTATTATGGGCCGTTCTTCTTTTATTGGAAATTTAATAGTCGGTGGCGCGTTTTTTATTTCTTGTGATTCTATTTTGCTTTCCTCGATTTTAGGAGGTTGTGGAGTTTCAACTTTGCCTTCTTTTTGCTCTCCCTTTCCTCTTATTATTATATATTTAATCTCCCCTTGCATCCTTTAAAGAAACATAAATTTTCCCATCTTCTGATATGTTTTTTATTTTTACCTTTAATCTTTCCCCTATTTTTATTTCATCTTCTATATTAGTAATTCTTTTGTTTGCAATTTCTGAAATATGAAGCAAAGCAGTTTTATTACCTCCAAGGCTTAAAATCGCTCCAAACGGAAGTATTTTAATAACTTCACCTTCTACTAATTCTCCTAATTCATAACTATTCGTATATGATTTTATTAATTTTTCAGTTTCTTTTAGAAGATATTCATTTTCTGCTGTGATATAAATAGTACCGTCTGGCTTTATATCAATTTTTGAATTAGTAGAAGCAATTATTTCGTGGATATTTCTACCACCAGGCCCTATTAAAAGTCCTATCTTAGAAGGATCTATTTTTATTATAGAAACAGCCGGAACACCTTCTTTTAATGAACTTCTAGGCTCTGGTATTTTTTCATACATTAAATCTAAAATATAATTTCTGGCCTTTTTAGCCCTTTCTAGAGCATTTTTAATTATTTCTGTATTCAAACCATCTATTTTAACATCAAGTTGAATAGCAGTAATACCGTCTCTAGTACCAGCTACCTTAAAATCCATTCCTCCATATGAATCTTCAGGTCCTTGAATATCTGTTAATAATTCATAATTATTTTCATCTTCATAAACTATGCCTATGCTTATACCTGCTATGTGTTTTTTAATAGGAACTCCAGCATCAAATAAGGCTAAAGATGAAGCACATACACTTCCCATTGATGTTGAACCATTAGAAGATAAAACATCAGAAACAATTCTTATTGTATAAGGAAAATCTTCTTCATCAGGTATTAAATTTCTTAAAGCTTTTTCAGCTAAATTTCCATGACCTATTTCTCTTCTAGATGGGCCTCTTGAAGATCCTAATTCTCCTACTGAAAAAGGAGGAAAATTGTAATGATGTAAGAATCTCTTAAATCCTTCGAATTCAATTTCCCTAACCCACAATTCTTCTCCTAAAGAAGCAAGCGTAACCACAGATAGAATATGAGTTAAACCTCTTTTGAATAAAGCAGAACCATGAGTTTTGGGTAAAACATCGACATCTATTTCTATTCTTCTTATTTCATCTAATTTTCTTCCATCTGGCCTAATTTTATCTTGTAAAACTTTTTTCTTAAAAATATTTTCAATTTTTGTTAATATCCCCTTATATAAAATTCCATAATTTTCTAAATTATCTTTTTCTTGTTTAAGTAGCTCAAACACATAAGAAACTTCAGGTCTTTCCTGAAAATTAAATAATAACTTTTCTAAATCTATATTATATTTACTTAAAAATTTTTCAGCTTCTTCAATATAATTTGTGTATTCTTCAGGTTTTATAAGATTAAAATTTTGTATATTCTCTTTAATAATATCATTCAAAAAATCGACAATTTTATTAATTTCTTTAATTGCTATTTCACATGCTTTTATTACATCTTCTTCTTGAGCTTCCTTACCATCCAATTCTATCATATTTATTTTGTTTTTAATTCCTCCTATAAACATATTAAACTCAGCAGCTTCTTTTTCTGATTCAAGCGGATACAAAAGAAAGTCCCCATTTTTTTTAGAAATTTTTGCTGCTCCTACAGGCCCCTTCCAATCAATTCCCAATAATCCTACTGCCAAAGATGAGCCTAAAAAAGCAAGAAGATCTGGATCTATATCATGGTTTAAAGATAGCACAACATTTGTAATTTGAAGTTCATAATTTATATTTTTCAAGGCTGGTCTTATAGATCTATCGATTAACCTTGCATTCAAAATAGCTGTTTCAGAAGGCCTTCCCTCTCTTCTGATAAATCTACTTCCATAAATTTTACCAGCCGCATAATATTTCTCTTCATAATCAACAGTTAATGGCACAAAATCGAATCCTTCTTTTTTATCTCCCAGAACAGCTGTGGTTAAAACAACAGTGCCTCCTGATTTGGTTAAGAGAGAAACATTTGCTCTTTGAGCCCAATCATTAATTTCAAATTCTATTTCTAAATTATTTCTTTCACTTAGTTTTAATTTATAAACCTTCCTCATTTTTGTATTAAAATATAATCTTTTAATTCGTCTAAATCATAATAAAAATCGGCTAACTCTCTTAATCTTATAGAAGTATTTCTACCAAACCCTGCTATTTCCACTATATTGCCTTGATTTTTAAGAAATTCTACTAATGGAGCAAAATCACCATCTCCTGAAACTAATATAATAACATCTAAAAACTTAGAAAGCCTTATTGTATCTACTGCAATTCCTACATCCCAATCTGCCTTTTTCTCGCCTCCTGGTAAATATATTATATCTTTAATTCTCAATTCAATACCCTTTAAAATCAAAGCTTCAAAAAATGCAACCTCTTTAGGGCTCAAATCTGATTTTATCACATAAGCTATAGTCCTTATAAGATTTCTTCCTTGATTCAAAATTTCTACAAGCTTACCAAAATCTACATTTTTACCATAAAAATTTTTAGCAGAATGATAAATATTTTGAGTATCAATAAAAATACCTACTCTCTGAGAAGGAGAAGCAAAAGGATTCATAACTTCAAAATATCTTTAACTTTTTTATATCTAGTAACAGATTTTTTTTCTAAATATTTTAGTAATTTTCTTCTTTGTGCTATTTTTAATATTAATCCTCTTTTAGAATTATAATCTTTAGGATGTTTTTGTAAATGTTTAGTTAAATTCAAAATCTCTTCAGTTAAGATAGCTATTTGGACTTCCGGAGAACCAACATCTTTATCATGCTTCCCAAATTTTTTAATTATTTCTTCTAATTTGCTATTTGCCATACAATAATTTTAAAATATTAATAATGAAAAAGCAAGAAGCCAAAAATAGGGTTAAAAATTTAATTTTTCAATTTATTAAATATTTAGAAATAGTAAAAGGCAGGTCAGAATCTACTCAAAATATATATTTAAGAAAATTACTAAAGTTTTTTGAGTGGTTTGGATACAAAGACCCTGAAAAAATAGATAAAGAAACAATATGGCAATTTCGTATATATTTATCAAACAAAAAATTAGATAAAAAAACACAAGCTCATTATTTGATAGTATTAAGAAATTTTTTGAAATTTTTGAAAAAAGAGATGAATTTAAAAGTTTTAGATTTTACTCAAATAGATTTACCCAAATTGCCTGAAAGAGAAATCAAAGTTCTTAGTGAAAACGAATTAAAAAGTTTATTAAATTCACCAAATGGTAATGATTTAAAATCTTTAAGAGATAAAGCTATATTAGAAATTTTATTTAGTACAGGCTTAAGGGTTTCAGAATTATGTTCTTTGAATAGAGATGTAGATATAGAAAAAGGTGAATTAGTTGTTAAAGGAAAAGGTAATAGAATAAGAACTGTTTTTCTGTCTGACTCTGCAAAAGAAGCTTTAAAAAATTATTTAGAAAGAAGAGAAGACAATGACCCTGCTTTATTTATTTCTTTAGCCAGAAATAAAGATCCTCAAAGAATTACCCCAAGAGCTGTTCAAAAAATTGTAAAATATTATGCAATTAAGGCAGGAATTATAAAAAATGTGCATCCACATGTTTTAAGGCATCAATTGGCAACTTTATTAGTTTCTGCTGGAGTAAATTTAAGAGTAGTTCAGGAAATTTTAGGACATAAAAACATTTCAACTACTCAAGTTTATACCCATATTTCAAAGCCTGAATTAAAAAAGATTTACGAAGAAGTTATAAATAAAAAAATAAATAATACATAGATATTGACTTTTTGCTATAATTTTTTATAATGTTTTAAATTGATCGAAGAAATGAGGCAGGGTTTAATATAACCCGTAAGGCCTCATGAGATCAAAATGAAAACAAAAGAAGAAAAGAAAAAAATTGTGGAAGAATTAAAGGATTTATTTCAAAAATCTCAAAAATTTATATTTGTAAGTTTATTGAATATAAACTCAGAAATTCAAAATGAAATTAAAACTCAAATTAAAAAATTAGGGGGTATTTTTAAGGTTGTTAAAAAGAATTTATTGAAATTGGCAAATAGAAATATAAATATAGAGAAAGAAGAATTTAAACAACCTTTTGGGGTAATTTTTGATTTAAATGATATTAACAACATAGATATTTTTAGGACATTACTAAACTTAAAAGAAAAGCATAATATTCAATTAATTGAAGGAGTTATAAACAATAAAATATTAAGCTCTGAAGAAATTTTAGAAATAGGCAAGCTACCTTCTAAAGAAATTCTAATACAAAGAAGCATAGGAACAATTAACGGGTTATTTGTTAAATTTATGCAATTACTTAAAAATCCACTTATAAGATTTAATTTGGTCGTAAGTAACGCGAAAAAATAGATAATATGAATGATAAAATACAAAAAATTATAGAAGAGTTAGAAAACTTGACAGTCTTAGAGCTTAATGAACTAATAAAAGCACTTGAAGAAAAATTTGGACCTGCTGTTATGCCTGTACAAGCTGTAGCTACTTCTCCTCAAGCATCAGAACAATCTGCAAAACCATCTAAGGTTAATGTTATTTTAGTAGACTCTGGTGCAAACAAAATTCAAGTAATTAAAGCTTTAAGAGAAATAAATCCTAATCTTGGCTTGAAAGAAGCTAAAGATATGGTAGATAATCCCCCTCAAACAATAAAAGAAAATGTTGATATAGAAGAAGCAAATAAAATTAAAGAAAAAATAGAAAGCGCAGGAGGTAAGGTTGAATTTAAATAAAAAATTTTTTAAAATTTAAGGTACAAAAGGTCGAGAATTAATTTGAAAATTTTAAAATAAAATGGAAAACAAAAACTTAGTTACAATAGTAGTTGTATTAGTTGTATTAGTTGTATTAGGTTTATTAGCTTGGTGGTATTTGCAACAAAGATCACAAGTAGCTCCAGCTCCTCAACCAGCTCCTGTTGAACAAGCACCTACGGTTGTTCCTCCATCTTTACCAGAGCCCACAGCAACTCCAGAGGTACCTACAGGAACAGAAGCATCTCCAACAGTCCCACAATCGCCAGCTCCACAACCACAACCATAAAAATTTAAATATTTAAATCCAATTCTAAAAGGGGAGGCCTTATGCCTCCCCTTTTAGAATTTTTTAAATTAAATTGGCCCCGACGGGAGTCGAACCCGTATTTCCGCCTTGAAAGAGCGGTGTCCTAGCCCTTAGACGACGGGGCCAAAATTTAAATAGGCACGGGTGGGATTCGAACCCACGTTGAACGGTTTTGCAGACCGTCCCCTAACCACTCGGGCACCGTGCCAACCTTTTTATAGTTTTTTAAATAATTTATAATTATATCATAAAAAGTTAAACAAACAAACTTATTGATTTTTATTAAATTTCCATTGTAATTTTAAAATAAGATTAATTAATTCAAAATCAATAAAAAATACAAACCCAATCAATAAAATAATTTATTATTTTTATTGGGACGTACGA
>JAGDVT010000002.1:36134-68126 GCA_023255765.1 Candidatus Paceibacter sp. | reverse complement strand
AAAAATAAACAAAAAATTTTAATTCATTAAGATCCTTTCTAAATTTATGATATAATTTTGTAATGAAAAGCTTAGCTGAAATAAATAAGAAAATTTGGAATCAAAAGAAGAAAATATTTTGAGAATTATTTAAAATATGCAAAGAAAATAAAAAAATCTGCACAAGAAATTTTAGGTGAAGATGTTAAGGTTTTAGTTTTTGGTTCCATTATAAAAGGAAATTGGGGACCAAATAGTTATATTGATGTTTTAATTATTTCAAATAAATTTACAGGCAATTATTCAGAAGATAGATTAATCAAATATCAAATAAAAAAATCAGCAAATATTTCTCATCCATTTCAAATCCACATAGCAACCCCGGAAGAATATCAAAATTGGTGGAAGAGGTTTATTAAAGAAGATTATAAAGAAGTATAATATAATTAATTTATGGGAGAAATTTTAAAAGAAAGGGGAGAAAAATTTTTAGAAGCAGCCAATTATTTTTATCAAAAAGGATATTATGATATTTGCACTTTTAATTTAGAGCAAGCAGTTCAACTTTTTCTAAAGTATTCTCTCTGGAAAATATTAGGAGATTTTGAAAAAACTCATAGTATATTTAATTTGTTAGAAGACTACAAAAAAGCATCAAAAAAAGAAAAAGAAATAGATGAATTAATTAAAAAATATGAAGAAACAATTAATGATTTAGAAGTTGCTTACATTGAAGCAAGATATCTACCTGCAAGTTTTACTAAAAATCAAATTGATAAAATGTTTGAATTTTTAAATGAATTAAAAGATATTTTAGGTTTATGAGATATATCGATCTTTTAATTGAAAGAAAAAAAATAAGAGATAGTTATTTAGAAAATCTTGAAGAATATTTGAAAATTATCAAAAAATTTTTTGCTAAAAAATTAAAAGATGCTAGAATTTTAATTTTTGGCTCTTACATTAAGGGAACTTTTGGCCCTGAAAGTGATATCGATATTTTAGTTATTTCTGAAAATATAAAACCAGAAAATAAAAATAGACTAATTTATGAAATAAGAAAATTAATTGGCTTTTTAGCTCCATTCGAATTCCATCTTACAACCCCCCAAGAATATCAAAATTGGTGGAAAAGGTTTATTAAAGAAGATTATAAAGAGATATAATTTTCTTGAACTTATAAAATGAAAATTAAAATTAAAGAAATTTGTGGCAAACAAATCTTAATTAGACAGCAGATTATTAAATTAAGAGATTATCTTTTAAGTTTAGAAGAAAAAGAAATAATTTTAAGATTTTGACGGCGTTGAATTTTTAACTCGCGCTTCTGCTGATGAATTTTTAAAAGTTTTAGAATACCTTAAACCAAAAAACTATCAAATAAAAATAATCAATTTAGAAAACGAACCTAAAGAAATCTTTAATTTGGTTGCTCAAAATAAAATTTAATTCTTAGATAATTATGCAAACTTTTTATGTTAAAATTTTATTATGAAGCAAAAAAATTGGAATCATTGGTTTGGGTATTGTTGGTAAAACTTTGTTTGATTGGTTAAAGAAAAATAGTTATGAGGTTTATGGTTATGATAAATTTAAAAGGATTGGAAATTTAGAAGATGTAAATCAAGCAAAAGTTGTTTTTCTCTGTTTACCAACACCATTTGATCAAAAATCTGGTTATAAATTAAATGCTCTCATTGAAAATATTGAATATTTTAAAAAACCAAAAATTTTTATTATTAAATCGACAGTTTTACCGGGAACAACAGAATATTTTCAGAAAAAATTTACAACACATAAATTTTTATTTAACCCCGAATTTTTAAAAGAAGCAGATCCTTTAAATACATTTTTATATCCAGATCTTCAAATTATTGGTTATACAAAAAGATCCAGGACAATCTCCAAACAAATTTTAAATTTATTACCTAAAGGTAAATATAATTCAATTATTCCTGCTACCAAAGCAGAAATTATTAAACAAGCCGTTAATGCCTTTTTATCTCTTAAAGTAACTTTTGCTAATCAAATTTATGATTTATGTCAAAAATTGAAAGCAAACTATGAGGTAATAAGAGAAGCCTTAGAAAACGAACCACGAATTGGCAAGAGTCATTTAAAGATTTTCCATAATGGTTATCGTGGTTTTGGTGGTAAATGTTTGCCTAAAGATTTAAATGCATTAATTGTTCATTATAAAAAACTCAAATTAAAGCCAGCACTTTTTGAAACTGCTTGGAGAATAAATTTCCAATATTTAAAAAAACAAAAAACTATTAAAAAGACTTTTTGAAGATTGGCTTAATAATAAAAGTTAAAAGGTCTTTAATTAATATTAAATTTTAAACTATGAAAATTTTAGTTACTGGAGGTGCAGGATTTATAGGATTCCATTTGGTAGATAGACTTATTAAAGATGGTTATAAAGTGATAGTGATTGATAATCTTTTTTCTGGCAAAAAAGAAAATTTAAATAAAAAAGCAAAATTTTATAAAATTGATATTTGTTCTTCAGAGATAACAAAAATTTTTCAGAGAGAAAAGCCCGAAATAGTTTTTCATTTAGCAGCTATTCCGCGTGTTCCTGTATCTGTTCAAAATCCTGTTTTAACTTCAGAAGTTAATATAGTTGGTTCAGTAAATATTTTTAAAACTTCAGCTGACAATAAAGTCAAAAGAATCCTCTTTGCTTCCTCCTCATCAGTTTATGGCGATCAAAAGAAATTACTTTTAAAAGAAACAATGATTCCTAATCCAATTTCTCCTTATGGTTTACAAAAATATGTTGGTGAGCAATTTGCTAAGCTTTTTACTAATCTTTATAAAATACCTATTATTTCTTTGCGTTATTTTAATGTTTATGGTCCACGAATTAATTTTGATTCAGAATATAGTTTGGTGATCGGTAAATACTTAAAACTAAAAAAAGAAGGAAAGCCACTTACAATTTATGGTGATGGCAAGCAAACAAGGGGATTTTGTTATATTGATGATGTAGTTGAAGCTAATATAAAAGCTATGAAAAGTAATAAATTAAAAGGTGGGGAAGTGATAAATATTGGCAGTGATAAATCTTATTCTGTAAATTATTTGGCTGATTTGATTGGCGGTGAAAAAGTTTATTTACCTCCGCGTCCTGGTGATGTAAAACATACGCGAGCTGATATTTCTTTGGCAAAAAAACTTTTAAATTGGCAACCAAAAATTTCTTTTGAAGAAGGAGTCCGAAGAACAATTGAATGGTTTGAAAAAGTTTATAAATTAGAAAGCCCATAAATTTTATTATAATATAATTATAATCGAATTTTATGCGGTCATATTTACAAAAATAAAAACTATAATTTAAAACCCTTGAAATATATACTGAAATTGTAACAAAAATTTAATGAAATACAATTTATATTCTAATAAATTTTTTAAAGATTTTTCGAAAACAGCAGAAGAATCTGCGAAAGAATTAGTTCCTTTGTTTATAAAGATATTTAAACCTAATAGTGTTATAGATTTGGGGTGTGGTTTAGGTTTTTTTATAAAGAGTTTTATAGAAAATGGAATTCTTGATGTTTGCGGTATAGATGGGGATTGGGTACCTCTAGAAGATCTGGTAATACCAAAAGAGGTTTTTATAGCTAAAGATTTAACGATAGATTTAGATATTGGAAGAAAATTTGATGTTGCTATATCCTTAGAAGTAGCTGAACATATACCCTCAGATAAAGTCAAAATTTTTCTGAAAAATTTAGAAAAGTGTTCAAATAATATAATATTTTCTGCGGCTATTCCTTATCAAGGAGGTACAGGACATTGCAACGAACGATGGCAAAGTTTTTGGGTAAATTATTTTAAACATTCGGGGTACTACTTTATTGATGTAAGGCCAATAATATGGAATAACCATAAAATTGCAAATTATTATAGACAAAATTTGTTAATATTTACTAAAAGCGAATCTATTAAAAATGAATTCTACAAAAATTTTTACAAAAATTTTGACATCTATATTTTAGATATTGTTCATCCAGAAATATGGCAAGCCAAAGTTGACCCCAGTTATATATCTATCAAAGAATACCTATTTAAATTTCCGCAAGTGCTTCTTGCTTTTTTAAAAAGAAAAATAAATAATTTTATTAATAAATTTCTTAAATAAGAGTTTAAGTTTATAATGCGCAACCTTTTAGTCTCAGTTATTATGAGTGTGTTTAATGAGTCAAGAGAATATTTAGATTTAAGTATAGAAAGTATTTTGGAGCAAAGTTTTAAAGATTTTGAATTTATAATAATAAATGATAATCCTAGGTGCCATGAATTAGATGATGTTTTAAGTCATTGGAAAAAAAAGGATCCAAGAATAATTATTTTGAAAAATACTGAGAATAGAGGACTAGCGTATTCCTTAAATGAGGCTTTAAAAATTTGTCGAGGTGTATATATAGCTAGAATGGATGCCGATGATATATCTTTACCGCAAAGATTAGAAAAACAAGTAAATTTTTTAGATAAAAATACAAACATTTTTTTATGTGGTACAGGTGTAATATTGATAAATGAAGATGGTCAGGAAATCGGACGCGTCATTCATTCAGGCAGAGGACATCCCCTAGAATATCTTCTAGGTAAAATTACAATATTACATCCAACTTGGATGTTTAGGAAACAGCTTCTAGATCGCTTAATTGGTTATAGGAATATTAAATATGCTCAAGATGTAGATTTTTTATGTAGAGCAATTATATCTGGATATGGTGTTTCTAATATAGAAGAACCATTATTAAAATATAGAGTTTATAAAATGAAAAATCCAGATAAGGATATAATCCAATTCAAGATATCTAGAGAAATAAGGAAAAGTGTGTTTTCTAAAAGATTCATAGAAGATGATTTTGTAATAAACCTTAATAAAAAAATCAAACCACCATCATCTCGATTTATAAAAAAATGTCATTTATTAAGTAGTTTTTTCCATTCAGTTGCTTTAGAGTTAAGATTAAAAAATAAAAAACATTTTATCATTTTTTACATTCTGTCCATGGTACTATCACCATATAAATGGCAATATTTTATTGATAAACTACTTATTCAACTAAAATTTCTCTTAAGTAAAAATAAAATAAAAAATTCATCATGGATAAAAATACAGAGATAATTTTAAAATCAGTTGTGGGTTATATAATAAATAACTTTGAAAAATCAACAAAGATAATTGATTTAGGTTGTGGCAGGGCTTATATTGTTCAGGAATTAATTCGCAAAGGATTTCAATATGTTTATGGCCTGGACGTGAAGGATCAAAGAGAATTCACTCAATTTCAGTTTTTAGATAATATAGACTTATGTACTCCTTATTGGTCAGAGAAAGTAATAAATAATTTCGATAAATTTGATTTAGCTATAGCTACAGAAGTGATAGAACATCTTACTAATCCTTATATATTTTTTAAATGAAACATCTAAAATACTAAAGAATAACAGCGTATTAATTTTGACTTTTCCTAATGTTCATAATTTGAAAAGTAAAATTTTGTATTTATTAAAAGATAGGTTTTCTGGGTTTTTTGGGAAAAATTTTTCTCCAGAATTACATCCTCTATATGATCAGCATATTTTTATACCTAATATACATTTAGTGAAATATTTTTTAGAAATTAATGGATTTAGTTTAGAAAAAGTTATATATATCAACGGGTTTAGCAAATTATTTTCGAAAACAATAATGATAATTGCTAATTTGAAAAAACCACAATAGTTTACTAAAAAATAAGAGTTAAAATATTTATATTATATGTGTAGAATAGCAGGTTTTTGGGATTTTAATTATAAGGGGGAATATGATTTAGAAAATGTTTTGACTTTAATGAGGGATTCTTTAAAACATGGTGGACCTGATGATGCTGGAAATTATATTAAAAAAGAATTAAGTTTGGGGCTTGCTAATAGAAGACTTTCGATTTTAGATTTATCACCCTTGGGTCATCAGCCAATGTTTGATGACAAAAACGAGATTATTGTTGTTTTTAATGGTGAAATATATAACTTTCAAGAGATTAAAAAAGAATTGGAAAGTTTAGGTTATAAATTTAAATCAAATTCTGATACTGAGGTTATTATTTATGCTTATAAAGAGTGGGGATTGGATTGTCTTTCAAGATTTAGAGGGATGTTTGCTATTGCCATTTGGGATCAAAGAAAAGAAGAGTTAATTTTAATTAGAGATAGAATGGGAGTCAAGCCGCTATATTATTATTTTAAAGATGGTCTTTTTATGTTTGCTTCAGAAACAAGAGCTTTTTTAGAGCATCCTAAATTTAAAAAAGAAATCAGCAAAGAAGGATTATTTTTATTTTTTAGATATGGCTATATTTTCTATCCTTACTCAATTTGGCAAAATGTTTATAAATTAGAACCAGGCAGTTATTTGATTGTTGATAAAAACGGAAAGATAAAAAAAGAAAAATATTGGGATTTAGAGCAGGTTTATAAAAAATATTTTGAAATTAAAGATCAAAAATTAGATGAAAATGAATTAATTGAAAATTTAGAACAAATTTTAATTGAATCTTTTAAATTAAGGTTAGTTTCTGATGTTCCGGTTGGTATTTTTTTAAGCGGTGGCATTGATTCTTCAACAGTAACAGCTTTACTTCAAAAAAATATTTCTCAAAAATTAAAAACCTTCACAATCGGCTTTTATGAAGATAAATATGATGAAAGTAAATGGGCTAAAAAAATTGCTGAATATTTAGGGACTGATCATACTGAAATTTTTTGTTCGATTAATGAAGCCCTGGAGATAACCCCTAAATTACCAGAAATTTACGATGAACCATTTGGTGATTCTTCAGCAATTCCAACTCATTTAGTTTCAAAAATTGCTCGTGAAAAAGTTAAAGTTATTTTAAGTGGAGATGGAGGTGATGAATTTTTTGGTGGTTATGATAAATATTGGGTTTATAGGTTTATTTTAGAAAAAAAATTTTTGTTTAACGAAAAATTTTCACCTCTATTTAATTTAATATTAAAACTTAAAAAAGAAGATCCATATAGAATAGAAAAATTTTTGAAACTTATAAAGTTGAGAAGTAATTTAGAAAAATTTTCATATATTAGCAGTTGCTTTTTGGACGATTACCGAGAATTAGTTAAAAATGATTTTTTATTTAATAAAGATATAAATTTTATTTTGAATAATCAAAAGTTAAATAATTTGCCTCCTGTAATGCAGTGGATGCTTACTGATGCGAAGTATTATTTACCTGAAGATATTTTAACTAAAGTAGATCGAGCAAGTATGGCTGTTGCTTTAGAAACGAGAGAACCATTATTGGACCATAAAATTTTAGAATTTGTTGCTCCTTTACCACTTAAATATAAATTTACTAAAAATTCTGGTAAGTATATTCTCAAAAAACTTTTAGCAAAATATATACCTCGCGAGTTATTTGAAAGACCTAAACATGGTTTTGGAATTCCCCAAAATGAATGGTTAAAAAAAGAATTAAAAAATTTAGTTGAAGAAATTTTATCAGAAGAAAATGTTAACAAAATTGGAATTTTAAATTATAGATATGTTAAAGAAATTAAAGATAGTTTTTATGCTAATAAATTGAAAAATCATTTTAAAATTTGGTATTTATTCATTTTTCAACTTTGGGCAAATAAATGGTTAAACTAATTATTTTTCATACTCCAGTAAGATATGGCGGTGGCGAAAGACAGCTTGTTTTGTTATCCAAAGAATTTAAAAAGCAAAATTTAGATTTTATAATAATCAATCTTGCTAAATCAGATGAATTTGAACAAGAACTCAAAAAGGAAAATATTAATTTTTTAACAATTACTAATAAATCTTTAGGTGATTCGCCCTCAAAAAGGAAATATCTAATTCATTTTTTATCTTTACTAACAAAAATTTTTAATAAAGATCTGAAAAATTATTGGGATAACGCAGAAACAATCTGGGCAAGAGATTTTCCGGCAAATTTTTTCGTCTATGTTTTAATAAAAATTTTTGGTAAAAAGAAACAAAGATTTATTTATTCAAGACATTTTTATAAGAATCCAGATCATGGTATTTTTAAAATTATTTATTTAAAAGTTTTAAGCTATTTTGATAAATTAATAGGAGTATCAGAAATGGTTTCAGAATCTTTAAAAAATACATTCCCTAACCTAAAAGACAAAATTATTACCATACCTAATGGTATTGATTTAAGCCAATTTGAAATTCAAGAAAATAAAGAAAGCTTAAGAAAGAAACTGAACTTACCATTAAATAAAATATTAACAATTTATGTAGCTCGTTTTACTTTACCTAAAAATCATATCTTTTTGATAGATGTTGTAAAAAAGGTAGATGGTTTTGTAATGATTTTAATTGGTGAAGGCGAAACAAAAGAAAAAATAATAACAAAGATAAAAGAAGAAAAATTGGAGGGCAGGTTTTTATTATTAGGCTATATTAAAAATGAACTAATACCATTATACTTAAAAGCTGCAGATATATGCCTTTTTCCTTCAAAAGGAGAAGGTTTTAGTAATGCAATTTTAGAGGCAATGGCGAGCGGATTGCCAGTGGTTATATTTAAAGATATTTATAGTCAAGAATATGGGAATAATATTTTAGTTGCAAATAGCGAGGAAGAGTTTATAAATTATACAAAAAAATTGATTGAAGATGAAAAATTTAGGAAGGAAATTGGCGAGAAATTAAAACAAGATGCCTTAAAATTAGATATTAGAAATGTCGTTATGCAATATTTAAAGCTAATAAAAAATGGATAAAAAAGAAGAATTTTTAAATAAGTTAGCAAAAATAGAACCAAAAATAAGAAAATATCATCATTATATGAATGATAAATTTAGTAGCAAATTGATTAGAGTGTTTATAGTTGGTAAGAAATCGATTTTGAAGGGATATTCGATTTTAATTGAAAAAATTTTTAACAAAGATTTTAAAAAAGAAGTCAAAACTTTCTGGGGAAGATCTCTGGAAGTTTATTTAGCTGATAGAATGTCATCGGGTTTATATTTTTTTGGTGTTTTGCACGGTGAAGAATTAAAAATTGTAAAATTTTTAATTAAAAATTTTAAAGAAAATGATAATTTCTATGACATTGGGGTTAATTATGGTTTTTATACTCTATTAGCTCAGGAGTTTATAACCAAAGGAGAAATTCATGCATTCGAACCATTGCCTAAAATTTTTGAAATTTTAGAAAAAAACGCCCAGATTAAAAAATTTAAAAATACATTTCTAAATCAAATAGCATTATATGATAAAAATGGTGAAATAGAATTTTATGCTCCGACTAGTACATTTAATACTGGAGATGGTTCGCTGATTCCGCATAAAAAATGTAATAAGCGATTTAAAACAATAAGAGTTCTAACTCAAAAATTAGATAGTTATATTTTAAATCACCAACCTCCAACAATAATGAAAATTGATGTCGAGGGTGCAGAACCCTATGTTTTGAGGGGAGGTTGTAATTTAATTAAGAATTTTCAACCAATTATAATAATGGAATATGGTAATGATAATTTGCACAACGAAGCAGTAAGTTTTTTACTGAAAAATGGTTATAAAATATTTAAATTAACAGAAGAAGGAAATTTAGTTTTACTAGACGATAATGAGATACAGAAAATTTTTGATGGCAAAGTAAAACCTGAAGCTAATTATGTTTTTAAAAAATGAAACTTTGTCTTATAACCAAAAATAAATTTTATCTTGATGCAAATAACTTAATATCAGATGGACTTTTGTGGTATGAAGAATATGGAATTTCAGGTTTTAAATTTGAAGAGATTGAAAAATTGGTTTTAATCGGATTTAAAGTGAAAGAAAAATTTGATGGATATGTTTATAATTGGGGCTCGAAGAATGGAATTTTTATAATTGGACCAAATTTTCGAGAGGAAAAAAGATATATTTTTGATCGCTTGATAAATATATTTTTTACTTTAAAAGAAATTTGGAAAAATAGAAAAATTTTAAAAGATATAGATTTAGTTTTTGCTCCCTTTTTTGAATACGTTGCTTTTGAATTTCTGCTTTTGAAATTAATTTGCGAAAAAGCAAAGTTTATTGTTTATATTATTGGAGATTATCCAGAACTGAATTACCGTAAAAAGAAAAACAAATTTTTGAAATATTTTCTATTAGTTTTACAAAAAATTTCCCAAAAAATAGCTAATGAAAATTGGATATTAAGTCAGTATTTACTAAAGAAATACAGAACAAATAAAAGCGTACTTGTAAGAACTTCATCTTTAAAAGAAAGTCAGATAGGCTTATTCAAAACAATAAATCCTAAAGAAATTAAATTAATTTTTGTTGGAAGATTAGCTGAAGAAAAAAATCCGCATACTTCTATTTTTGTTCTAAAAGCATTAAGAGAAAAGGGGTATAGTGCTTTTTTGAAAATTGTTGGTGATGGAGATCTGAAAAATTATCTTCTAGATTTAGCAAATAAATTAAATTTGAAAAATTATGTAAATTTTTATGGATGGATGAAAGATTTTAATAAAATAATTGAATTATACAGCCAATCAGATATTTTAATTTTCCCTTCAAGACCAGGAGAAGGTTTAGGTTTAGTTGTTTTAGAAGCTATAAGTCAAGGTTTAGTTGTTATTGCTACAAAATGCGGTGGACCAGAAGAAATTATAGAAGACGGCATAAATGGGTATTTAATAGATTATAAAGAAGATGAAAAATGTTTAATTGATGAATTTGTAAATAAAATAGAATTTTTAATAAAAAATCCACAAATTTACGAACAA
Source organism: Candidatus Paceibacter sp. (assembly GCA_023255765.1). Classification (GTDB taxonomy): domain Bacteria; phylum Patescibacteriota; class Minisyncoccia; order UBA6257; family HR35; genus JAGDVT01. The sequence goes on along the minus strand of JAGDVT010000002.1, from coordinate 57,362 downwards.
ATTTCAAAAAATAATATTGAAAAAGCAAAAGAATGGACAATAGAAAAATTTTCAAAAATCCAAAGAGAAAGAATATTAAAATTATTAAAAAATGAATAAGATATTACTAGTATCCTTACAAAAATATGGTGGAGGAGCTATTGACGCCTTAGAATTTTCTAATGGTTTGATAGAAAATAAATTTTTTCATTATATTTTAATTTCAGAAGGTAATGAATTAAGAGAAAAATTCATTGAAAATGAATTTAGAAAAGTTTTAATTATTAAAACCTTCAGCTCAAACTACTTTAGCTTTTTTCTAAATACTTTTTTATTTTTTAAATGGATTAAATTAATAAAAATTCTTTTCAAAATAAAACCCAAAATTGTTCACATAACCCATTTTCATATCTGGTCCATTTTTATTTTTCTTTTTCGGCCATTTTTAAGATACAAAATTTTTTATGCCGTTCATGATAATCCATTTGAACCAAAAGAAGAGCCAGCTCTTTTTGTTAATTTTTTTGAAAAAATATTTTGTAAAAAAGCAGACATTGTTTTGGTTTATAGCAATTTTATGAAAGAAAGTTTAAAGAAATATCTCGATAATAAAAAAATTTATGTTTTACCATTGGGAATTCATAGTGATTTATGCCCTAATCTTATAAAAGAATATAATTTAGATAAAGATTTATTAAATGTTTTATTTTTTGGCAGATTAGAAGAATATAAAGGACTTGATATTTTAATAAAAGCATTTGAGATTTTAAAGAAAGAAGGCTTTAAGATAAATTTAACAATAGCAGGTAGGGGAAATATAGGAGACGAATTAAAAAATCAAATAAAAGAATTAGAAATAGATTTTAAAAATTATTGGATTCCAAATGAAGAACTTTGTGAATTGATAAAAAAAGCTGATATTTTAGTTGCACCTTATAAAAAGGGAACTCAATCAGGAATAATTAGCACTGCTTTAGCTTATGGAATTCCTGTTATTGCTACAAATGTTGGTTCTTTCAGCGAGTATATAAAAGATGGTAAAAATGGTTTTTTAATTAAGCCTGATCCCATTGAATTAGCCGAAAGAATTAAGATTTTTTATAAAAACAGAAATTTAATTTTAGAATTTTCTAAAGAATCTTTGAAAATAGGAGAAAATTTCAAATGGGGAAAAATAGCCCAAAAAGCAATAGAGATTTACAATAATGAGTAAAATTTTAATAGTAAAAATCGGAGCATTGGGTGATGTAGTAAGAACAACGCCTTTATTAAGAGTTTTAAAAGGAAATATATTTTGGATTACTTCAAAAAAAGCTATACCATTATTACCTAAACTAGATAGATTAAAAACCTTTACAGAAGAACAGATAGACAGATTACAAAAAATTAATTTCGATTTAATTTTAAATTTAGAAGAAGACGAAAAGATTTCTAAAAATATTGCAAAATTAAAAACTAAAAAATTAATTGGAGTCTATTTTGATTTTAAGAAAAATAAGCTTTCTTATACTAAAGAAACCCGAAAATGGTATGATATGAGTCTAATTTCTAAATATGGCAAAGAAAGAGCAAATGAATTAAAGTGGAAAAATAAAAAAACATATCAAGAAATTTTATTCGAAATGCTAGGTTTTAAATTTAAAGGCGAAGAATATTTACTAAATTATAATAAGACAAAGAAAAGTGTGCTAAAAAACAAAAAAATAGTTGTGGCATTAGAAAAAAGAGCCGGTGAAAAATGGCCTATGAAAAAATGGCCATATTATCATATATTAAAGAAAAAATTAGAAAAAGAAGGGTATAATGTATTTTATTTAAAACAAAGAAAAAACATTTTGGATTACATGAAAGATATAGATAAATGCAATATTTTAATTTGCGGTGATACTCTAGCAATGCATTTAGGATTATATTTAAAAAAAAGAATAATAGCTTTGTTTACTTGTACAAGCCCATGGGAAATTTATGATTATGGAAGAATGATAAAAGTAATTAACCCATATTTAAAAGAGGCTTTCTATAGAAGAGATTATAATAAAAAACTTGTAAGTGGTATTAAAATTGAGGATGTCTATAAAGCCTTTCAAAAAGCTGTATGTAATTTTTAATCATCTCATTTATTTTAAAATCATCTTTAGGTTCTGGGATTTTCAGATTTTTTATTTTTTCTAAAAATTCTCCCTTATCATTAAATTTATAAACGCAATCTTTTCCAACAATCTCCTTGTTCCCCCCAACATCGCTTGCCAAAATCGGGATTTTTGCAAAAAGAGCCTCAATAAGAGTTATTGATAATCCTTCGTAACGAGAAGGTAAAACAAATAAATCAAATCCTTTTAGATATTTCGAGGCATCTTTTATTTCGCCAATTAAGAATATTTTTTCTTTTAAATTCAATTTTTCAATTAGCCGCTCTAATTTTTTTCTTTCTCCTCCTTCGCCAATAATAATTAAAATTGAATTTTCTTTTAATTTTAAAATTTCTGGGAAAATTTGAATTAAAAATTCATAATTTTTTGGATAATCTAATCTTCCAATAGAACCTATTAAAAATTTTTCTTTTAAATCAATTTTTAATTGATCTTCAAAAAATTTTCTTGCTAATTCTCTTTCTAAAAAATGAGGATTAGGAATTCCGTTATAAATAACAACTCCCTTATTTGTTAAATGAATTTTTTTAGCGATTTCTAAATTATGATAAGAAACAAAAACTGGCACATCTATAAAATAAAGTAAAAATTTAAAAATTATCCAATAGATTATTTTTATTGGATTGTATTTTTTATAATTTGGATCTAAAACAGAAAGTCCATGAAAAGTAAAAACTGTTTTTGGCTTAGATTTTGAAAGTTTGGCTCCAATAGCTCCAAATAAGGCATTTGTTGAATTAAAATGAACAACATCAAAATGCTCTTTATCTAAAAATTTTTTAATTTCTAAAATAAAAAATAAATTAGCTAAAGGATTGTGCGTTCTTTTAAGCCATTTAAAATTTATATAGGGTATATTTTCTTTTTCTAATTTTTCTTTTAAATATTCTCCTTCACCAAAACCAACCATTACATCAACATTTTTTTCCTTTAACCCTTTAGCTAAAAAATAAACTGAATTTGTAGCCCCGCCCACAACTCCATGAGTTATCACTATTAAAACTTTCATAATATTTATAAATTTTAAAATAAATTTTCTCAAAATCTTAAAGTGAGAGCAGAAGAATTGAGTTTTGAAAATTTTTATTCAAAACTTTTAACTCATTTATTGTAGTTTTTTAATATACTTACTATTCTCAATTTCTTAACCTGCTTGCTGTCAGACAAGGAAAGTCAGAAAAAGAAAAATAAAATTTCATCATAAATACAAAACTTGCCCTGTACCAGAACATAGCACGATACAGGGCAAGCCCTGTGGTGTGCTTTGCTCTACTATTTGTATCTTAGAAAAACTTATGGAGCTTTGAAGTTAATTTTAAATTTAGTCATCTAACATATTATAGCACACAGAATGTATGTTTGGAAAGAGGGGATTTTATGACGTCGTACGTCCTAAAGAATTTCAATTTCTCAATTTTCCTGCCTGCAGGCAGGTTAAGAAATTCAGAAAATGAAATTTTCAAGATAAAAAGGCTCTTTTCTGAGTTTAAATCTGTAGTAAAATTAAATTAATGAAAATATCAAAGAGTTTTAAAAAATATTTTTGGAGACTGATTTTAGTAAATTAGATCTTAAAAAACATCAAGATTATATAATTGAAAGGCTTTTGGAATACGGTAATGAAAAGGCATATAAATGGGTTTTAAATAATTTTTCTTTTAGGAAAATCTTAGGTGTAATAAATAAAAGTAGAAAAGTCTCAGATAAAACAAAAAATTTTGTTAAAACAATATTAAGAGATTGCTAAAAAACCTAATCCAGTGATAGTAAAAGAAATCAAAGAGAGCCAGATTAAAAAATTTTATTAAAGAAATTAAAGGTTTGATATAATTTAAAAAGGAAGTCGAATTAAAATTTTAAAAAGATGAAAAAATTATTATTTTTAGGCATATTTTTCTTGGTTTTTAGTTTTGCTTTAGCTCAAAATGTTCAAGTCGATCCTAATCTTTTAAGGCAGATTGTGGATATTTTACAAAAGATTATTCAAAGTGGTCAGATTCAACAAGTTCCTCAACAAGCTGTTCCCCCGCCACAGCCAACTCAAGAAAAATCAGAGAAAGAAATAAAAGAAGCTCCGTCATTAATTCCAGCTATACCATTGCTCGTTGCGCCTCTTCCTCGTGGCGTTAAACCAGCAATTCCTCAAGTTCAAGAAGCAAAGCCAATTACTCCAGAAGTTTTAAAATCAATTTTACCAGATAAAGATAGGAAAGATGATGCGATTATTCAAATAAACAATTTAAGAATCACAAGAATTTTAAATAATCCAGGTCTTCAAGGAGTCAAAGCAATCTTTTTTGCAGTCAGAGATACAGGTTGGAAATGCTTAATGTTTGAATCAGAAGAAAGTAAAAAGCCTGCCTCGCCGAGTCAAAGCGGGCCTGCTTCGCCGAGTCAAGGCAGATCAATGCCTTGTATTTTGAATTTAAGAAAACCAATTTTGCAAAGAGAATTAGCGATACAAGTCTCTAATGATACAATTTTACTTTTAAGAAATAGACAAAAAGCAAAATTAGATGATTTTCAAGTTGGCGATAAAATTAATGTTTATGGTTTTATGGATAAAAGTACTTACGGGATTGATGCTTTGATTGTAAGAAGAATTGTAAGTGCTCCAAAACCCATTGAAACAAAGCCAGTTTCAAAATGTGGTGGCATAGCTGGTTTTCCGTGTCCTTCTGGTTATGAATGTGTTTATGAAAATGGTTCAACTGTGCCACCATATCCAGATGCTATGGGGGTATGTAAACCAACCTTTCGTATCGAACCAAAACCTTTTTGCGCTCAAGTAATTACCCCTGCTTATAATCCTCAAACTGGTGAATGTAAAGAATTCCCAACTCCTTGTGATGTTCCTCAAGGATGGGTAAGGACTGATAAATGCCAAACCTATGAAGAAATAAGAAATAGAGATAATCAAAGAGTTTCGGATTTAAGAATTTTAGCAAATTACTTAACTTTATATTTCGTCCAAAAAGGAGAATTTCCTTCTGCTCCTGATACTTCAGATTCCTGGTCAAATTTAAAAAATGCTTTTTCATCAGCTGCCCTTTCTTTTGATTTACCAACGCCTCCTAACGGTGATCCATATCTTTATATTCCTTGTAGTGATACGTCCAGTGTTACCAACCATTTTGTTTTAAGAGCAAGATTAGAACAGTCAAAAAAACAAGCGCCAAGTATTTATGAACTTACATATGATCTAGCTAACCCACCAAGTGGATGGAGTTGTACTAATTGGCCAACTGATGGTTGTACTGCCTCTAATAGGTACTTTTGTTTAATTCAATAAATTTTTCATTCAAAAAATTAAAAAAAGTTATACTACCAGTAATCAAATAGGGAATTTCTAATTTATCGAGAATTTTTACGATTTCGACGAGCGATCTTCTTGAGTTTTCTAATTTTTTCGTCATAATAAATTAATTTATCACCGGCCAATTCTTTTGCTAATAAAAACAAACCAGCCCATAATTTTAACCTTTTTTCAGGCGTCATCTTTTTAAAAATTTCTTATTGCAATTTTTCCACATTGTTCATATTTTGATTATAAAACAAACTCCAAATTAATGAAATAATCTAGAAATAATTGTTGTTTGAATTTCTCAATTTCTTAAGAAAATGAGAAAATACTTTCTATTTTTTAAATCTTTATTTTTGATTTGAATATTTTTTGAAAATTTGGGGGATATTTTTTAAGATAATTTTTGAGTTTTTGAATGTTTATTTTGTTTTTGATGGTTCTTAATAGATTTGATGGTATTGGCTCTTTAAAATAAATAAAGTCAATTAAAGTTTTCTCTAAATCAGAAACTGGTAAGTAAAAATCATAATATTTTAGATAATCAAAGCCAAAAAAATATTTAGGTCTTAATCTTTTTATAATGACATTTGAATCTAAAATTTTTCTTATACCTTGTCTTACTTTCTTTGTAGTAATAATAACAACATTTGTTTCTTGCTCCCAAAAATTATATAAACTTAAGGCTTCATAAAGCCCTAAATAGGCGGGTTTAAAGCAGAAAACTGAAAGAATAGGATCATCAAATTTGCTATAAAAACTTTTTGTTATTCTAAAAATTTCTTTTTGTTTTGTTAATTTATTCAAAATTAGATAAGCATAATTTTTATCTTTAACAATTCTTTGAATATCTCTAGAGGTAAAAACAGGGGTTTTCTGTATAAATTCTCTTATTTTTTTAATGTGTTTATTTTTTTGCATAATTTTTAATTTTATTTAAAATGTCATCCAATTTTGGTGCTACTCCGACAATAATTAAAAATTTTAACTCTTTTTCATCAATCGGTTTTTGAAAATTATTTAACAATTTGATTATTTCTTTTTTAATTTTTACTTTGTCAGCATAATTTAAAAGAAAATAAATATCATATAAATCTCTTATCATTTTTCTTTTAAGATAAGCTTCAATCTTTTCTTTAATTAAATCTTCAGCCGATAAAGTATTAACTACAAACCTTAAACCTTCAGCTGTTTCATACTCTTTGGTTATATAATTTTCAATCTTTTTAAATAAAACTTCTAATCTTATTTCAACTTCATTTTGTTTCAATCTCGAATAAAAGGCATTGGAAGTAAATTTCTTTTTTAGAATTTTAATTCCTAAATTTTCTAATTTTTCAAAAAATTTTAAAATTTTATTTTTTTCTCTGGGAGAAAGATAAAAATCGACGTCTTCAGAAAACCTATTTCCTTGATAACATCGCCAAATAGCAGTTCCACCGTGTAAAACAGCAGTTTCGAAATAGTAAAAAACTTCACGAACTAAAATATCTTGAAAAATAGCAATTTCTCTATGAAGTCTTTTCTTTAATTTTTTGACAATTGGTAACTCAACCATTCTTATATTTTAATATAAGTTTGGTTAAATTCTAAAATAATTCTTGCAAATTTCAATTCCTTCTTCTAAACTAATTTTAGGTTGCCAGTCGAGTAATTTTTTTGCTAAAGAATTATCTCCTAAAGTATGTCTCATTTCTCCTTTTCTTGCTTGAAGATAAATTTTTTTACCTCCAATAAGTTTAGCAATATAGTTAATTGAATAATTTTTTCCTGAGCAAATATTAATAACTTCACCTCTGCCAACTTTTTTACTTTTCATTGCTAAAATATTTGCTGAAACAACATCATCAACAAAGATAAAATCTCTTGTTTGCTTCCCATCCCCATAAATTGTGAGTGGTTTGTTTTCTTTACTAAGTTTTAAAAATTTTCCAATTACTAGAGCATAAGGTCCTTCAGGATCCATTTTTGGTCCATAAACATTAAAATATCTTAAGCATACAGTTTCTAAGTTATAAAGATAAGAAAAAATTTTGCAGTAATATTCACCAATTAATTTATGAAGCCCATAAGGAGAAATAGGATTAGGATTCATATTTTCTCTTAAAGGAACTATTTTATTTGTCTGTATATGTCCGTTATGTCCGCGTTTAGTCTGTTTCTGTCTGTGTATATTTCCATAAACTGCTGAACTAGAAGCAAAAATTAATCTTTTAACTTTATTTTTATAACTTGCATAAAGAACATTTAAAGTACCATTAACATTGATATCATGAGTTTCTATTGGATTTTGAACTGAATAAACAACTTTTGGATTTGCAGCTAAATGAAAAACACAATCAATTCCTTTAAATAACTGTAAAATTTTATCTAAATTTCTAATATCAGCTTTATAAAAAATTGCTTCTTTAGGAATATTTTCTTTTTTACCGGATGAAAGGTTATCGATGATAAAAACTTTATACCCTTCTTTAATTAATTTTGCTGCTAAATTACTTCCTATAAATCCTGCTCCTCCGGTAATTAAAATTTTCATTTTTTGTAGAAGTGATGGGATTCGACCCCTAATTTCTAAGTACCCGAAGCTGGCGCCTTACCATTAGGCCACACCCCGTTAATTTAATTTTAATACTAATTACCGCGGATTAACGCAGATATTTATTAACAGCGGATATACGCGGATGGAATGAAACCGCTGATTAACGCGGATATTTAATGAACCACAGATTAACACTGAATAGCCACTGATTTAAGCGGACATAAAGAATCAATGATGAACGCGGATAATTATTTACCACTTAATTTATTGTTCATTGTTTCTAAGCTTAAATAGGCCAACTTAAAATTTAATTTATAATATCTTTATGGATTTTAAGACTTATCAAAAATTAGCAAGGAGGACAGCAATCTATCCTAAAATTGGAAAATCTTTTATTTACCCATTACTTGGTCTTGCGGGAGAAACAGGAGAAGTTTTTGAAAAATTTAAAAAACTATTTAGAGATAAAAAAGGAAAAATCGATAAAGAATTTTTAAAAATGATTGAATTTGAACTTGGAGACATTTTATGGTATTTAGCGAATTTATCTTCAGAACTTGGGCTTTCATTAGATGAAATTGCTCAAAATAATATTCAAAAAATTTTTGATAGAAAAATAAGAAAGAAAATAAAAGGAAGCGGTGATTTAAGATGAAAAATTTTTTAAGAATAACTCTAATTTTAAGTTTTATGCTTTTTTTGTTTTTTATTTTTACTAAGAGCTCTTCAATTGCTTTATATAACAATTTAGATAAGGAAAGGGATATAAAAATATTGTTTATAGGAGATATAATGATGGATAGAAATGTTGAGAAAAAATTAAAAATTTTGAACAAAAATTACTATACTTTATTTGAAAAAATTAATAATTATTTAAAATCTTTTGATTATGTAGTGGCTAATATTGAAGGACCAGTAGCAACAAGCGGAATTAAGGTTGGTAGTAAATATTCTTTTAGAATGAAACCAGAAGTTTTACAAGCCTTAAAAGATGCAAATATTAACATTTTAAATATTGCTAATAATCATATTTTTGACTATGGAAGGCGAGCTTTTAGCGATACTTTGAAAAATATAAAAGCAAGTGGACTTTATTATTATGGAGATTCTTATCAGCCGCTTATTATCGAAAAAGATGGTATAAGAATTGGTTTTTTAGGCTTTTCTGATTTTTTGAAACATTTAAAAGCAGATGAAAATAAAATCGGGATAGCAGTCATTGATAAAAACTTAGAAGAACATATTAAAAAAGCAAAAGAAAAAGTGGATATTTTATTTGTAACTTTCCATTGGGGCGATGAATACAAAAAAGAAGCCAATGAAAGACAAAAAAGATTAGCAAGATTAGCTATTGATTCAGGCGCAGATTTAGTTATCGGTCATCATCCCCATATAATTCAAAATATTGAAAAATATAAATCTAAATATATTTTTTATTCTTTAGGTAATTTTATTTTTGATCAAGATTTTTCAAAAGAAACAATGATTGGCGGAGGAGTTGAAGTTTATTTAAAAGTAAAACAGAAACCACACGGATCAAATACGGACTTAAACGGACTTAACACGAACAGGAACAAACCGAACATAGATCAAACACTGATCTACACGGGCAGAAATATTGAGTCCAAGCAGTCTGTGCTTAGTCCGAATCAGTCAGTATATATTGAAAAAATTTATTTTCGCAAATTCTATTTAAACAAAAACTACCAAATTGAAAAAATTTCTGAACCATTAGTTCTTTACGAAATTGAAGGTAAAGTTTATCTTTTAAGAGAAGCAAAAAATCGAGAAGAATGGGAAAGGGGATTGATGTTTGTTAAAAAACCTTTCAGAACTCAGATTGTATCAGACTTAACGCAGACTGAGCAGAATAAAACACATGATAAGCAGAATTATGTAGATTATGATGGTATGATTTTTATTTTTCCAGATAAGCAAATAAGAAGTTTTTGGAACAAAAATACTTTTGTTGACTTAGACGTTTATTGGCTCGATGATGATAAAATAATAGGCAAAGAAACCCTAGAATCTATTAATAAAACGAAAAATATAAAAATAATCACTTCACCTATCCCCGTTAATAAAGTTGTTGAAATTATAAAATAAATTTTTTATTATAATTTAAATAAACAATGAAATTTAGAAACAAATTAATAAAAGAAATTTTAGAAAGATATAAAACTATTGATTCAATACAAAGATTATGCGCTTTAGCTGCGTGGGATTTAAATACTTATATGCCTCAAAAAGCTGCTGAAGATAGAGGTTTAATTTTGGGTAAAGCAGAGGTTTTGATTAAAAAATTAATATTAGATAAAGATTTTATAAAGTTAATAAATAAAGCAGAAAAAGAAAAAAACTTAAATGATTATGAAAAAGCAGTGGTTAGAGTATTAAAAAGAAGAATAAAAATTTTATCTAAATTACCAGATAAATTTATTGAAGAATTTAATGACATAACAAATAAAGCACAAATTGTTTGGAAAAGGGCAAAAGAGAATAATAATTTTAAAGAATTTTCTCCTTATCTTGAAAAAATTGTAAATTTAACCAGAAAACAGGCAGATTACTTAGGATATAAAGAACACCCATACGATGCTTTAATAGATTTATATGAAGAAGGATGGACTACAAAAGATTTTGAAAATTTTTTTGAAAAAATTAAAGACAATCTTAAAAAAATTTTTGAAGATATAAAAAATTCTAAAAATTACATAGAAAAACATCCGCTTGAAAATGAAAAATATGATAAAGAAAATATGGAAAAATTAAATTACGAAATTTTAAAGATATTAAATTTTGATAATACAAGATCAAGATTGGATATAGCGCCCCATCCTTTCGAGGAAAGCATATCTTTAAATGATGTGAGAATTACTACCTGGTATCATGAAAAAGATTTTAGAAGAAGCTTAACGGCAACAATTCATGAATTTGGCCACTCTTTATATGAACTTAATATTGATCCTGAACTTAGATTTACACCCCTTCAAAGAGGAGTTTCTTATGGGGTACATGAATCTCAATCAAGATTTTGGGAAAATATAATAGGAAGAAATGTAGTGTTTTTAAATAGAATATGGCCCATTTGCAAAAAATATCTTCCATTTCTAAAAAAATATAAATTTTATGATTTTGTAATTTATTTAAATATAGTTAGACCTGAATATATAAGAGTAGAATCTGACGAAGTTACTTATCATTTTCACATAATATTAAGATTTGAAATAGAAAAGATGTTTTTAGAAGGAAGGCTAAAGATTAAAGAAGCACCAGAATTTTGGAATGAAAACCTGAAATTGTATTTAGGCATAAAACCAAAAAATTATAAAGAAGGAATTTTACAAGATATTCATTGGTCAATGGGGGCAATAGGTTATTTTCCTACATATTCTTTAGGCACATTTTTATCTGGTATCTGGTTAGAAAAAATTAATGAGAAAATTGGTGATATTAGCAAAATTTTAGGCAAAAAAGATGGCATTATTTTAATTCAAAATTGGCTTAAAGAAAATATTCACAGATATGGAAGCACATATACTCCCAAAGAATTAATTTATAAAATTTATAAAAAAGAATTTGATCCAACACCATATTTTAATTATTTAAAGGCAAAATATTCTAAAATTTATAAAATTTAAAATGATTATAAAAAAAATTGCTAAAGATAAATTTTTAATAAGAATAGAACCAAACGAAGAACTTTTTGATTCTTTAATCAATTTTTCTAAAAAATATAAAATTAAATCAGGATTTTTTATAGGTTTAGGAGCTACTAATGAAGTTGAAATTGGAAGATATAATGAAAAGAAAAAAGATTATGATTGGTTTAAGATTAAAAAGCAAATGGAGTTAGCAAATTTAACAGGTAATTTAACTATTAAAGAAAGTCATCCTTATCTGCATATCCACGCTGTTTTAGGCGATAAAAACTTAAAAACAATCTCTGGGCATCTAAAAAAACTTACTGTTTTCCCTACCTGTGAAATTTTATTCTTTGTTTTTGATAATAAGATTGAAAGAAAATATAATAAACTTACAAATCTTTTTCTTATCGAATAATGTTTCAAATAATTGATGAAAAAATAATCAAATTTTTAAGAAGAACGTGGAAGCCATTTTCTAGGATTTCAATTTTTATTATTTTCTTTTATTTTGGTTTGCTTAAGGTTTTGAATTTAAGTGCAGCAACTCCTTTAGTTGAAGCTTTATTTCAAAAAACAATACCCTTTCTTTCTTTTAATTTCTTTTTAAAATTTTTTGGAACTTTCGAAATGTTAATTGGAATTTTATTTTTGATCCCTAAAGCCGAAAGATTAGCTATTTTAATTTTAATAATTCATATGATAATTGTCTCTTTGCTTTTATTTTTATTACCAAATATTACTTGGCAAAAATTTTTAGTTCCTACTTTAGAAGGTCAGTATATTATAAAAAATTTAGCAATAATTTCTCTTGCATTAGTATTAGGAGCACATCTTCATTATAAGGATTATTAAATATGAAAAAAATTTTTATATTATTTTCGATCACCGCTATTTTTTTAATTTATTTTTTATTATTTAAAGTAATTTTTAATATACCACGAAAAATATTATTTGAAAATTATATATATGTAAATAATAATCAACTTATTTCTAAAATAAAACCAATAATTAATGAAAATAGAGTTTGGCAGATTAATCTTTCTGAAAATAATATATATTTTTTTGAGAATTCGAAGTTAAAATATGTCATACCAATAGCCTATCAAGCACCTGAAGATAAGTGGTACCAAACTCCAACGGGTTACTTTAGGATAGGTATAAAGAAAGAAAAACATATATCGTCATTATTTCCTGTTTATATGAATTATGCTGTTCAATTTTATGAGGATTTTTTTATACATGAAATTCCATATTATCTAGATGGTAAAAAAGTCGAATCTACTTTTAGCGGCGGATGCATAAGGTTAGAGAAAGAATATGCAGAAAAATTTTTTAATTTAGCGAAAACTGGTGATTTAGTTATTTCTTATAAAGATTTAAAAAATTTAAAAATAAAAGAAAAGTTTAAGTTTCCAGTTAATTTAGAGGAATTTTATATAAGACAAAGATTCAATAATCCAATAAGAAACAGGTGGACATTTTCTAAGAACAGAAAAATAGATTATATTCAGCATTCAGGCATAGATTTAGCTCCTTATTCTGATTCTAAAGATTTAAATGTCTATAATATTTATGATGGTAAAATATCTAGAATAGTCAAAAATGGTGAAGATGATCATGGTCTAGGAAATACTGTTATTATTGAACATAATTTTAATGATAGAAAAATTTATTCTTTATATGCACACCTTTCTGAAATTAATAAAAATCTAAAAGAAGGTGAATTTATCAAAAAAGGAGAAATAATAGGGAAAGTAGGAGCAACTGGATATGGATGTAATTATTGGAGAATAGGTGAAGATGGATGCGATAAAAAATCTGCTCTTGATATACATCTCCATTTTGAAATAAAAACAAAACCAGTTTTAGAAAGCCCAATTGATGCAAATTGTTTTATTTACAAAAGAGAAACTAAATGTTATGGGTATACTCCTGAAAATCCAGAAAATTATGGTTATTTAAATCCAATTAAGTTTTTAGCTATTGAATAAACTTAATACTTTTTAAAATTTCATATCTTGCAAATGGTTTTTCTAGGTAAGATTCATATAAATTTAATTCATTAAAAATTACACTCCAATTAAGCTCTTTTTTAATATCTGGCAAATTTTTATAATTTTTAAGCCTAGATAAGTTTATATGCGGCAAAAATTCTCTTTCCTCTTTCTGAAAAGGAATAGCATTTTTAATTAATTTTTCTTCTAATAAATCTTTTATAGCTTTCAATCTTTCATTTTTTTCAATATAAAGCCAAATCATTCTCTTTTTATCAGGAGGTCCATAATCTATTTTTTTAATTCTTAAATTTAATGGTTTTAGGATTTCTTTGTTTTCTATATAAAATTCATCAATTAAATTAAATATGACTGGCAAAAAATTTATATCAATATGGCCTAAAAATAAAATAGTCAAGTGTAAATTTTGCAAAGGTATCCAATTAATTTTAAATTTTTTATCTATTTCATCTTCTAAAGAACCAATTTTAGGATAAAGCCCTTTTGTAATAGGTAAAGCAAAGAATAATCTTTTTTTCATCTTACTTCGATTATTTTTTCTGCTACTATTCTATTTTCTTTAATATTTGGATTATAATCTCCTATAACAGAAATAATTTTACCCTCTTCCCAAATAATGGGCGTTGAATTATAAATTTCAGGATATACAACTATTTCTATACTATCAGTGTAGTCTTCAGCATCTATATATAATATAATTTCATTTGTTTTAGTTAACACTCTTTTAATTTTATTTATAACACACAATATTCTAACCTTTGTTTCTTCTTTATATTTTTTAATATCTCTAATTTTATTAAAATTATTGTTTTTAATAAGTTTTACAGGATGGCCAGATATATATATGCCTAATAACTCCTTTTCCCACCTTAATTTATCAAATATACTAATTTCTCCTCTTCTTTTTAAAATTAAACTTTCTGTTTTATTTCCGAAAAGCGTCGAGCCAGAATATACAATACTTCTTTGTTTCGATGCATATTCAAGTAAATAATCAAGATTAAAATATAAAACACCTCTATCCTCTAAATTATCAAAAACACCAGCTTTTATTAATGCTTCTAACGATTTCTTATTAAAATCTTTAGATCTTATCCTTCTTAAAAAATTAGCAATAGAAAGATAAGGTCCATTTTGCTCTCTCTCTTTTACTATGTCTTCAACTAATTTTGAACCTACATTTTTTATTGAAGATAATCCAAACCTTATTGTACTATCATCCACTATAGTAAAGCTTTCTCTGCTTTCATTAATATCTGGAGGTAAAATTTTTATATTCCATCTTTTAGCTTCTTCTACTAATTCTTTAATTCTTTCTGTATCATCTCCCTCATGAATAAAAAGAGACGTTAAAAATTCAATAGTATAATATGCTTTTAAATATGCTGTTTGATAAGATATTAAAGCATAAGATACGCTATGACTTTTATTGAATCCATATCTAGCAAATGGTTCATACCATTTCCAAATTTTTTCAGCTGTTTCTCTGTCTATTCCATTTTTAACCATTCCTTCTATCATTTTATTTTTTTGTTCTTCAAGTAAAGAACCTATTTTTTTACCTATTGCCTTTCTTAATATATCTGCTTCAGCTAAACTAAAACCAGCTAACACTTGAGCTATTTGCATCAACTGTTCTTGATAAATAGCAATACCATAAGTTTCTTTTAATATATCTTCCAATTTAGGATGCAAATAAGTAATTGGTTCAACTCCAAATTTTCTTTTTATATAAGAAGGAATAAGCTCAACAGGTCCTGGTCTATATAAGGCTATCATTGCGTTTATATCATCTATATTAGTTGGTTTTAATTTTTTTAAATATTCCGTCATACCTCTACCTTCTACTTGGAATACTCCCACCGTTTTACCTTCTTGATATATTCTATAAGCATAAGGATCATCTAATTTTTCATAATCTAAATTAACTTCAATTCCTCTTCTTTCTTTGACTAAATTAATTGTAGTTTCTATCTCTGATAATGTTCTTAATCCTAATAAATCTAATTTTAATAACCCCAAATCTTCAATAGAGTACATATCATATTGTGTTATAACTCTTTTTTCTTGCGGTGCATATTGAAGTGGCATATAATCTGTAATTTTTGTAGGCGTAACTACTACTCCTGAGGCATGAACAGAAACATGCCTTACAACTCCCTCAATTTTTTTAGCAGAATCAATTAAAGTTCTAACCTCTTTATTCTTATTGTATAAGTCAGCTAAGTCAGGTATTTCTAAAGCTTCTTCTAAAGTAACTCCCATAGGTATTAATTTAGCTATTTTATCACATAATGAATAAGGCAATTTTAAGGCTCTTCCTACGTCTCTTATAGCAGCTCTTGCGGCTATTCTACCGAAAGTTATAATTTGAGCAACCTTATCTTGACCATATTTTTTTCTTAAATATTCTATTACCTCATCTCTTCTAATATCAGAAAAGTCAACATCAATATCAGGGAATGATATTCTTTCTGGCGTAAGAAATCTTTCAAAAATTAAATTGTATTTTAGCGGATTTACCTCTGTAATTTTTAAAAGATAAGAAACCAAACTACCTGCTGCAGAACCTCTTCCAGGTCCTACTTTTATTCCATTATTTTTAGCCCAATTTACAAAATCTTGTACTATTAAAAAATATGAAGAAAATCCTGTTTGTTTTATTATAGATAGCTCATATTCTAATCTGGAAATCGCATTTTTATCATTTTCTAAATTTCTTTGTCTTAATCCCTCGTAACATAATTTTCTTAAATACTCGTCAGGCGATAATCCTTGAGGAACTTCATAAACCGGCGGTTTTGTTTTGCCTAACTCTAATTCTAAGTTACATTTTTCTGCTACTTCTAAGGTGTTTTCTAATGCTTCAGGTATATCTTTAAAACCTTCAAACATTTCTTCATAACTTGCAAGGTGAAAATAATCCTCTTTCATACTTAACCTCTCTTTTTCATCTATATCCTTACCTGTTTGTATAGCTAAAAATATATCATGAATATCTCTCTCGTCTTTGTTAATATAGTGAACATCTTGGGTTGCAACTAATTTAACCTTTGTCTTTCTAGATAGTTCAATAAGGGGTTTAAAAACTTTTTTGCTTTCAGCTATCCCAGGATGATATCCAATTTCTAAATAAAAATTTTCTTTTCCAAAAATATCTAAATATTCGTAGACTATATTTTCCGCTTTCTCTATGCTGTCATTTAAAATAGTTCTTGCAATTTCACCAGCCAAACAGCCAGATAAACATATTAAGCCATTTGAGTATTGTTTAAGCAAATTTTTATCTATTCTAGGTTTGTAATAAAACCCTTCTAGATGAGCAATGGTAATTAATTTCATTAAATTTAAGTACCCTTCGTAATTTTTAGCTAATAATATAAGATGGTAACTTTTGGAATCTATTTTGTAGGTTCTATCATTTATTGTGCGAGGTGCTAAATAGGCTTCTACGCCTATGAGTGGTTTTATTCCTTTTGATTTACATTTTTTATAAAACTCTATAGCACCATACATATTTCCATGATCTGTAATAGCTAAACATCCAAAACCTAATTCTTTAGCTTTTTCTATCAAATCATCAATCTTACACATTCCATCCAATAAACTGTAATGAGTATGAACATGAAGATGTACAAACTTCATTTCCTTAATATTATAATAAATTTAAATGGAGGATAAATTTTTTATAAAATATAAAAAAATTTTAGCAATAGATGAAGTAGGAAGAGGTGCTTTAGCAGGGCCATTTTTTGTTGGAGGATTGCTTAGCGATATTGAATTTTATAGCAATCTTAAATTATTTAATATAAAAGATTCAAAGAAGCTAAAAGAGAAAAAAAGATATGAAATTTTTAATAGTATAAAAAAAATTAAGCCCAAATTCGAAATTATGAAATTTACTAATAAAGAAATAGATAAGCTAGGTATAGGAAATTGTTTCAAAATTGCTATAGAAAATTTATATAAAAAATTTAAGCCAGATTTTATTTTAATAGATGGCAAGCCTGTTAAATGTAATATTGATAAAAGAAAATTAAAATTTATAGTAGATGGCGACGAAAAGATTAAATTAATTTCAGCAATCTCAATAATAGCTAAAGTTTTAAGAGATAAATATATGATAAGTATAGATAAGTATTATCCAGTTTATGAATTTAAAATTAACAAAGGTTACGGCACAAAAAAACATATTTTAGCTATTAAAAGATTTGGGATTTGCAAGCATCATCGAATATCTTTCCTTAAAAAATTACTCTAAATTATCATTTATACTTTTGATTTTATTTAATAAATTTTCAAAGAATAGCTGTAATCTAATCGCATCTGTTTTAAGCCTTTGCAAGAATTTGATAGATAAAAATACTAGTGCTTTTTTGATTTTATTTTTGAAATTTGAAAGAGATTCAAGGTTTATTATTTTTTTAATCCTTTTTTCTGTATTATAAAATATTAAATAATCCTTAGGTAAAACTTTAATTTTTTTATATTTCCTATTTAAATAAAACACAATAACTCCTAGGATTAGGAAACTTATAATAGGAGATAAAAAATTTAAATTAATCATTTATACTTAACCTGCAAAATCTTCTAACTTCTATTTTCTCCCCAAACTTATTGGCAAATTGTGATATTAAATCTTTAATTTTTAGGTTTTCATCTTTGATATATTTTTGCTCTAAGAGACAAACTTCTTCATACCATTTTTCAAGTCTGCCTTCTATAATCTTTTCTTTTACCTCATTAGGCTTATCTTTAATATCGCTTTCAAATTCTTCTATTTTTTCTTTTAAAATATTTTCAGGAATTGATTCTTTATTTAAGAATTTAGGATTCATAGTAGCAATTTGTAAGGCTATTTCATGTGCTAGCTTCTTAAATTCCTCATTTTTTGCAACAAAATCTGTTTCTGCTCTTAATTCTACTAAAGCTCCAACCCGACCGTTAAAATGAACATATCCCTCAATTATACCTTGCCCTGCTATATTACCACTTTTTTTCTCTAATAAACTTTCCCCCTTTTTTATTAAATATTTTTTAGCTTCATCAATATTGCCACCTGTTTGTTCTAAAGCCTCTTTGCATAAACCAATAGGTGCACCTGTTTCTTCTCTTAATTTTTTTATTTTATCTAGTAATTCTTTATCCATTTTCTTTAATTTTCTGTATTAAGTAATTAATTATAAATCTAATACTAGAAGGCGCTTTATCATTAACTGGTACAAAATATTTTACATTACTTATATCATTATCAGAACCAGCTATCGCAATTACTGGTATGTTTTTCTTTAAAGCTTCATTTAAAGCTGTTTTATGAGATTTATAAGCTAAATCTATTATAAAAATAACATCAGGAAGCCTTTCTAAATTTATAACTCCTGAATAAATTTTTTTCATTTTGTCTAAGTCTCTTAATAATCTTTGTTTATCTTTGGGTGGGTAATTTTCGATTTCTCCACTTTGCTCTTTTTGTAATAATTCCTTAAAATAAGCAATTCTATTTTGTATAGTTTGAAAGTTAGTAATAAAGCCTCCTACCCACTTATAATTTAAATATGGCATATTGAATTCTTTAGCAATTTTTTCTATAGAATCTTCAGCTGCAGGTTTTGCTCCTACAAATAATATAATTTTATTTTCTTTAATAATTTCTTTCATAAAATTAGCTACTTTATCTAACTCCATTAATGTTTTCTCTAAATTGAAAAATTCTATATTACCTTTTTTATTTCTAATCAAATAAGGTTTCATAGAAGGATGAGTATATCTTTTAGCTCTCCCATATTGACATCCAGCCTTCATCATTTCTTCTAAAATCTTTACTTTTTCTTCTTTTACATTAACTTCTGTATTTGTATAAACCATTTTTTAATGTTATAATTATAATTGAAATGAAAAACAATATACATCCTAAATATTTTAAAACAAAAATTAAATGTGCTTGCGGGAGCGAATTTGAAGTTTATACTACTAAAGAAAATATTTCTGTAGAAGCTTGTAAAAACTGCGCTCCCTTATTTATTGGCACAGAAGAAAGAAAAGTAATTGTTGGACAAGTTGAAAAATTTTTAAAGAAATATAAGAAAAAATCTTAAACCATTTAAATTTTAACATAAAAATAAAAATAAATTCAAGATTTTATTATTTACTTTAAAAAATGGAAGGGCAGCAAAATAAAAAAATCAATAGTGTTATTTTTGAGATAAGAGCAGGAGTTGGAGGAGAAGAAGCTGCTCTATTTGCTAGAGATTTATGGAGAATGTATTTGAAATATTTTAATAAAAAAGGATATAAAGTAATAGTACACGAAGAACAACAAACTGATTTAGGTGGTATAAAAACATTAGTTGCAGAAGTTAGAGGGGATAATATTTATGAAATATTAAAAAATGAAGCAGGAGTGCATAGGGTTCAGAGAATTCCTATCACCGAAAAATCAGGTAGAATCCATACATCAACAGCATCTATAGCTGTTTTACCTAAATATGATTTTGCTCCTATAGAAATTAAGGATTCAGATATTGAAATTGAATTTTTTAGAGCATCTGGTCCAGGAGGACAAAATGTTAATAAAGTAGAAACAGCTGTTAGGATATATCATAAACCTACAGGACTGGTTGTTACCTCTCAGTCAGAAAGGACTCAACAAAGAAATAAAGAAATTGCATTACAGCTTTTGAAATCAAGATTGTGGCAAATGCAACAAGAGAAAATAGAAAAAGAATTAGTAAAAGAAAGAAGAGAACAAATAGGTAGCCAAGAAAGATCGGAGAAAATAAGAACATATAATTTCCCTCAAAATAGGGTTACAGATCATAGAATAAACAAATCTTGGTACAAATTAGAAGATATAATGGATGGCGATTTAGATATAATTTTTAAAGAATTTGAAAAGCAAGAAGTTAAGATATGAAAAAGGAAGCAGCATTGTTTATTATTTATCTTTTAATAACAGCAATATTTTTATGGATTTTTACAAACCCAGATGTGATAGAAGCATTTTTTAAAACTTTATTTTTCCCTTTAAAATATAAATAAAGATAATGACATACGATTCAATAATAATCGGAGCTTCAGCAGCAGGGATTAGTGCTGCTATATATTTAAAAAGAAGGGGTATAAATTTTTTGATAATAGCAAAAGATATTGGAGGAGAAATGGCTCTTTCAGGTATAATAGAAAATTACCCAGGCTTCCTTTATACTACAGGGATAGAGCTTACTAAAAAATTTAAAGAACACCTAGAAAAATATAATATAGAAGTGCTAGAAGAGACTGTAAATAAAATAGAAAAAGATAATGAAATTTTTAAAGTGTATTCAAATAAAAATTTATATATCTCAAAAACTTTGATAATTGCAACAGGTTCACAGCCAAAAAGATTAAATATACCTGGAGAAATTGAATATAATCATAAAGGAGTAAGTTATTGTAGCACCTGCGATATGCCCTTATTTTCTGGTAAAACTGTAGCAATAATTGGAGGAGGAAATTCAGCATTAGAGGCAGCTCTTATGGGTTCTGATATATGTAAGTCTGTTTATCTAATAAATAAAAATCCTTATTTTAAAGGAGATAAAATTTTGATTGAGCAAGT
>JAGDVT010000002.1:29264-36034 GCA_023255765.1 Candidatus Paceibacter sp. | reverse complement strand
ATGGTGTATTTATTCATATAGGTATGAAACCTAATACTGAATTTGTTCCAGATGAATGGAATATAAAAAATTCATATGGAGAGATAGTGGTAAATAAATTATGCGAAACAAATATACCTGGTTTATTTGCAGCAGGTGATGTTACTGATATACCATACAAACAAATAGGAATAGCAGTTGGGCAAGGAATAATAGCTGCACTTTCAGTTGTAAATTATATAAATAGAAATCTTTAATGGATGAATTAATAAATAAAATTAAATATTTAAAAAATAAAGAAATTTTTGAAAGAATTTTTGACTTTAAGGTAGAAAAAGCGAAGCAAACTTTTACAGAAAAATTAAAAGAGAATTTTAAAGAAGGAGAAGAACAAAATATTTATATATTTATAAATAAAATTTTAAAACATGAAACTCATTTTAATATTTGGAGAGCAAAAAGGAGAGAACCAAAAGAATCTAAAGATATAAAAACTTATGATCCATTTTGTAATCCACTAGAAGAAACACCAGTTGATAACATAGGAAGATTAGAAAATGAATATGCAATAACTGCATCTAATCTAGCAAAAATTTCATCTTTACATTCTTTAGTTATTTTCAAAAAACATAAAAAAGAAGAGCTTAATTTTTCCGATTTTTTGAATGGTTTTGATTTAGCATTAAAATGGTTTGAACTTCAAAATAGTCAAATTAAGGTTTTAATTTTTAATTATGGATTAAGAGCAGGAGCAAGCATAGAACACCCTCATTTTCAAATAATTTCTTTAGATGAGATTCCTTATAAAGTTAAAGATTTTTATGAAAAAATCGAAAAATATAATGAAGAATTTAACTCAAATTATTTAAATGATTTGTTTTTAGTGTTAGAGGAATTAGATTTAGCCAGAAAATTAAATAATCTTAATTTAATTATAAATTTAACTCCATTTAAAGATAAAGAAATATTTTTCTTTGATGATAAAATAGAAAATTGTAAAAAAGAAATTTCCTTGATTCTATCTACATATAAGGAATTTTCAGAAAATTTTAACTTATTCTTATTAGAATCTAATAAAGGTCTTTTAGGTTATATAGTTGACAGGGGAGAAAAAGAAAAAATAAATTCAGATATAGGAGCCCTTGAAATATATGCTTTCTCAGTAGTTGGTTTTAACTTATTAGAATTTGCTAAAGATTTTATTCTGAAATTGGAAGAGAAGGAGTTGGAATTTCAAAATTTAACGTAGATGTTGTAGAAGTTGAAGAAGTAGATTCTTCTGAAGATGTTGCAGTTAGATAAGGATTAGCTTGTAATAATTTATTTATTTCTCCAGGAGAAACTTTTTGAGGTGTAGGCCTTGTAAAACTTATGGGTAATGCAACAAAATAAAGAACAGTGCTTATTACTACTATCCAGACCAATATTTTTGTTATTTCTTTATAACTGTCCATTTTATTTAATTATATAATTTTTCTTTGAAAAGTCAAAATCGTCAAAAAAATTAATGAACCTAAAATAACCATACAAGGGCCTAAGGGTATATTCAAAAAATAGGATATAAAAAAGCTAAATATAGAAATTGTTTCAGAATAAAACAAGCTATAAAATATTAATTCTTTAAAAGAATTAGCTATCATTTTAGCAATAGAAGTTGGAATTAATAAAATTGCACTTATTAATAGTGCCCCCAAAAATTTAATTCCTAATACTATTACAATAGCAAGTATTAGGTTAAAAATAAAGTTTATTTTTTTTACATTTATATTTTCAGTATATGCTAAATCTTCATTTAAAGAAATCATAACCAAATCTTTTGTTTTGAATATAAAAAATAAAATAACCAAAATAGCAGCGAGAAGTATAATAATTAAATCTTCTAAAGAAACTAAAAATATATTACCAAAAAGAAAAGAATTAATGTTACCTTTAATATAAGGAATATAACTAAATATAATCACACCCAAAGAAAGCCCTAATATAGATAATATCATTACTAAAAGGCCTAAATCAAGTTTTGTTTTTTCTTTTAAGACAAAAAGTAAAATTGAAAATAAAATTACCCATAAAATTGCTACTATATTTATATTTATTCCTAAAAGATACGCTAAAGCTATAGCAAAAATAGAACTGTGAGAAATAGCATCACTAAAAAATGATATCCTTTTAAAAATTACAAAAATACCTAATAGTGCCAAAGGAATGGCTATTAAAGCCAAAGAAATAAGCGGATATAAAAACGTTGATTCTTTGAAAATTTCTAACATTTTTTATTTAAATATAGGTAAATTTTCGTGAGCTAAATAATATAACATAGCACCTCCACCTGTTGAAAAGAATACATTTTTTAGTTTTTTAACCCTAATTTTCTCAAATATTTTTAAAGTATCTCCTCCGCCTATTATTTTTTTGTTTCCCATTTTAATAATTTCTTTAGCAAAATTTAAGCTCCCCTTAATGTATTTTTTATCCTCAATTTTGCCTAATGGTCCATTCCAAACAACTAAATCCATTTTTTTAAGTTCATCTAAAAAAATTTTTAAACTTTCATTTCCTATATCTAAAATAACATCATCCTTTTTAATTTCACCTAAGAATCTATAACCATTTTGAGTGATGAAATCAAATGGAATTAATATTTTATTGCTATATATTTTTTTAACCTTATCTAAATATTCCTCATCATAAATAGATTTGCCTATTTCAAATCCTTTAGCTTTTAAAAAAGTATTCGCAATTCCTCCTCCTAAAATTATTATTTCAGCCTTATTTAAAAATTTGTTTATTAAATCAATCTTAGTTTCAATTTTAATACCACTTATAACTACCCCAACTCTTTTTCTCTTTTTAATATATTCAAATACTTTATTTAAATTTTTAATTTCTTCTTCAAAATTGAAACCAAAGTAAGTTGGTAAAAATTTTGTTATTCCATAAACAGATGAATGTTTTCTATGAGAAACAGAAAATGCTTCATTTATAAATATATCACCTAATTTTGCTAAACTTTCAGAAAAAGATTCATTATTTTCTTCCTCTTCTTTAAAATACCTTATATTTTCTAACAGAATTACTTTATTTTTAACGTTAATTTCTTTATCAGGTTGCCAATTAAAATAAGCTACATCCTTAATTATTTTTCTTAAATATGGAATTAAATTTTTTGTTGAATATACTTTCTCCTTATTTTTAGGTCTTCCAAGATGAGTAATTAATATTATTTTTTCTGCTTTATTTTTAATTAAAAAGTTTATAGTTTGCAAGCTTTTTTCTATCCTATAATATTCTTCTATTTTACCATCTTTAATCTCTACATTATAATCTACTCTTACAATTATTTTTTTATTTCTGATTTTATTTTTATTGAACCTAAGCAAATTTTCTTTTTTTAAAACTATCATCAAAATAATTATAATTCATTTTCTTCTGTTGACCTATATTGTAATGCTTCTCCTATATGCTCTAATTCTATAATATCTTTATTTTCTAGATCAGAGATAGTTTTAGCAACTTTTATTATTTTATGAACAGCTCTTAATGATAATCTTAAACTATCTATAGATTTTTCTAAAAATTTTTCAGCTTCAAAAGAAAGCTTACAATAAATTTTAATTTCTTTAGGATTTAATTCGCTATTAAATTTACCCTGTCTTTTAATTTGAATTTCTTTTAATTCTTTAATTTTTTCTATTATTTCTCTATAATTTTTAATATTTTCTTTAAAGATTTCTTCTCCTTTTATTCTTGGTACATTTATTTTTATATCTATTCTATCCATAATTGGCCCAGATAATTTTTTGTGATATCTTTTAATTTCAGTTATTGTACATTTACATTCTTTTTCTGGGTCTAAATAAAATCCACAAGGGCAAGGATTATAGGCACCTATTAGCATAAATTTTGCTGGCATTTTTATTGTTTTTTTACTTCTTGAAATCGTAATTTCACCATTTTCTAATGGCTCTCTTAATCCCTCTAATACATCTCTTTTAAATTCTGGCATTTCATCTAAAAATAAAATTCCTCTATGAGCTAAGCTTACTTCTCCTGGCTTAGGATTTTGTCCTCCACCTAATATAGCTACAGAAGATGAACTATGGTGTGGGTTTCTAAATGGTGGGTTAATTATAAATCCTTCTTTTAATTCATTTGCAGCACTGTATATACTCGTAACTTCTAATGATTCTTCATAGCTTAAATCAGGAAGTAAATTTACAATATTTTTTGCTATTAAAGTTTTTCCTGTTCCAGGAGGTCCGTATAATATTAAATTATGCCTTCCAGAAGCTGCTATTGTTATGGCTCTTAATATATAATCTGAAATTTTAATAAATTCAAGCTCTAGATTCTTTTCTTTATTTATAAAATTTTCTGGCTTAAATTTTTCTATTATTTTTCTGCTTTCTAAATGCTCTATAATTTCTTTTAAGCTGCTAAACAAATACAAATTGTCTATTTTTAGGTATCTAATTTCAGGATAATTTTCATATGGCAAGTAAATTTCGTCAAATTCTTTATGCAAAGATAAAATAATAGGTAAGGCTCCTTTAATTTTTCTTAATTTTCCATCTAATGAGAGTTCTCCTAAAAATAAAATTTTTTTCTTAATAGGAAGAATTTGCTTTGAAGAGATCAGGAAACTTATAGCAATTGCTAAATCTAAGTTAGAACCTTCTTTTTTGATATCAGCAGGAGCTAAATTTATTATAGTTTTCTTATTAAATTTAATAGGAGGTTTTGCATTTATAGATTTTAATGCTAAAGTAATTCTTTCTTTTGCTTCTTGCACAGCTTTATCTCCTAAACCTACAATTGAAAAAGAAGTTATACCAGGAAGCAAACCAGATTCTACTTCTATAATTTTTCCTTCTAAACCATCTAAAATTGCTGAATATACCTTTGAAAACATATTATTTTTTTAATTATCCACTATTTTTTGTATTTTAATAATGTTTTATTTTATAATATTTCTTAATAAAGGTCGAATTAAATTAATTTTAATTAAACAATAAAAATGAGTAAAAATTATAAAAATTTGGCAATTTTTGTCGCATTATTATCAATTTTAAGCTTAACAAATTTAGTATGGGGGCAAAATCCTCCAATTGAAAATCCTATTACCCAATCACAAATAGTTACAGGACAGAGCTTAAGAGATGTCATATTTACTTTATTTAGATGGGCTTTTCTTATATTGACTTGGGTAGCCGGTGCTTTAGCTGTTTTATATATAATTTGGGGTGGTATAAATGTAATAATACAAGCTAAAATTGATGAGGGTAAACAAAGATTAATATATGGAGCTGTTGGTTTAGTAATAGCATTAATAGCTTATGCTTTAGTAAAATTAATAGAAACGATAATAACAACCGGTGGAATTGGGCAATAGTTTAAAAATCTAAATCTAAATGCAATATCCATTTAATACTAATTTTGGACTGCCAAGTCCATTTACCCCTCCTGTTCCTATAATATGTAAAGATTTTATTACATGTACGCTATTTGCTTTTGATGTAATTTTTAAGATATTAACTTGGCTTTCAGGAGCCTTAGCAGTTATTATGTTTATGTTAGCAGGAATAATTTTGATTATGGATTATAAAAAAACAGAAGAAGTTAAGGGTAGGTTAATATGGGGGATAGTAGGTTTAATTGTTGCGTTGATTTCATATTCTTTAGTAGTTTTAATAGAAAATATAGTTTCAAGGGGATCAATAGGATTAATTAATATAGCTTATGCACAACAATTAAAATTTACTCCTGGTAGAGTTTGCACTCCATATAATATATTTGACATTTTAGCAGGAAGAAGTGTCCCACAAGGCTTATTAGGTCAATGTTTGTTGTGGTTTTCAACGAAAATTTTGTCTATTATTTACACAGTTTCTTTATTATTATCAATTGGCTTTATAATTTATGGAGGGATAATACTGATAACCAAACCCGGTGATAAATCTGGAACGCAATATGTGCTTTGGTCTTTAATAGGTGCAATGGTAACAATATTAGCATTTAGTTTAGTAAAAGCAATAGAATATAGTTTAACACATTAAAATGTATAAAAAATTATTAATATTTTTAATATTATTAATACCTATAAGTTTTATATTTGCTCAAGAATCTTTTAATCCATTTCAATATGGCATAAAGACCATAAAAGGTCTTAAAATTTTAGAAGATGACCAGTTTAAAGATGCTGTAAGAGAAAAGGCTGCAGAGCTTTTAAATACATCATTTAACACCACTAGTTTATTTAAAGCTGATAATACAAATAATAAAATAATCAGTACTGATCCTAATATAGATGTTGATGATGCAGTAAAACAAACATACGGTTCATGGCCTAATTTAATAAAAGAAGCTGTTCAGTTATTATTATTTGATAAAGATAAATTACAAAGTATAAATAAACAAGAATATTATGGTTGGCATGTAGTAAATATAACTTTTAATGCAACAGGATCTTTAGAAAAGATATATATAGCACCCTCAGGATATGCTGGACCGTTTCCCAGGATTCCTACTTGTGAGCAAGGTATAGGCCAATGTTTATTATTTTTCTTTGATAGAGCATTAAGAATTTTATATTTTCTGTCTTTAGCTTTAGGAGTGATATTCTTGATGTTGGCAGGTATTCTTTATATTACTAAGCCTACAGATGCAAAAAATATACATCAAAGATTTATTTGGGGCATATGGGGAGTTTTAGTCGGGATGCTTTCATTTACAATAGTAATAGCTTTGGAAAATTGGCTTGCAGGAGGACTAACAACAGAGGTTCCAAAAGGTGG
>JAGDVT010000002.1:0-29164 GCA_023255765.1 Candidatus Paceibacter sp. | reverse complement strand
TAGCTTTGGAAAATTGGCTTGCAGGAGGACTAACAACAGAGGTTCCAAAAGGTGGTATTAGTGGAGTAAGCGAGGTATCATCGGGAGTTAGTCAAGGGATGATTAATATAAGAAGCATAAAAGCAGAAAGAAGAAATACTAATGTTCTATATTTTGAAATGGTTTATGATTCACTGCCAAAAGAAGGAGAGAATTATTGTGGTATTACTATTACTGGTAGAGACGATCAAGGAAAACCGTATAATATAGCAGAAAATCTGCTATTACAAAAAGGCAATAATCTTAAACATACTGATATGATAGGGAATTTTAATACTAACGCTACAGAAATTACTCTAAATTTCCAACCAGATAATCCTTATTGTAGTATTAATGTTCCTTCTTATACAGTAAAGATAGGAGGAGGTCCTGTTACAATAGCACCACCACTAAAACCTAAGTTAATAATAGATCAATCTACTATAAAAATAGATGAAAATGGTAAATTTAGCGTATTTTTAAAGCCCCAGGGAGCAGATTGTGAAGGCTTCACTGTTAGTTTTTATAATATTACCCAAGGAGAAAATATATTAAGCTCTATGCCAAGAACAATTTCATCACCACAAATTTATAGTTTTCAATTAACAGTTGGCAATAATTTTAACCCAGGAGATACTATAAGAGTGAGATTTAATTCAAATAACTGTGATGTGAATATTGAGCAAGTAGATATACAAACTAAAAAGGCTATAGCTGTATCACCACTAAAAAAACCAATAATAAACTTAGATATTAGAGGCATATATGGACAACAAACTATTAGAATTAATTTAGAAGATTTAAAAATAAAAGATATTTTAGAGCAAGCATTAGGAGTAGCAGCTATTCAAAGGAACTTATATGACCCTCCATTTTCTATGTATTTAATGTATAATGTAACACAAGATGATAATCCTCCTTCAAATTCTGGTTATTGTACTATTTATGGAAGATTAAGAGGAGTAGTGATAAATCAGTTAAGTTTTGATAAAACAAAAGCTGTAAGTTATACTACATTTAATAGGGATTTTTCTTTCAATATAAACTATGAAGAAAACAGAAAAGGGCCATATAATAAACCAATATATTTACCTTTACCAGGAAATCTTTTAGGATTTATAAATTTAGAACTATATCATTACACAGGAAATTGTGAGGTAAAATTCAAGAATCAAGATATATCAGAGAGTCCAGTTAATTTAAATTATGACATTGAAACAGGAAAATTTTATTCAGTTTCAGGGAATATATTAAGAGATTTATTTGGTTTTTAAGTTTAAATGGAGGGGATAAATTATTTTATTTCTAAATTTAAAGATTTAATAGTTTTGTTTTATAGAGCAGCCTTAATTTTAGGCATAGGCTTAATAATGTATGCAGGAGCAAAATATATTTTTAATAAAGGAAAAGATTGGCATTCAGAAATAATATATATAATATTAGGAGTAGCTCTGATTATAGCTTCGTTTTCTATACCTGTAAT
Organism: Candidatus Paceibacter sp.; assembly: GCA_023255765.1. GTDB lineage: Bacteria > Patescibacteriota > Minisyncoccia > UBA6257 > HR35 > JAGDVT01. The sequence continues at coordinate 27,663 of JAGDVT010000002.1, read as the reverse complement.
AATATTTTCTTTTCTTAAGTAATGCAAAAACTATTCCCTATATTCGATAAGATTATAGAAATTTTTGATAGAATCTTAGAATTAACTTTAAAATTTTCTCTCTTGATTGCTGTATTTTTTATAATTTATTTAGGAGTTAACATTTATTTTGAGAAAAAATTAAGTAAATCAAAAACAGCATTTTTATTTATAATTTTAGGTTTGTTAATTATAGGAATTGTGATGTTTAATAGAGAAGTGATTTTTAAAATAATAGAATTTTTTGTGCCAAAATTTAAACAATGAACGAGATAAAGGATATATTAGAAAGAATTATAAGAATAATGCAAATTTTTATAGTTTTAGGTTCTTCAATTTCTTTTATTTATCTAGGTTTTATGTTATATTCAAAGAAATTTGATGAAGTTAAAAAAAATTTGCCAATAATTTTATTAGGATTAGCCTTACTTTTTGCCTCCTATTCAATTCCTGTAATAATACTTTCATTTTTAGAAGTTAAGAAAATATCTCCATAATGAAAAAATTAATATATTTAGATTATGCAGCAACAACTCCTGTGTCTAAGGAAGTTTTTGATTTTATGAAAAAATATTTTATTAAGGATTATGGAAACCCATCTAGTTTACATTTATTAGGGCAAAAAGCATTAAAAGCAGTTGATTTTTCAAGAAATAAAATAAAAGAAATTATAAATGCTGATTATTTTAGAGAAATTATATTTACATCAGGAGCAACAGAAAGCAATAATTTAGCAATTAAAGGACTAGCATTTTATTATTTTTATAGATTCAAAATAAAACCACACATAGTAAGCTCTTCTATAGAACACCCATCAATTTTAGAGGTTTTGAAAGATTTAGAAAAATTAGGATTAATAGAATATACTTTGGTAAAACCAGAAAAAAACGGAATAATTGATATAGATAAGATTTTAAATTCAATTAAAGAAAATACTATTTTGATCACCCTACATTATGTAAATAGCGAAATAGGGACAATACAAAAAGTCAAAGAATTAGGAGAAAGAATAAAAGAAATAAATAAAAATAGTGATATAGAAATAATTTTTCATACAGATGCAGCACAAGCACCTTTGACAGAGGATATTTCAATTAAAAATTTAAATGTAGATATGATGACATTATCTTCGCATAAAATTTATGGTCCTAAAGGAATTGCATGTTTATATAAAAAAGAAAAAATAATTTTAGAAAGACTGATATCGGGTTCAGAGCAAGAATTTGAGTTAAGAGCAGGCACAGAAAATGTTCCTTTAATAGTGGGTTTTTCAAAAGCACTTGAAATAGCTTATATTAATAGAGAAAAAAATAAAGAATACTTAAAAGAAATTAGAGATTACTTTATAAATAGATTAATCGAGGAAAATATAAAATTCGAAATTAATGGAGATTTAGAAAATTCTACTCCAAAAATACTAAACCTGTATTTTCCACAAAAAACATCTCAAGAAATATTAATTTATTTAGATTCAAAAGGGATAATGGTTTCTCCTGGTATGGCATGTAAGGCAAGAGCACTTTCTCCTAGTTATATAATAGAAGAGCTTTACCCTAATACTGATAGAGCTGAAAAAAGTATAAGATTCTCTTTTGGTTTAGAAACAAAGAAAAAAGATTTAGATTATGTAGTAAAAGCATTAAAGAAATTTTTAACTTAAAAAATCAACAATTTTATGCAAATTCAATCTTTTATCTCCTGTAACTAAGAGCAAATCATCAGGCATTAAATATTCATCTAAAAAATGTAAAAGATTATGAAATTCTGTATGAAAGAAGTGTTTTGTATTATTTTCATTGTACCCATAACCAATAGCAGAATCAATTGTATATTTTGATCTTATCCCAAATGTTATTATAAAATCACAAATATCTTTTAATTTTTCCCCTATTTCAAAATGGAAATCAACTGAATATTTTCCTGCTTCTATACAATCTCCTATTAAAGCTATTTTTCTTTTAGCTGGTATTTTCAAAAATATATCGTAAATATTCCAAAAAGAAGTTCTTGTAAGGTGATACGAATCATCTAAAATATAATAACCCTTCTTTGATTTAATTAAATTTGATCTGTGTTTAACTTCAGAGAATGTTTCTAAATAATTTCCTATTTCTTCTAAACTAAATCCTAAATTAAAAAGTAAAGAAATAGATGCTAAACAAGAATAAATAATACCTTTCCCAAATAAATTTCTTAAAAATATTCTTTTAATTCCATATTTAGAATGTACCTCAAAAGAAGTACCACAAATAGAAGGAGTTGTATTTAGATTACAAATTATTTCATAATTTTTACAAATAAAATCAGAATCTTCTGAAAATCCAAAATAAACAACGTTTTTATTATCATTTTCTACAAGCTCTATACAGCTTATATCATCATTATTTAATATAATTAAGCCATTAGACTTTACATTTCTAACTAATTCTTTCTTTTTCTTTTTAATATTTTCTGGGCCTGCAAAAACTTCAGAATAAACTGGTATCTCTCCTATTGTAGTAATTATTAAATAATCAACTTTAATTGTACTTAACCAATAATTAACTATTTTAGGATTTTCAAAGCCAAATTCTAATAATATATATTCCGGATATTTCTTTTCAAATAATAAAATTTTCAATCCCTTTAATAAATTTTTAATAAACTTATATTCTTTTTCCAAAATAAAGGTTAAAGCAATTGCTAATTTGTGATCTTTATGATATTCATTTGCATAAATATTTGTTTTATCTTCTAAAAATCTTTTTATAATTTCTATAGTAATTGTTTTGCCAGAAGTGCCTGAAATAACTATAATTCTGGGCTTAAATTTTAAATAAATTAATTTTGCTATTAAATTTAACATATTATTTAATTTTAACATTATCCACAATCTAATATTGATTTTTTATTTTTTAGTTTTATAATTATTAATAATGAGGAAGATAATATTATTAGGAATTTTAGGTTTATTTTTATTAACTATTTTATTTTTATTTAAAGAAGAAATTTTGCAAGCTCAATCTTCAATAGGTATAGAATTATATGTTTATCCTAAAGGTTTTTATGGTCCAAGTCCTATTAAAATAGAAAATGCAGAGAATGATACATATAAAACACCCTTAAAATCTACTGTAGTTGCAGAAACTGAATATCAAATGATTTTAAAGGGAGTAGGAAATGCTACTTTTACTTTAGAATTTAACAGTGGATCTTATAATGCATCTTCTTCAAGTACTTGCACAGGGTTTGGAGGCAGCCTTTCTGGTTCTAATTGTATAATAGAAGGGTCATTTGATGAACGATCATTCCAAAATCCAAATGATAATTATCAAAAATGGGCAATAACTGTTAAGCAAAACGGTAAATCAGCCTCAATTTCTTTTTATTTAGTAAAACAATCTTATGCACAAAACAATGTATCTTCAAAAAATGATCAATATTATTTAGAGCCTACTTCTACAACTGCAAGCCCAACTTCACAAATTAATTATAAGGTTTATAGCAATAAATTATATTGCCCAATTTATATGGCATCTGGTATATCTAAAACTACCCCAGGATCTATAGGTTTTACTCATTTTACGGTTAACACCTCTACTTTTATTTCTAACATTTATGTTTCTAAAATACTTCAATTAAATAATGTTGCAACTGGTACTTACAGTTTATATCTAGTGAATCCAAATAATAATTCTCAAATATCACAATCTGCGAGGATAACGGTTGAAAGGCCAATTTCACCTCCACCACCAGATGGTGTATTTAATTGCATAAATGATCCTAGCCAATCTTGTAAATGTGTATTATCTTATTGTTATTGGTGGAATCGAAGTGCAGGTAAGTGGGAAGCAACCTCATCTTCAGCTTGTGGTAATAAATGTGCAGGTGGTGTAAGAGAATGATATAATATTTTGTATGAAAATTTTAGGAATAGAAACAACTTGTGATGAGACAGGAATTGCTCTTTTAGAGTTTATAAAAGAAAAAGATCTTAAATTTAGAATAATAAATCATCAATTAAGAAGTCAAATTAAAGTGCATTCAAAATATGGTGGTATTGTGCCTATATTAGCTGCAAGAGAACATAAAAAAAATTTACCAATACTATATGAGAAGCTATTAAAAGAAACAAATGAAAATCCTGAAAATTTTGATTATATAGCATTTTCATATGGGCCAGGGCTCCCTCCTGCATTAGTTTCTGGCAAAGAATTTGTTTTTAATTTAGCTAAGAAATTAAATAAAAAAATAATACCAGTTAATCATCTGTTAGCACATATATATTCTGTTTTAATTCCTAAAAATAGACTTAATATAATTCAAAAGATTAAAAATATAAATTTACCTGCAATATGTCTTTTGATTTCAGGAGGGCATACCATTTTAATTTATACTGACGATTTAAAGAAATTTAGAAAATTAGGGGAAACCAAAGATGATGCAGTGGGCGAAAGCCTAGATAAAGCAGCAAGAATTTTAGGTTTAGAATATCCAGGTGGTCCTAAACTTGAGAAATTAGCAAAAAAAGGCAGGGCAATTTTTAATCTGCCCAGGCCTATGATAGGAAGAAAAGATTTCAATTTTAGCTTCGCAGGCCTTAAAACAGCATTTTGGGAACTTGTAGAAGAAGTTAAAAAATATAATAAATTTGATGAAGAAACAAAAAAAGATTTAGCAGCATCTTATCAAAAAGCAGCATTCGAAACATTAATAATTAAGACAAAAAAAGCATATGAAAAATATAAGCCTAAATCAATAATAGTTACAGGAGGAGTAATTGCAAATAATACCCTTCGTAAAATGTTGATAAAAATTTTTAGTAAAGATAAATTAATATTCCCAGACAAAACTTTATCAACAGATAATGGAATAAATATAGCATTTACTGGATATTTTTTTGTAGATAAAGCAATAGAACCAGAAAAGCTAGAAATTTACCCCTTGCTTGATATTTAAAATTTTTTATAATTTTAAATAATGCCAAAAACAAAATCAGCAAAAAAAGAATTAAGAAAGAATATCAAAAGAAGGATAAGGAATTTAAAAAGAAAGAGACAAATTAAAATTACAATAAAAGAATTTTTAAGAGCATTAAAAAATAAAGATAAAGAAAAAGCAAAGGAGCTTCTTTCATTGGCTTATAAATATTTAGATAAGGCAGCTAAAACATTTATGCACAAAAATAAAGCTTCTAGAATTAAATCTAAATTAACACAAAAATTCAATCAAGTTTTTGCTTCTATTCAGTAATAAATATATTTATTTACTAATAGATTTAAGTTATCGTACAACTTAATTTCTTCATAGCTTGTTTCGTATAAATTTTTATAAACCTCTAAATATTTAGAAGTAGTAGGCGAATAAATTGTAGTCGTAGGTGTAGTTATAAATATAATCCAGTAATTTGTTAGAAAGTCTTTGTCATTAATGCTATTATAGTAACATCCTCTATAAGTGAATAATGAATCTATAAAGTTAAGACATCGAGAATCATTTCTAATTTTATCCAAATCTTTAAAACTAGGGCCACAAGGAAATCTTCTTAAAAAATCTAAGCAATTAATTGAAAATCCTTGTTTTCTTAAATCGAAAAGTTCTTTATTTGTAAAATATTTACAATAATAAGGAATAAAATCAACAAATTTCCTAACATCATTTCTTAAATTTAAAAAGAATTTAAAGCATTTATTTATTCTAAAACTAAAACCTAAAGGTGAGGATGTGGCAATTATTTTAGCTCTTCCATATGGTGGCAAAATTATATTTTCTTTTACATATTTAAAATCAGGATCAACAAACTTTACTCCCTGCGGTACAGTGAATATTCCATTTGAGCTAATAATTTTCCAGTTTGTAATATCTATTTCTTTATTAGAGTAATTATTAATATATAAAGTAATTTTATCTCCTTGTGGCCATATTGAAATGTCTCTAAAATAAGGCGAGATTTTTGTAGTAAAAGAAATAAAAGCAGGAGAAGGATCATATTCATTTTTATCATTCACTGCAATTACAATAAGAAAATACCTGTTATGTCCTTTGGGTAAATAAAAGTATTTTTCGTTAAAATATGTAGTTTGCCATTCTTTATCTAAAGGAAACAATATGTACATAAAATAAAACCTATCATTAGGGTCTTTAATATTTTTGCCTTCAAATCTAAACCTAACCTCATTTGTTTCTATGTTATTTAAGTCTGGATATTCATAATATATATATGTTTCAATGTTTTTATTTGGTTTTAGCTTCAATTTTTCTGCATTTGCTATTTTTAAAAATAAATAGGGTGTTTGTTTTTTAGGGTATATGAAGAAAGTACCTGTAGGTACTATTCCTTTTTCTGCAGGTTTTATCTCCCTTTCTGGTTTATATACTGGTATCACCCCTGTTTTAAAATATACAAAATAAACTAAAGCAGATAAAATTAAAAAAATAACAGCAAAAAAGGTTAAAATATCTTCTAATTGCCCTCTGCTTTTCATGTTATAATTATATTTTAAAAAATGATAAATATTAAACAAATACAAAATTTAATAGAACAAATAGTAGAGGAAAAAGATTTAGATGAAGAAGAAGTTAAAGAGGCAGTTGTTTATGCCTTAGCTGCTGCTTATAAAAAGGATTATAGACATAAAGAAGAAAGGGTAGAAGGCAGAATTGATCCTACGGGTAAAAAAATTGAATTTTTCTTAGTAAAAACAGTTGTTGATGATAAGGACGTGGAAAATCAGAATATAAAATTTAATCCTTATAGGCACATTTTGCTTTCTGAAGCTATTAAAATAAATCCAAATGTTAAACCAGGTGATGAAATTAGAATTCCTTTAGAATATAAAGATACTTTCAGTAGAATAGCTGCGCAGACTGCGAAACAAGTTATTAACCAAAAATTAAAAGAAATAATGAAAAATTCAATTTATGAAGAATTCAAGGCTAAAGAAAATAAAGTAGTATCAGGCATAATCCAGAAAATTAATTCAAAAATAGTCTATGTCGATTTAGGTAAAACTGTAGGAATAATGTATAGGTCAGAAGGAATACCTGGCGAATTTTATAAGATTGGCACCAGAAAAAAATTTTATGTTTATGGCGTAGAAAAAACACCTGGAGGAGTTGAAGTATATCTTTCAAGGGCTAACCCATTATTTGTTCCAGCACTTTTTGCATTCGAGATTCCAGAAATTAATGAAGGTATTATAGAAATCAAAGGTATAGCAAGACTTCCAGGTATAAGAAGTAAAATGGCTGTAAAATCAAATATAGAAGGTATAGATGCTGTAGGAGCATGTATAGGACCAAAAGGAGCTAGAGTTTTAAGTATATCTAATGAATTAAATGGCGAAAAAATAGACATAATACCGTATTCAGAAGATCCTATTCAATATGTTTTAAATGCTCTTTCGCCAGCAAAAGCAGTTAGCGCTGAAATATTACCTAAAAGAACTATAAAAGTTTATGTAACAGAAGATCAAATCCCTATTGCATTAGGTAAAAATGGGCAGAATATAAAATTAGTAGCTAAATTAACTGGTTGGAGAATAGATGTTAGATTAGCAGAGGAACCAGAAAAAGAAATAGAAGGAGGAATAGCAGAAGTAGAAGATATAGATAATACAAAACCTGGTGATTCCGAAAATAGTGAATCACCAGAAAAATAAAAATGGAAATAGATGTTTTAATAGAAATTTCTAAAAATAGTAATGTAAAATACGAATTAGATAAAGAAAAAAATAGAATAAGGGTTGATAGGTTTTTATACACTTCTATGGTATTTCCGTTTAACTATGGATTTATACCAGAAACATTAGCAGACGATGGAGACCCAGTTGATGTTATAGTTCTTTCTTATGGTGAAATTTTACCCGGCAGTTTGATTAAAGTAAAACCTATAGGAATGCTAGAAATGGAGGATGAAGCAGGGAAGGATGAAAAAATCATTGCAGTACCTAAAGAAAAAATCGATCCTTTTTGGGGTAAATATGAAAATATTGAAGAGATACCTCAAATCTATAAAGATCAAATAAAACATTTTTTTGAAAATTACAAAACATTAGAACCAGGTAAATGGGTAAAATTAAAAGATTGGTTAGGGAAAGATAAAGCAGAAGAATTAATAAACAAAGCAATAGAAAATTACAAAAATGCAAATAAATAAAGAAAACTTAATTAAATTAGAAGAAAAAATAATAAACTTTTGGAAAGCTAATAATATTTTTGAAAAAACTTTAGAGAAAAATAAAAATAATAAAAGATTTGTATTTGTAGAAGGACCTCCATATGCTAATGATAAGCCTCATATAGGGCATTTTCTAACTAGAGTTTATAAAGATATCATATTGAGATTCAGAACTATGATAGGAGAATATGCAGAAAGAAAAGCTGGTTGGGATACCCATGGATTGCCAATTGAAGTTGCTACAGAAAAATTTCTAGAAATTAAAAATAAAAAAGATATTTATCAATACGGAATAGAAAATTTCAATAAAAAATGCAAAGAACTTGTGATGAAATATAAAAATATATGGGAGTATATGGATGAAAGAATGGGATTTTGGATAGACCATCAAAATGCTTATATAACATATGACCCATTCTATATGGAAAGTTGTTGGTGGATAATTAAAAAAATATATGAACAAGGATTTTTAAAAGAAGAATATAAAGTTTTCCCATATTGTCCTCGCTGTGAAACTGTTTTATCTCAAGCAGAAGTAGGTCAAATAGATGCTTATAAAAAAGTTTTAGACCCAGATGTATACGTTAAATTTAAATTAAAGAAATTAAATGAAGAGTTAAAAGAATTTGAAAATAAAAATGTATATTTATTAGTTTGGACAACAACTCCGTGGACATTGATATCTAATACTGCATTGGCTATAAAGCCAGAATTAGAATATAAAATCTTTGAATATGAAAATGAGTTTTTAATAAGCTTAAGATTGCCTAAGGATTTTCAAGGAAATGTAGTTAAAGTAATAAAAGGAGAAAGTTTGATAGGTTTAGAATACGAACCATTATACGAAACTATTAATTTGGAGGATAATGAAAATTCTTATAAAATATATCCGGCAGATTTTGTAAAAGAAGATGAGGGTACAGGAATAGTCCATATAGCTCCTGCTTTCGGAGAAGAAGATTTTGAATTAAGCAAAAAATACAATTTACCATTAATTAACCCAATAGATGAAACAGGAAAATTTAATTTTGATGAACCAGCTTATATTAGTAGCAAAATAAAAGATTTATTTTTTAAAGAAGCAGATCCCTTTATTGTTGAAGACCTTAAAAACAGAAATTTAATATTTTATGCTAATTTAAAAGGATATGAACATGAATATCCTCATTGTTGGAGATGTAAATCTCCTTTAATTTATTATTTAACAAAAAATTGGGTGATAAAAGTTTCTAAATTTAAAGATAAGTTATTGAAGATAAATCAAAAAATAAATTGGTATCCACCAGAAATAGGGAAGGGCCGATTTTATGAATGGTTGAAAGAAGGAAAGGATTGGAATCTTTCAAGAACAAGAGTTTGGGGCATCCCACTTCCTATTTGGGTATGTAATAAATGTAAATCATTGGAAGTAATAGGTAGCTTAAAAGAATTAGCAAAACATTTCAGATCTAATAATAAATATATATTGTTAAGACATGGAGAAGCTGTAAGCAATGTTAAAAATTTGCTTTCTTCTTATCCTGAAGTATTCTTTAACCCATTAACTGAAAAAGGAATAAAGCAAATTAAAAACATATTAAATGAATTAAAAAAGAAAAATATTGATCTAATAATCACCTCGCCCCTTTTAAGAGCAAGGCAAACAGCTAATATTATTAAAGAATATTTGAATATACCAGTTTTTGTTAATTACGATTTAAGAGAAATAGATTTTGGAGTATTAAATGGCAAATCAATCAAGGAATATGAAAAGCTCTATAAAGATCAATATGATCAATACTTTAAAAAACCTGAAGGAGGTGAAAGTTTAGATGATGTGAGAAAGAGAATGATAAAAGTAATTATTGATTTAGAAAAGAAATATGAGGGTAAAACAATTTTGATAATTTCTCATCAAGATCCTTTATGGGCTTTAATGGGAGAAATGCAGGGCTTTTCTCAAAGACAAACAGCAGAAAATGAAGAATTTAATTTAAAAACAGGTGAGTTTAAGGAAATAGAATTTTTGGTTTTACCAAGAAATGAAGATGGAGAAATAGATTTGCATAGACCTTATGTTGATAGACTAAAATGGAAATGTAAATGCGGTGGAGAAAAAGAAAGAATAGAAGATTTAGCTGATATATGGTTTGACTCAGGATCTGTCCCTTTTGCTAGTGTGCATTATCCTTTTGAAAATAAAAAAGAAATTGACGAAGGAATTTTATTCCCAGTAGATTTTATAGTAGAAGGAGTTGATCAAACAAGAGGTTGGTTTTATACTTTGTTAGTGATAGGATATTTAGTAAAGAAAATGGAAGCTTATAGAAATGTAATTTCTTTAGGTCTTGTTTTGGATAAAGAAGGTAGGAAAATGTCAAAATCTTTAGGAAATGTAGTAGATCCTCTTGAGGCTATAGAAAAATATGGTGCAGATTTATTAAGATTCTTTTTTGTTTATATAAGTGAGCCTGCAGATAATAAAAGATTTAATGAAGAAGAATTGTTAAATATAAAAAGAAATTATTTTGATTTGATATTAAATATTTATAGTTTTTATCGGATGTATTATAGTCATTCTAAAAATAAAATTAAAAATATTAATTCTAATAATTTACTAGATAAATGGTTTGATATTAGATTAAAACAATCTTATAAAATAGTTTATGAAAATCTTTATAATTTCAATATTACCAAGGCTTCTAGAGAATTAATGAATTTAGTACAAGATTTATCTCATTGGTGGCTAAGAAGAAGTAGAAGAAGATTCCAAAAGCCAAAATCAGAATTAGAAAAAATTATTGCTTTACTTAAATTAGAGGAGTATTTATATAAAATAGCAATCTTATCTGCGCCGATAAATCCATTTTTCAGCGAATTTTTATATCAAGAATTAAAAGACGAAGTTAAAAATAGGTTTAACCCCAAATTAAGTGTGCATTTAGAACAACTTTCTCCTCCTAAAGAAATTTCTACTAAAGAAAAACAAATTTTAGAAAAAATGAATAAAATAAGAGAAATAACCTCTGCTGCTTTAGCATTAAGAAAAAGGGCAAATATTAAAGTAAGACAACCATTAAGTGAATTATATATAGGAGAAAAAATTGAAAAAGAATTCTTAGATATAATCCAGGAAGAAATTAATGTTAAAAAAATAATAATAGGAGAGCCTAAAAATAAGGAAAATTATATTTATACAGAAGAACCAATTTATATTTGGCTTAATATTAATATAACTCCTGAACTTAAAGAAGAAGGTATTGTTAATGATTTGATTAGAAATATACAAGATCTTAGACAAGATTTAGGTTTAATACCTTCTCAAAAAATAAATTTTGCTATAGTAGGACCAAACAATATTAAAAAAATTGTTAAAGAAAATCGAGATAGAATAATTAAAGAATGTAATTTAGTTTCGATTAAATACGCTAAGCCAGCCAAGTTTAAGATAGAAAGAGAATTTGAATACGAAAATTTCGGCAATATAATTTTATATCTTTATTGAATCAAATAAAATTTACCTTCTTTATTTTTTATAATTCCTTTAATCTCCATATGTGTTAAAATTATCAAAATTTCTTGAATGGCTAAATTTGTTTCTTTGCTTATTTCTTCTATTGTTTTATAACCCTTTTCAATAATTTCGCATATTAATTCTTCTTTTGGAGAAAGCTTTACCTTCTTTAATTTTTCTTTGTAATTTAAATCTAAACCAAATTCAGTTAATATATCTTCTATATCTGTAGTTAACCTTGCTCCTTGTTTAATTAGATTATGGCTACCTATAAAATTTTTATTTGTAATCTCACCTGGAATAACAAAAATTTCCCGTCCATATTTTAATCCATAGTTAGCAGTTATCAATGCGCCAGAATCAATAGGAGCTTCTACCACCAATATACCATCACTTATTCCTGCGATTATTCTATTTCTTAATGGAAAATGATAAGGCATTGCAGGTGTTTCTAAAGAATATTCTGAAATTATAAGTCCATCATTTTCTAAAATTTTCTCTATCAAATATTTTTTATTAGAATTTAAAACTAAATCAATACCTTCCCCTAATACAGCTATAGTTTTACCATTAACCTCAACAGTTCCTTTATGTGCTTCTTCATCTATTCCATAAGCTAAACCACTTACTATAACAGTTCCTAAACTAGCTAATTCTTTGGCAAATTTTCTTGATGTATTTAATCCATAACTTGTTGCTTTCCTGGTTCCTACTATGGCTATAAATAAAGTTTCTTCTTTTAATAAGCTTTTGTTACCTAGTAAATATAAACCTAATGGTGGTTCATCTATGCTTTTTAATTTATAAGGATAAACTTCTTCATTTAAAATTGCAATTTCTATTCCAAATTTTTCTAATTTTTTATATTCTTTCTCTGGATCATTAAATTCAAGACTATTTTTATTCGTAAGATCTTTATAAACTTTTTCAAAACTACCTAATTTTTGGTATAATTTAAATATAGAAGACTGATAAGGTTTAAAATTTTTGTTTATTAAATTAAAATAAATTTTTTCAATGGTCCAATCCATTTGGATATTTAGCGATTATTTAATTTTTCTTTCAAGATTAATAGTTTCATCTATATATTTTAATCTTTCTTATAAAAATTTTTTAATAAATAAAATTAAAAGTTTTTTATTTTTTATATTAGCTTTATCACTTTTATTAGGTTTTTATTCTTCGCTTTCCAATTTGATTCTTTTGACTTTCGAAATAGCTAAGTTTATAAAAGGAGTAATAAAAAAAGAAATTAATCTTGATAAATTAGGACTTGTGGCTTATTTTATAATATTACTGTCAATAGGACCCGGTGCTATTAGTATAGATAGATTATTCGAAATAAGATTAACAAATTAAAAATGAGCGATTATAAAGCAGAACATATACAAGTATTAGAAGGCATAGAAGCAGTTAGAAAAAGGCCTGGTATGTATATTGGTGGTACTGGCAAAGACGGCCTCCATCATTTAGTTTGGGAAATTATTAATAATGCCGTAGACGAAGCCTTAGCAGGTTATGCAAAGAATATAGAAGTAAGATTACTTAAAAATAATAGAGTTTCAATTTCTGATGATGGTAGAGGAATTCCTGTAGATATTCATCCAAAAACAAAAAAATCTGCTTTGGAAACAGTGCTTACTTATCTTCATGCAGGAGGTAAATTTAGTCAAAAAATATATAAAGTATCTGGAGGTCTTCATGGAGTAGGGCTTTCAGTTGTTAATGCGTTATCAAAATATCTAAAAGCTGTGGTTTATAGGGATGGGTATGAATGGACACAAGAATACGAAAGAGGTATTCCTAAGACAGCATTGAAAAAAGGTAAAAAAGTTGATAAGACCGGAACTACTATTATTTTTGAACCTGATCCGAAAATTTTTCAGGAAATAGAATTTGATAGAGATTTAATTTTAGAATATTTAAGACATCAAGCATATTTAACTCCTGGTTTAAGAATAAATTTTTACGATGGAAGATCTGATGAAGAATTTAATTATGGATTTTATTTCGAGGGTGGACTTATAAGTTTTTTAGACCATATAACAAAAAATAAAAAATTAATAAATCCTTATCATATTTATGGTAAATTAACAGAGGAAGATAAAGAATATGAATTTTGTTTTAATTATGTAGAAAATGTAGAGACTAAGGAATTAGCATTCACTAATAATATATTAAATCCAGAAGGAGGAACACATCTTATAGGATTTAGAAATGCACTAGTTAGAATATTTAATGATTTAGGAAAAGAATTAAATGTAATTAAAAATAATAAAAATTTAATAACCGAAGATATAAGAGGTGGACTTTATGCAATAATTTCTTTAAAAATACCAGAACCTCAATTTGAAGGACAAACTAAATCAAAGCTTGGTAATCCTGAAATTAAAAGTTTTGTAGAGAGTAGAACATTTAGCTTTCTTAAAGAATATTTTGGGAAAAATCCAGATGAAGCTAAGAATATTTTACAAAGATTAGTAGTAAATTTAGAAGCAAGAGAAGCAGAAAAAAGCGCAAGAGAAACAGTATTTAAGAAAAGACTTTCAACATCTTTAATTTTATCCGGGAAACTAGCAGATTGCTCTACTAAAGATTTTTCTAAAAGGGAATTATTTATAGTTGAAGGAGATAGTGCTGGTGGAAGCGCAAAGCAAGGAAGAGATAGATCTTATCAGGCAGTTCTTCCATTAAGAGGTAAAATATTAAACGTAGAAAAAGCAAACCTAACAAAAATTCTTAAATCAAAAGAAATTAGAGATCTTATAATTGCATTAGGAACTGGCATAGGCAAAGACTTCAATTTAGATAATTTGAGGTATTCAAAAATAATAATAGCAACAGATGCAGATATAGATGGATCCCATATTAGAACTTTAATCTTAACTTTATTTTATAGATTTTTCAAACCATTAATCGAAAATGGTCATGTATATATAGCACAACCTCCTTTGTATAAAATTCAAGCAGGTAAAGAGATTTATTATGCTTATTCAGACGAGGAAAAAGACGAAATTGTTAAAAAATTGGAAAAACAAAATAAAAAAAATATAGATGTGCAAAGATATAAAGGATTAGGAGAAATGAACCCAGAAGAACTTTGGGATACAACAATGAATCCGGAAAAAAGAATTTTGAAAAAAGTTACAATAAAAGATGCAGAAAAAGCAGATCAATTATTCACCATTTTAATGGGTACAGAAGTCGAACCAAGGAAAAGATTTATAGAAGCTTATGCTAGAGAAGTTAAAAATTTGGATATATAAAAATTACTTCATAACATCAGCAATTTTACTCACTACCTTATTTTTTTATTTATCTTTAAATAATTATTACTTTTATCAGTTTTTTCTTTTAACTTTACTCTTCTTTAATTATTACTATTTAAGAGGTCTAGAAATATTATTTAATACATTTTTATATCCATTACCTTTATTTTTGCTACCATCAATTTTTGACCTTAAAAATTATATTATCCTAATTACCTGGCCTATTTACTATTTCATATTTTTGAAAAACAAAAAATTAGGATGGAGTATATTTTTATTTATTTCATTTTTAATAATTTCTGTGTATTTTGAAAAAGTTAATTTTATTTATCTTATCATTTTGTCTTTATTTTTGATATTAACGGTTTCTTTATTTGGTTTTAGTAAAAATTTACTTAATTCTGTCCTGATAAGTATTTTTATAAGTGAAGCAATTTGGCTTTTTTATTTTCTTCCATTTAATTATATATTAAGAACAATTTTGATTTTTATTTTATTTATTTGGATTTTAAACAAAGAATTGATATAATAAGATTGAGATGGAAGACAAATATATGCAATTAATACCTTATGTAATAGAAAAGACACAGTACGGAGAAAGGGCTTATGATATTTATTCAAGGCTTTTGAAAGATAGAATAATAATTTTAGGAACTCCAATAAATGATACAGTAGCTAATGTTATAATTGCTCAACTTTTGTTTTTAGAGCATGAAGACCCTGAAAAAGATATATATCTTTATATAAATTCACCAGGAGGAGTAGTAACTTCAGCTTTGGCAATTTACGATACGATGCAATTTGTAAAGCCAGATGTTGTAACAATTGGTTTAGGTATGGTAGCATCAGCAGCTGCAATTTTATTGGCAGCAGGAACAAAAGGTAAGAGAATGGCTCTTCCTAATACAGAAATTTTACTTCATCAAGTTATGGGAGAGGCGGCGGGTCAAGCAACTGAAATAGAAATTACAGCAAAACAAATATTAAAAATAAAAGCAAGAATAAATGAAATATTATCAAAGCATACAGGTCAGCCTTTAGAAAAAATAGAAAAAGATACTGATAGAGATTTCTATTTAACCGCACAAGAAGCAAAAGAATATGGATTAATAGATAAAATAGTAGAATATAGCAAGCAAATAAATCCACCATCCAAATTTGACAAAAAATAAAATAGCCTTAAAATTAATCTAATATGGAAAAATTAAATAAAAACAAGCAATTAATAATAGGAACATTCTTAGGAGTAATACTATCAATATTAACCATATTTCTACTTACAAGAGATATAAAACCATTATCAGCTCAACAACAAACAAAATACACTGTCTTTAAAACAGAAAATGCAGGATTTAAGTTTCTAAAACAAATAGGTAGAATGCCTGCTGAATATGCTCCTCTTTTTGCACGAACACCAGATCAAAATTCACCAGCAAACCAAGTAGCAACAAAAGAGTATGTTGATAGGAAAACTTCACAAGTAGAGATTAGTTATTATGAAGGGGCTAACTGTCTAAATCCATCTCAAGAACAAATAATAGGGGGGAATGGCAATAGATTACTGTATAGAGACTCCTCTAATATTGAAAGACTTTATCCTATAGGACTAGCAAATAGTAATTGGGTAAGCTGCTTAAAGGTTCCAATTAATCCTGCTAAAAATTTGGTAGTAGTACCTGATCTTGAAACAAGAAGAGTAGAAGCAAATTGGCCACATGAACATTGGGGAGATTGTTGGTATGGTGGGGAAAGATTTGACCCGCCTTGTTCATGGTCAATAGAAACTCCAGATAGGCGCAGCTCAATAGTGGTAAGCGGTTCTTATGATTTAAATAGAAACTTGGGAAATTTGAAACACAAAATTAAAAGAATTTTGATTTATTTTTATAGCGATGATGGTGGAGTTTGCGATGTCAAGTTTATTAAGGATAAAAATAACCCACTTGGGAGTAATTATTTAGGGATAACAGTAGCTCATCAAGTGAAATTTGTTGGGACTGAGTTTTCAAGCGGAGGTGCAGGCTATTTTGCTTACAACCCTGTCCAGTTTGATATTTCTGACGCAGGAAACACTTCAAAAATGGGACTATGGCCTCGAGGAGTATCAGATAGAGATTATGCTGATTGGTATTATGTTTATTGGAATTTAGATAATTATAGAGATATACCAAATGATCAAAGACCCAAAATATTTTTAGATAACGTAAATTATATACTAATGCAAGGAAGAACTTTAAATGGTAATGGGTGGGGTGCTAATGTATGTAAGGTTGTGTTAGAATTTTCTTTATAATGCTAATCTAAATTAATATTTAGCTTCTCAAAATAATTTTATACTATTTTACTTCGCAATTTATGATATTTTTTAAAATTAAAGTTTTAATTATAATATAATATTTTTGAATTTTTTTTAAAATTATTTAATAATGCTACAATCAAAGTTGATATATAAAACTTATAAAGAAGAACCTGCGGATGAAGAATCAAGAAACGCAAAACTTTTAATAAGAGCAGGATTTATAGAAAAAGTTTCAGCAGGAATTTATAATTTTCTACCTTTAGGTATTAGAGTTATTAAAAAAATAGAAAATATAATAAGAGAAGAACTAAATAAAATAGGATGCCAAGAACTTCTATTAACTAATCTTCATCCTAAAGAATATTGGGAAAAAACAGGAAGATGGGAAAAGTTTGATGTCTTATTTAAAACAAAAAGCCAAACTGGTTCTGAATATTCTTTAGCTCCTACACATGAAGAAATAATTTTTCCTTTAGTTAAAAAATTAATTAATTCTTATAAAGATTTGCCAATTGCTTTATATCAAATTCACACAAAATATAGAGATGAATTAAGAGCAAAGTCAGGCCTTTTAAGAAATAGAGAATTTATAATGAAAGATTTGTATAGTTTCCACAAAAACAATGAAGAAGTTGAGAGATTTAAAAAAATAGTAGATAGAACTTATATAAAAATATTTAAAAGATGCGGATTAAATGCAGTAGAAACATTTGCATCAGGAGGAACATTTTCTCCTTATTCTACAGAATTTCAAGTACCTACAAATGCAGGAGAAGATATTATTTATTATTGCAAAAATTGCAAAGTAGCTTGGAATAAAGAAATAATTGAAGAGAAAAAATGTAAAAATTGTAAAAGAGAATTAGAAGAATTAAAATCAATAGAAGTAGGAAATACATTTAATTTAGGTACAAGATTTTCAGAAGCTTTTGAAGTTTATTTTTTAGATAAAGATAATAATAGAAAATTAGTTTATGCAGGATGTTATGGAATAGGAGTTACAAGGCTGATGGGAGCAATAGTAGAAGTTTATAATGATGAAAAAGGTATTCTTTGGCCTGAAGAAGTTGCTCCATTTAAGGTTCATATTATTTTAGCAAATATTAAAGATGATAAAAAAAATAGAAAAATAGTAGAAATTGGAGAGAAAATTTATAAAAATTTATTAAATAAAAATATAGAAGTATTAATTGATGACAGAGAAGATATAAGCACAGGAGAAAAACTTGTAGAAAGTGATTTAATAGGTATTCCATATAGAATTGTAATTGGTGAAAATTTTGTAAAATATAAGAAAATTGATTTTAAAAAAAGAAAAGATAAAAAATATAAATTAATAAATATAGGAGATTTGTTAAAATTCATTAAGTAATGCCAAAAATAACTTTACAATTACAATTAGCTATTGATTTAGGGACATCAAATACTCTTGTTTATTTAAAAAATAGAGGAATAATTTTTGAAGAACCATCTGTTATTGCATTTGATAAAAGAAATCAAACTATAATAGCCATAGGGAAAGAAGCACAAAAAATGTTAGGCAGAACGCCGCAACACATAAATGTTGTAAGACCTATAAATTTTGGTGTTGTAACAGACTTTGAGGCTACACAGGCATATCTTTCAAAAATTTTAGAAAATATTTATAAAGAATATTTATCATTATTAAGACCAATTGTTTTAATCGGCATACCACTTAATTTAACAGAAGTTCAAATGAGAGGAGTAATAGATGCAGGTATATCAGCAGGCTTTAAAAAAGTTTATTTGATAGAACAACCAATAGCCGCAGCACTAGGAGGAAATTTAGATATAGATGAACCAAAAGGTTTTTTAATCGTTGATATAGGAGGAGGGACAACAGAGATATCTGTTATAGCATTGGGCGGGATAGTAGTCGGGAAAAGTATAAAAATAGCTGGAGATAAATTCAATCAATCACTACAAAATTACGTAAGATTAAAATATAATCTGATTGTAGGAGAAAGCCAAATAGAAGAGGCTAAAGTAAATATAGGATCAATAGTAGGTAAGAACAACTATTATGTATTAAGAGGCAGAGATGCAATTACAACATTACCCAAAGAAATTACCTTAAGCAGTCAAGATATTAGAGAAGCATTAAATTCTAATCTGGAAGATTTAGTAGATGAAATAAAAGATATTATTAATATTACACCAGCAGACTTGGTAGGAGATATAATTAATAAAGGAATTTACCTAACAGGAGGAGGCAGTTTACTTGAAGGGCTAGACAGCTTTTTGGAAAAAAATTTAAATATTAAAGTAAATAAATTTGAAAATCCCCTACATTCTGTAGTTCTTGGTTTAGGTAAAATTGTAGAAAATTTTGAATATTATAAAAAATTTTGTATAAATTAATTGAAAAATGAGGAAATTTTTTAAAAAATTTTTAATTATTTATATTTTAATAGTATTAATTTTTTTGTCAAATTATAATCCAGCATTTAGCGCACAGTATGAAAAAGTATATTTTTTTTCGATTGGTTTGCAAAGTATAATAAATTCAATTTTAGAGAATATAAAATCAAATCTTAATATATCGAAAGAAGATGAATACAAAGAAAAATATTTTAAATTATTGAAAGAATTAGCGCAGATAAAAATTGCAGAGCAAGAGAAAACATTCTTAGAATCATTAGAATTAATTAAAAATAAATACCCAAACTCAGTAGAAGTTAATAACATATCAAATCGGTTAGGAATTATTTATGTAGATTTCGAAAAAAATATAAAAGAAGGAAGCATGGTAGTCGATCATAACTGGATATTAATAGGTAAAATAAGCAAAATTCATAAAAAATATGCAGAAGTTTTATCTTTAAATTATCCAGGTATTCAGTTTAACGTAGCCACATTAGAAGGAAAATTAATAGGACTTGCCAAAACAACAGGATTAGGTTATATAGAAGTAAATTTTACTGACCCAAACATTAATATAAAAACAGGAGATCTTTTAATAACAGGAGGCAATGATGAAATATTTCCCAAAGGTTTTTTAGTGGGCGAAATAGCTAAGATAGAAAAAAAACCCAGTTATCAAAAACTTATAATTTACCCTTTAGGTAATTTTAACTCGGATAAATTTATTGTCATTCAATGATATTATTTTTTGTTATTTTTCTAGATTTAATTTCTAAATTGATAATAGGGAAAAACTTCTTCTTAATATTGCCATTTCTTTCTATATCTTTTTTAAATAACCACAAATTTTTCGTACCATTATTTTTAATCTCATCTTTTTTAAACGATATTGTTTTATTTTTACCTTTAGGTTTCACTGCTTTAGTTTTAGGTTCATATTTTATTTTTTTAGCCTTTTTGTCAAATTTTATAAACCTAAATAATAGATGGAATATATTATGGATACATACTATTTTATTATTAATTTTTATAGCAGCAATTGCTTATATTTTAAAAATTAATTATATTAATTTTATCTTCTCAATATTTTTATTAAATCTAATATATTCCATCTTTGTTATTGTTTTATATAAAATTATTTATTGATGAATTGGATAGATGAAGAGATTATTAAGGAGAAAGAAAGTTTTTATTTTAAGATTTTTAATATTCCGAAAATTTATTTGATAGGATTTTTGCTGGTTAACTTTTATTTTTTATTAGTTGTTTTTAAATTTAGTGTAATAGAATTTAAAAAGTGGAGTTTATATGCAGAAAAAAATAGAACGCTTAAATTAGAAATTCCTGCTCCCAGAGGCTTAATTTTAGATAGAAATAATAAAGTAATTGCAGATAATAAGCCAAGTTTTGATTTATTAGTAAATTTATCGAACGTAAAACAAGAAGACATTGATTTTTTACAGGATCTGATTACTAAATATAATATAAATTTTGAAATACAAGGAAGTTATCTTTACGCTAAAAATTTAAAAAAAGAAATAGCATTTAGAATTTTGTCAAAATACCCCAATTCTTTAGATATAAGAGTTATAAATTCGTATTCTAGAAATTATCCATTAAAAGAAGGTTTTGGGAATTTAATAGGATATCTAGGATTTCCTAGCGAGGAAGAAATTAAAAAGTATAATGTATCACCTCAAGAATTTATAGGCAAATTGGGCTTAGAAAAATTTTATCAAAAATATTTAAAAGGTGATAATGGCTTTATTGAGATAGAAAAGGATGTTAAAGAAAATATTTTAAAAATAATAAAAAATAAAGAACCAAAACCAGGATATAACCTAAGGTTATCTATAGATTCAGAATTTCAAAAAAAGGCTTATGAAATACTAGATCAATATATGAAAGAAAGGGGGTATAAAAAAGGAGGTGTTATTGTGATTAATCCCAATACAGGAGAAGTAATTTCTTTGATCTCCTACCCAGATTTTGATAATAACATATTTATTGAGAATGAAATAGATAAAATAAATGAAATATTAAAAAATCCTTATAATCCTCTTTTTAATAGAGTAATTTCTGGTTTATATGCACCTGGTTCAGTTGTAAAACCTATTTTAGCAGTTGGAGCATTAGAAGAAAAAATTATAGATCCAGATAAAAAAATTTATTCTTCAGGAGAAATAAGAGTACCTAATCCTTACATACCAGGTAGCTATTCTATATTTAAAGATTGGAAAGTACATGGATGGGTAGATATGAGAAAAGCTATAGCAAATTCTGTTAATGTATATTTTTATACAATTGGAGGAGGTTACGATGATCAGCAAGGCTTAGGTATATATAAAATAAAAAAATATTTTCAATTATTTGGTTTGGGTAAAAAAACAGGTATAGATTTTTACGATGAAAAAGATGGATTTTTACCTGATCCGGAGACAAAGAAGAAAAACTTATTAGATCCTATTTGGAGAATAGGTGATACATATAATGTTAGCATAGGGCAGGGTGATTTGCTTGTAACTCCTATACAAATTGCAATATTTACTTCTGCTTTAGCTACTAATAAATTAGTAGTTCCATTTATAGTTAAGGAAATATTAGATGAGAATGGTAAAGTTTTATATATAAGAAAACCTTTTATTTTAAAAGAAAATTTAGTAGATAAAAATAATCTTAGAATAGTTCAAGAAGGTATGAGGATGACAATTACAGAGGGAACTGCTAAGATATTAAACGATTTTCCTATAGAAATAGCTGGAAAAAGTGGTACTCCTCAAATTTTAGGTAAAAAGAAATTAAATGCATTTTTCACTGGCTATGCTCCATATAATAACCCAGAAATAGTAATGGTAGTTTTTATAGAAGAAGTACCAGAAGGATCAGTAGCAACTCTTCCTTTATATAAAGAACTTATGAAACTATATTTTCAAAATCATCCTAAATATAAGAATTATTTTAAATACTAAAATTTGATTTAAGAAAAAAATTTTATATAATAATTTTTGATAAAATGAGAAAAAATTTATATTTAGTAATAACCATATCATTATTAGCACTTATATTTTCAATAAACCTTACTTTGGCAGAGAATAACAAACTAATAGAGCTTTTAAATTTACTAAAAAATTTAATTAATAAACCAACAACTACTCAATTAAAAATAGAATCACCAGAAAATCTTTTCCAACAAATACCAGAATATAAACCTATAGTTGAATATGAAAAAGTTATCACCGATATAGTCGAAAAAAGCTCTCCTGCAGTTGTTAGTATAATAATAAGCAAAAAAGTACCTGTTTTTGAAAAATATTATATAAATCCTTTTGAAGAGTTTGATATTCCTCCGGAATTTAGAGAATTTTTCGAATTTCAAATTCCACAATTTAGACAAAAAGGTACAGAGAAAAAGGAAGTGGGAGCAGGAACTGGTTTTGTAATATCACCAGATGGTCTTATTGCTACTAACAAGCATGTTGTTTTCGATAAAGATGCTGAATATACTGTTTATTTTAATGATGGAAGAAAATATAATGCTAAAGTTGTTGCTTTACATCCTACAGATGATCTTGCTTTAATAAAAATAAATGCTAGGAACCTACCATATTTAAAACTAGGAGATTCTGACAAAATAAAATTAGGCCAAACTGTAATAGCAATAGGAAATGCATTAGGTGAATTTCAAAATACAGTAAGCGTTGGAGTTATTTCAGGAGTTAAAAGAAATATAGTAGCTTCTGATGAGCAAGGAAAAATTGAAAGATTGGAAGGCTTAATTCAGACTGATGCTGCTATAAATCCAGGAAATTCAGGAGGACCCCTTATTAATTTGAGAGGAGAAGTTATAGGTATTAATACTGCAATTGCAAGAGGAGCAGAAAATATAGGTTTCGCTATTCCGGTTAACAGACTTAAAAATATGATATACGATTTAACCACAAAAGGCAAAATAGAGGTACCATTTTTAGGTATAAGATATTTAATAATAACCGAAGATGTAAAAAAGAAATTTAATCTGCCTTTTGATTATGGAGTATATGTATATTCTGACGATCCTAAAAATCCAGCAGTTATACCTAATTCTCCAGCAGAAAAAGCAGGAATAAAGGAAAAGGATATTATATTAGAAATAGATGGTAATAAAATAAATTTACAAAATACCTTAGCAGAACAAATAAGATCTAAAAAAGTAGGAGATGAAGTTACTTTAAAGATATGGAGAGATGGGCAAATTATTTATTTGAAGGTAAAACTAGGAAGTTTGCCCAAAGAGCTTTATGAGTAATTACAAATAAACCTTGAAGTCCTAATTCAATTTCTTTTAATATAGCCAAAGCCTCATTTTCTGAAATTTCTAAACTACTCCCTTTTTCTAATTTTTCTTTAATTAAAATTAAAGCCTCTAAAGCTTTTAAAAATCTTTCTTTATTTGGAAATACTTGCTCTGGAATTTTTTTAAATTTTTCAAGCAAAGATTTTTCTTCATATCCATATAATTCAATTACCTCTTCTAAATATTTATAAGTTCTTATTAGTGAATTTAAATAATCTGATAAAAAAACATTTTTTATTTTTAGCCATTCTTCGTCAAAATATTCTGGCTTAATGAATGCTTCAGAAAAGTATTTAATTAAAAATTTCCACCATTCAATTCCATACTTATATTTTCTTTCTAAATAAATCCAATAAAGAATTAAAATTAGCGATATTAAGATAGCTATAAAAGAAATTAATATTTTTAAATATCTAAATTCTGGTAAGCTAAACAAAAGACCGGATAATCCTCCTAATAAAGTTAGAATTTTTTGTACGAATTCCATCTTATATTAATCTTTTAAAAATTTAGCAAATTCAAAGATTTTATATTCATCGAACAAATTGCCAACAATTTGAAGACCTACAGGAAGATTATTCATAAAACCTATTGGAACATTTAAAGCAGGTAACCCAGCTAAACTTATAGGAACTGTAAATATATCAGATAAATACATTTCTAAAGGATTTTCAGTTTTTTCACCTAATTTAAATGGTAAAGAAGGCGAGGTGGGCATAATTATAAGATCGACTTCTTTAAATGCTTTTTGAAAATCTTCATAAATAGCCCTTCTTAATTTTTGAGCCTTCAAATAATATGCTTCATAATATCCATGTGATAAAACAAATGTGCCTATTATTATTCTTCTTTTAACTTCATTCCCCAAATATTTCCTTCTTGTGGTTTTATAGATATCCCATAGATCTATTCCTTCTCTTTTACCATATCTTATACCATCATATCTAGCTAAATTTGCGCTTACTTCTGCTGGCATTATCAAATAATAACAATGTATTCCATACTTTATGTATTTTAAAGAAACCTCCTTTATTTTAATATTAATTTTTTTTATTTTTGATAATATCAATTTTTTCAATTTTTCATCTAAATTTTCAAAACACTCTATGGGAATTCCTATAGAATTAATTTCTTTTTTAATCGTTTTTTCTTTTGGGAAATCGAGGCTTGTTGAATCTTTATTATCTTTTCCTTTTATTATTTCAAATAGTAAAATTAAATCATCTAAATTACTTGCAATAGGCCCTATTTGATCTAAAGAAGATGCCATAGCTATTAGACCATATCTTGAAACTGCTCCATAAGTAGGTTTTAAACCATACACCCCACAAAATGAAGCCGGTTGTCTTATTGATCCACCTGTATCAGATCCTAATGCTATTGGAACTAACCCTGCTCCTACAACAGCAGCAGAACCGCCAGAAGAGCCACCAGGTACTCTAGATTTATCAAAAGGATTTAGGGTAGGGAAATAAGCAGAATTTTCAGTTGAAGAACCCATTGCAAACTCATCCATATTCGTTTTGCCAACTATAACAGCTCCACTTTCTTTTATTTTTTTAATTACTGTAGCATCATAGGTAGCAATATAATTTTCTAAAATTTTAGAGCCAGCAGTGCATTTAATTCCTTTTACTAAAATGTTGTCTTTTATAGCAATTGGAATACCATAAAGAGGTAAGCTTTTAGACTTATTCTTTAATTCTTTAATTGTTTCTTTAACTAGATCTTCACAAAAAAATAAAAAACCCTTAATTTCTTTATTTTTTTCTTTTACCCACTCTAAATAATTTTCATAAAATTTTTCTAAGCCCTCTCTTTCTATTTCTTTTTTTACTTCTTCTATAGTCATTTATTAAAAATTGAGCGGCGGACGGGATTTGAACCCGCGACCTCCTGCATGGCAAGCAGGCGTTCTACCGCTGAACTACCGCCGCTTATATTTTCTAAAGATAATTATAAAACAAAAATATGGTTTAAGAAAGTTATATTTTATTTAAAAATTTAAATCTTCTATTAGATAATATTGATTTTTAAAAGATCAATTTTAAAGATTTTATTAGATTAACAATTATTAATTGTAAAAAATTAAAAATTTGTTATAATTTAAATCTTATGAAAAATTTAAGCATAATTGAGGCTTTAAATAAAATTGGAGAAAAAATAGAAATTTATGGATGGGTCGATTCTATTAGAGAACACGGGAAGATAGTTTTTATTGATTTAAGAGATAGAACAGGCATTTTACAGTGTTTAATTGATGCAAAATCAGAATATTTCGAATTAGCTAAAAATATAAAACCAGAATATGTTCTTAGAATAGAAGGATTTGTAAAAGAAAGAGATCAAAGAATGGTTAATCCTAATATAGAAACAGGGCATATAGAACTATTAATTGAGAAAATTGAGGTATTAAATAAAGCTGAACCGTTACCTATTCCTATAGATACAGATGGATATGAGATTAATGAAGAAGTAAGGCTGAAATATAGATATTTAGATTTAAGAAGGAAAAGAATGATGAGAAATTTGGTATTAAGAAGTAAGACAATTAAATTTATAAGAGATTTTCTAACAGATAAAGGCTTTATAGAAGTAGAAACGCCTATATTAACAAAATCAACACCAGAAGGAGCAAGAGATTATTTAGTACCTTCAAGGCTTCATAAGGGGAAATTTTATGCATTACCCCAATCGCCTCAACAGTATAAACAACTTTTAATGGTTGCAGGTATAGAAAAATATTTCCAAATAGCAAGATGTTTTAGAGATGAAGATCCAAGAGGAGACAGACAACCAGAATTTACCCAAGTAGATATCGAAATGAGTTTTGTAGAGAGAGAAGACATCTTAAAACTTGTAGAAGAATTGTTATATAAATTAGTTAAAAATATTTTTCCTGATAAGAAAATAAAAGAGTATCCATTTCCTATATATAGCTATGAAGAAGTAATGAAAAATTATAACTCGGATAAACCTGATTTAAGAAATAATATTAATGATATTAATGAACTTGCTTTTGCTTTTATTATAGATTTTCCGATGTTTGAATGGAAGGAAACGGAAAATAGATGGGATGCTATGCACCATCCATTTACGCAGCCCAAGACAAAATCTGGTAGCAAAGAAAAAAAGATATTGTTAGAAATCTTAGAAAAGAATCCAGAAGAGTTATTAAGCGAGCAATATGATGTTGTTTTAAATGGCTATGAAATCGGTGGAGGAAGTATTAGAATATATGATCCTGATATTTTGATCAAAGTTTTTGAAGTTATGGGGAATACAAAAGAAGATGTTTTAAATAAATTTGGTCATCTTTTAGAAGCTTTTAAATATGGAGTGCCTCCCCATGGAGGAATAGCATTAGGCATTGATAGGATATTAGCAATTCTTTTAAATGAACCATCTATAAGAGAGGTAATAGCATTTCCTAAAACAGGAGAAGCAAGAGATCCAATGATGGAAACCCCTTCTGAAGTCTCTAAAGAACAATTAGATGAATTGGGAATTGAAATAAAAGAAGAGTTATAATAATTTTAATGGGGGAGTAGCTCTAATTGGCAGAGCAGCGGTCTCCAAAACCGCAGGTTGCAGGTTCGAATCCTGCCTCCCCCGCATAAACTCCTTTAATTTAAAACAAAAAAATTAAACTTATCTGGACATATGTCCTTATAAGACAAATCTTACAATACAACGGACGTACGACGT
>JAGDVT010000005.1 GCA_023255765.1 Candidatus Paceibacter sp. | reverse complement strand
AAGTCATTCCGGCGACAAAATGTGCGTAAGCACTTTGTGGGCTGTGGGCTTCAGGAGATGACCTGAAGGCAAATGTCAGAAAATTTTAAAATAAATTTAGATTTATGAGTGCTTAGGGATTGACTCAGCGAGACAGGCCCGCCTTGACTCGCGTCAAAGCGAGGCAGGTCAAGAGATATATATGTCCGGGTGGCGGAATTGGTAGACGCGCTGTCTTGAGGGGGCAGTGGCCTTAGGCCGTGCGGGTTCGACTCCCGCCCCGGACAAATGTTTAAAGTAAGTGTTAATTTTAAACCAACAGGAGATCAGCCTTTTGCTATAAGAAAACTTGTTGAAGGTTTAAAAAGGGGTTATAAATTTCAAACATTAATTGGAGTGACTGGTAGTGGTAAGACTGCTACAATGGCCTGGGTTATTGAAAAAATAAACAGGCCTGCTCTTGTAGTTTCTCCAAATAAGATGCTAGCAGCTCAATTATATCAAGAATTTAGAACATTCTTTCCTTATAATGCAGTACACTATTTTGTTAGCTATTATGATTATTATCAACCAGAAGCATATATTCCAGAAACAGATACTTATATTGCTAAAGACGCAAGAATAAACGAATTCTTAGATCAATTAAGACACGCTGCTATACAAAGTGCGTTAACAAGGCGAGACTTTGTTATAGTTTCTTCAGTTTCTTGTCTTTACGGTATAGGGAATCCAGAAGAATATGAAAACATAGGAATAGAGGTTAAATTGGGAAGCATACTAAATTTAAAAGAATTTATTAATAGATTAAAATTGCTTCAATATGAAAAATTTAAAAACGAATGGAAGGCAGGTGTATATAGATTAATAAAAATAAATGGCAAAAATAAATTTGTAGGTGATATAGAAATTTTGATGCCTGATGGTAATGAGTTAGTTGTTTTAAAAATTGTTGAAAATAAAGTTTTTGAAATTAAAAGGTTTAAAGTATTTAAAAAAATCGAAAATACAATAAGATTAATTGTAGACACAAATTATTATGAAGACTTAGAAAAAATAAAATTCTATCCTGCTAAGTTTTTTGTAACACCAAAAGAAAAATTAGAGTTGGCTATTTATAATATTAAACAAGAATTAAGAGATAGATATTGGGAATTAATAAAAGAAGGAAAGGTTGTAGAGGCAGAAAGATTGAAAAGAAGAACTTTAATGGATGTTCATCTTTTAGAAACAAAAGGATATTGTCCAGGCATAGAAAATTATGAAAGACATTTAACGTTTAAAAAACCCGGAGAGCCGCCATTTACTATTTTAGATTATATTCCTAAAGATACTATTATTTTCATAGATGAATCTCATCTTACTGTTCCACAAATTAAAGCTATGTATAGAGGAGATAGGAGAAGAAAAGAAACTCTTATAGAATATGGATGGAGACTACCTTCAGCATTAGACCATAGGCCACTAACTTTTGAAGAGTTTTTCGGGAAGGATTTTCAATTTATATTTGTATCAGCAACTCCAAGCGAATTTGAAAAAAGTAAATCACAGCAAATAGTTGAGCAATTAATAAGGCCCACTTATATACCAGATCCAGAAATTGAGATTAGACCTACCAAAAATCAAGTTATAGACTTAATAAAAGAAGTAGAAAAAAGAATTATGCATAATGAAAGAGTAATTATATTAACTGTAACTAAAAGGTCTGCGGAAAATTTATGTGATTTTTTGAATTCTCAAGGCTTTAAAGCAGAATATTTGCATTCTGATATTAAAACATTGAAAAGGCCGGAAATTATAAGAAAACTAAGAAGAGGTGAAATTGATGTAATAATAGGTGTTAATTTACTAAGAGAAGGTTTAGATTTGCCAGAAGTGTCTTTGGTTATTATTCTAGATGCAGATAAAGAAGGTTTTCTAAGAAATTCAACAACTTTAATTCAGGCAATTGGAAGAGCATCAAGAAATTTAAATGGTAAAGTAATTTTTTATGCTGACAAAATTACCAAATCAATGGAAGAGGCTATTAAAGAGACAAAAAGAAGAAGAGAATATCAAATTAATTTTAATAAAAAACATAACTTAACTCCCAAGCCTATTATAAAAGAAATAATAAAAACTCCTTTAGAAGAATTTGCAAAAAGAGAAGAAATTATTACAAAAGAGGAATTGATCATGTTTTTAGAAAGTGAAAAAGAAAATTTATAATTAATATAATTAAATGAATCCGATCTTTGTTAAATTATTAAAAAACTTTTTAATAAACTTATCTGTTTTTTTATTTATCATAATAATATCAATATTTTCAATTAATGCTTTGAGTAATAAATTAAAAAACGTTATAGAAGAGAGAGAAAATATATTAACAAGCTTAATAACTCAGCAGTCTATTAATGAACAAAATGTCTTAATAAAAAACAAAATTGCTGAAATTGAAAAGAAATATAATATTAAAATAGAAGATATAAAAAACAATATATTGAATCAAAAACCTATGTCTAAAGATGAGGTTAAAAATTTAATAGAAGACATTGCTAGAAAGTATAATTTAAAAATAGAAACAAGCGAAGATATTCCAAATTTGATTTCTTTAAAATTTGTAGGCAATATTGAAGATGTTGTCAATATAGAAAAAGAGCTGAAAAGTAGAAATCATAATATTGGAATAAGCGAAGCTAATTTAACAAAGACCGAAAATGGATATCATATTAAGCTAACAATATCTATTTTTTAAATTTCAAAATGAAAAAAATATATTTAGGAATAAAAATTATCAACTTAATACTAATTTTAGTAATAGTATTAGTTTATATTTTATATCCAATAATTAAATTAAGAAATTTAATTAACGTATTTACAAAATTCCCCAGTAAGTCATCTATTTCTTCTATAAATTATAATGTGTTTGACAAGTTGGATAAAGAAATTGAAAATTACTTAAAGTAGTTTATAATTAATTTAATAAGTTTATTTAATAAATTTAATGGGTGCGTAGCTCAGTGGTAGAGCGCTGTCCTGATAAGACAGAGGTCCCAGGTTCGATCCCTGGCGCACCCAATCCCTATTTATATGATCAAAAAAATCAAAAAAATATTTAAAATTCTAGGCCCTGGTTTAATAACAGGAGCAAGTGATGATGATCCTTCTGGTATCGTAACCTATTCTATAGCAGGTGCTTATAATTATAAAAATTTTTTATGGACTCCTATTTTTACATTGCCTTTGATGTATTATATACAAGAAATGTGTGCAAGAATAGCACTAGTGACAGGAAAGGGCTTGATAGGTATTATTAAAGAAAAATTTAATATTTTACTGGGGTTATTTTTATTTTTATTAGTTTTGATTTCTAATTCATTTAATATCTATGCAGATCTTTATATAACTAGTTATTTATTAAATAAAATTTTGCCTTTTATACCTATTTGGATTATTTCTTTAATTTTTAGTTTAATCATAACTATCCTTATTTTACTTTTGCCATATAAGAAAATCGCTAATTTTTTGAAAGTAACAACAATCTTTATGTGCAGCTATGTTTTTCTAGTTTTATTTATAAAAGTAAATTGGTTAGAAATAATTAAATACTCATTAATACCAAAAATTCTATTTAATTATGATTACTTTATAATCTTACTCGGTATATTAGGAACTACAATTTCTCCCTATTTGTTTTTCTGGCAAGCAGAAGAGGAAATAGAAGAATTGCATGTTAAAGAAAAAGAGCATAATAAAGCATACTTAAAAAAAGAAATAAAATATATGAGGGAGGATACATTTATCGGAATGTTATTTTCTAATATACTGATGTTTTTTATAATATTGACTAATGGCTTTATTTTAAATTCTTTAGGTATATACGAAATAACTAAAGCAGAAAATTTAATTGATGTTTTGAAATTTGGTTATGGAGATTTAGGATTTTTATTTTTCACTATAGCAATAATTTCAAGCACGACATTAGTTATACCTGTACTTGCTGGAGGGGTGGCATATTCTTTTTGTGAATTATTTAATATACCAGCAAGCTTAGACAAATCTGTTAAAGAAAGCCTTCCTTTTTATTTTTTATTTTTCTTAATAATATTAATATCAAATCTCTATTTTATATTTAAAATAACTCCAATTAATGCTTTATTTTATACAGCTGTAATTTACGGTTTTATTACGCCTATTTTACTTTTTTATTTTCTGAAGATTGCAAATGATGAAAAAATAATGAAAGAGTACAAAAATAATTTTATACAAAATTTATTTGTATATATAGTATTATCTTTAACATTAATTTCTTCACTAGTTTTATTATTTAGTATTTTTAAAAAATGATATATGTGTTTTTAACAGGCAAACCAGCTTGCGGTAAAGACACTCAAGCAAAATTGCTTGGTGCTGAAATAAAAGCAAAAATTGTGACTACTAGCAAAGAGATAGATAAATTTTTTAAATCATATAATAAAAAATTTATAAAAATCAAAGGAGTTAAAATAAATGTAAAAAAGCAAAAGGAATTAAAAAGTAAGGGTAAATTGGTAGCATATAGATTGGTAGCTTATATAGTAGAAAATATCCTTAAAAATGCAATTAAAAACAAAAAATCTTTAATATTTGCAGGATCTCCAAGAAGCATTTATGAAGCAAAGACTTACCTAAATTTGTTTAAAAAAAATAAAAATGTTAAATATTTTTTTATATACTTGAAAATATCTGATAAAACAGTTATAAAAAGAATAAAAGAAAGATATCTAAGAGAAAAAAGAGAAGATGATAAACCCTCTAATGTAAAGAAAAGGTTAATTGCATTTAAAAAAGAAATTTTGCCAATGTTGCAATGGTTAAAAAAGCAGAAAATATTAATAGAAGTAAATGGAGAAAAAACCCCAGAAGAAGTCCATAAACAAATTATTAACTACATAAAATGAAAATACCTTTCGAAAAGAAAATAGAAATTAT
This sequence comes from Candidatus Paceibacter sp., assembly GCA_023255765.1. Taxonomy (GTDB): domain Bacteria; phylum Patescibacteriota; class Minisyncoccia; order UBA6257; family HR35; genus JAGDVT01. The sequence goes on along the minus strand of JAGDVT010000005.1, from coordinate 11,761 downwards.
GAAAAGAGGTGGAGAAATATTAAGAAATATTTTTGAAGAACTTAAAAAATTTATAAAACCAGGAGTTGATACTCTTACAATAGATGAAAAAGCTGCTAACTTATTTGAAAAATTCAAAGTAAAAAGTGCATTTAAAAATTACAAACCAGATTTTTCTAGTAAGCCATACCCGGGAAATATATGTTTATCAATAAATGAAATAATAGTGCATGGTGTTCCTTCTAAAAACAAAATAATAAAAGAAGGAGACTTATTAAAAATTGATATAGGTATAATTTATGAAAATTTGTATTTGGATGCAGCAACAACCTTAATAATAGGAGATACAGATGAAATAAATAAAAAACTTGTAGAAGCTACAAAAAAAGCTTTATTAAATGCTATAAAAATTGCTAAAGCTGGAGGAAGATTAGGAGATATAGGATACTCAATACAAAAAACAATTCAAGAAAGTGGTTTTAAGGTTATTAAAAATTTATGTGGCCATGATATAGGAGAATATTTGCATGGAAATACACAAATTTTAAACTTTGGCAAACCAAAAACAGGCAAATTAATTAAAAAAGGAATGATATTTACAATAGAACCAATGGCAAGCATTTCTTCAGAATATGCTGTTCAAATTAATGATTTCGAATTTAAAACTTTAGATAATTCTAACTCAGCCCACTTCGAAGTTACTTTGGCTATATTAGATAAAGATAATTTAATTTTAGCAGATATTTTATAATTTTTAAGAAATGGAAGCAACTTTAATAGAAATAAGTTGGGAGGTAGCTAATAAAGTAGGGGGAATTTATACTGTTTTAAAAGAAAAAGCAAAATATATTCAAAATAAATTTAAAAATAATTATTATTTAATAGGACCTTTCATACCAGAAAAAAGCTTTTTGGAATTTTCTAGCCTGCCAGTTCCTTATGAATTTGTAGATATCCTAGAAGAAGTAAGAAAATTAGGAGTAGAAGTATATTATGGGGAATGGTTAATAGATTCTAGGCCAAAATGCTTTTTGATTGACTATTCTAAATTTTTAAGTAATGTTAATAATTTAAAATATGAACTTTGGGCAAATTATAGAATAGACAGCTTAAGAACAGGAGATGACTATAATCATCCTATTTCGTGGTGTAAAGCTACTTCAATATTTTTAAAATATTTTTTAAACAAAATACCAACCGAAAAAAAGATTGTCCATTTACATGAATGGCTTTCAGGCGCAGTTATATTATTTGAAAGATTACCAGCCATTACTATATTTACAACGCATGCAACTGTTTTAGGCAGAGCAATGGCAGAATCTCAAATAGAATTTTGGGATCACCTTCAATTAATGGATCCTGATAAAGAATCTTATAAATTTGGCGTAGAAGCTAAGCATATGATAGAAAAATTATCTGCTAATAAGGCTGACTTCTTTACAGTTATCAGTAGAATTTTAGCAATAGAGGCTGAGTATATATTAGGCAGAAAACCAAATATTATATTACCTAATGGGATAGATATTTCTAAATTTCCTACAATAGAAGAAATAGCTTATGCTCATCGAATAAATAGGGAAATTATAAGAGAATTTGTCTTATATTTTTTTTCTCCTTATTATAAAGTTGAACTAAAAAATAGCCTTTTTTATTTTATAAGCGGAAGAAAAGAAATCAAAAATAAAGGAATAGATATATTTATTAGAGCCTTAGGTAATTTAAATAAAAAATTATCTGAATCAGATTATGATATATTCGCTTTCATATTTGTCCCCTCAGATGTTATAGATATTAATCATACCGTCTTTCATAATTTAAATGTTTATAGAAATTTAGAAGAAAAAATAGAAGATTTAATACCAGAAATTAAAAGTAGATTATTACATTTTTTGATTCATAAAGAAAAAATTGCATCAGAAACTATTTTTAATAAAGATGAATTTGATGAAATCCAAAAAATTATAAAGCAATTAAAAACAGAAAATAATTATCCCATATCTACTCATATATTGAAGCCCAATGATGAGATAATGGAAATGCTTATGGCTGTAGGATTAGATAATAAACCTGAAAATAAAGTTAAAGTAATTTATTATCCAACTTATTTAAATAAAGGAGACGGATTTTTAAACTTAAGCTATAATGAAGTAGTGGTAGGGTGCCATGTTGGTATATTTCCTTCTTTTTATGAACCATGGGGATATACCCCTCTTGAATCTGCTATAAATGGGGTGATTACAATAACTACAGATTTAACCGGATTTAGCGATTACTTGCAATCTATAGCATCTTTTGATAAAGAAAATCCGGGAATTTTTATTGTACATAGAAAAAATAAAAGAGGAGCAGAAGTAGTAGATGAATTAACAGATATAATGTTAAAAATAGCAAGATTTTCTAAAGCTGAAAGAGTGCAAAATAAGCTTGAAGCTAGAAGATTGGCATCTTTGTGTAGTTGGGATAATCTAATATCTAATTATTATGATTTATATACAGCTGCACTACAAAAATGATTAAAAAAGTTAGATATTTGGAACTTAAAGATTTAGAAGAATATTTTGAATTTGAACCAACTAACCCAATTATAGGATTAGTAATGCATAACCATTGGTTTATTAAATCATTTAATGAAAAAAGTATATATTTTGGTTATTGGATTGAAATTAATAATTCTGCATATAAATTAATTTCAGATATAGAAATTTCTGAAGAAATAAAAGAAATAGAAGTTGTTAATAATAGAGAAGTAAATATAATTACAGATAGCTCTAGAATAAAAATTTATTTAGATGAAGAGGGATTAAATATTACATCTATAAATCCTATATTTATTAGTATATTTCTAGATTGTAGAAAGTTATACTCAAATGCTGATGAGGGAAATATATATAGAGTTATACCAGATTCTAACAAATATTATATTAATTTTAAACAAGAATTTGAAAAATATGAGTTGAACTTTTTTATATATTATGAAGGAAATTTGAGGTTTATTAATGATTTAAAACAAATAGAATTCGATTATGATTTGAAAAGAAATAGTGCATTTTATAGATTTAAAATACTTAAAGGATTCGAGGGTTATATTACAAAACTTAAAATATTTTCTGAAAATAAAAATAAAATCCTTCCTATAGTTTCTAATACTGAAAATCCTTTCAAAAAATTTATTCTTGATAGGATTCTGAGTTTATATAATCCCGATAACGGATTTAAAGCAGGGTTACCTTGGTTCCCGCAAAGATGGTTTAGAGACGAATTGTGGACATTATTATTTTTAGAAAAAAATTCATTAGAAGATTTAAGCTTAAAAGAAAATATTTTAGAATTTTATCTAAATAATTTAGAGAAAATTTATGAAAAGAATAAAGAAAATGACTATATACAAGCAGCAGATACTTTTTTATTAATAGTAAATAATTTAGATGATATAAAATTGATTGAAAATGCGGTTAAATTAAAAGAGATTTTGTCTAATTGGGAGCAAACATTTAATTTAAATAATTTACCTGCGAAAAGCACTTGGATGGATACTTTAAACAGAAAAAGAGCTATAGAAATAGATTTTCTTTTTTATAGTGCTTTAAAAAAATTAAAATTAGAAAATAAAGCATTAGAGTTTAAAACAATATTAAAATCTCATATTTTTACTAAATCATATCCCAAAGAAGAACTTTATTCTCCTAATCTGTTTTTAGCTTATTTTATATCTAAAGACTTTTTTGAAGAATTTGAATGGTTTAATTTTTTTGACATTATAATTGAAAAATATTATCTAAATTGGGGAGGATTTTCAACTAAAGAAAAAGACTCTGAGAATTTTTATAAAAAACATACAGGAGAAGATCCATCAAGTTATCATTCTGGAGATTCTTGGTTTTGGATAAATAATATTGGAGCATATGTTTTATATAATTTATCTTACAGAAAATATGAAAAATATATAGAAAAAATAAAAGAAGCAAGCATAATTAATATTTTAAAAATGGGTGTGCTTGGTTACTCTTCAGAATTAAGCTCTGCAGAAAATTTAAAATATGAAGGTTCATTAATTCAATTGTGGTCTCTTAGTTCATTTTATTTATTAATTTAAAAAGATTAGGAAAATCTGTAGCAATTCCATCAACTCCTTTTTTATAATACTCTAAAATCTCTTTTTCATTATTTATAGTCCAAACTATGACTTTTAAATTGTTTTTATGAGCATCTTCAATATTTTTTCTATGCGTAAATCTATATAAAGGTAGAATATATTTAGCGCCTATTTCTAAAGCAGTTTTAATTGGATTTTTATGTTTAACATAAATTAATCCTAATTCAATTTTATTATCTATTTTTCTTAAGTTTATTAAAGCTCTCTCAAGAAAACTTATAAAAATAACTCTATTTAATAATTTAAAGACTTTAACTATTTCATAGGCATAATTTTCTGTGTTTAATTCCTTAATTTCTATTAAAATCTTATTTACCTTTTTATCGATAAAATCTAAAGCTTCTTCAAGAGTTGGGATTTTGTATTCAGATATTTCTTTAATAGTTTTAAGGTCACAATTTTTAACTAACAAATTTTTGTTCCATATTCTTTTTAAATTTTCGTCATGAATTACAATTAAAACATTGTCTTTAGTTTTTCTAATGTCAAATTCTATCGCATTAACACCTAATTCAATAGCTTTTTTAAAGCTTTCTAAAGTATTTTCAATTTCTAATCCCTTAGCCCCTCTATGACCTATTTTTAAAAACATAATAAAATTTTAAATTAAAGATGATAAACGTAAAAATAATTAAAAACCCACTTAAAATTAAAAAATATTTTATAGAAATATACAAATCTGCATATAAAAATACAAATCCAGAATATTATGAAACTACGAATGAAGAAATTGAAAGATATTTTAAATGGTTACACAATCATGCCCCTGATGGGTTTATATTTTTATACTTTAATAAAAAACCAGTAGGCTTTGCTGTAGTTGATTTTGACTGGTATGATGATAAACTAAATGACGTAGTGGCAGAAATACATGAAATATGTATAAAAAAAGAATATCAAAATAAAGGATTGGGTAAAATTTTACTCGATAAAATTACAGAATTTGCTAAAAATAAAAAATTAAAATTTTTGTGTGGATATGTAGGAAAAGAAAATTATCAATCTTTAAATTTTTTTAAAAAATATGGATTTGAAGAAAATGAAATAAGATGGGGAATTTGGCGAAGAATTAGGAAAAGACTATTTTAATTTTAAAATTTTAATTAAAACATCGTTTGGTATTTTGACCTTACCTCTGCCCAATTTTTCCAATTTCTTTTTGCCCTTTTTTTGTTTTTGCCATAATTTAATTTTTCTTGTAATATCACCACCATATAACCATCCTGCAACATCTGCTTTTAAAGCAGGTATAGTTTCTCTAGCTATTATTTTCCCTCCTATAGCAGCTTGCAATTTTATAGGGAATTGTTCTCTGGGTAATAGATTTTTTAATTCTATTAAGATTTTCCTTCCGATTATTTCAGCTTTTTCTCTTGGTACAATTCTTGAAAGGCTTGGATTTTTTTCTTCAGCAATAAGTATATCTAATTTAACTAAATTTCCCTCCCTATATTCTATAAATTCATAATCTAAGCTTGCGTAACCTGAAGAAATTGACTTTAATTCATCATAAAAACCAGAAATTAATTCATCCATAGGTAGTTCTGCTTCTATTTTTATAAAACTTTCATATACTTTTTGTTCAGTTATAATACCTCTCTTATTTTTAATTAGCAGTGAAATTTCTTCTATATATTTTAAGGGTGAATATACATATACTTTAACCCAAGGCTCTAAAATTTTACTTATTTTAGAAAAGTCAGGCAAATCATTTGCATTTTGTATCAGCAATTCTCTTCCATCTTTCAAGATAATTTTATATTTAATTGAAGGAAGAGTTAAAATAATGTCTGTAGAAAATTCTCTTTTTAATCTTTCTTGAAATATTTCCAAGTGAAGTAACCCCAAACATCCTATATTGAAACCTCTTCCTAAGGAAGGAGAATAGCAAGGTTCTAATGTTACTGCAGGATCATTTAATCTCATCTTCTTTATGTTTTCTTGGAATTTTTCGAAACTTATATTTTCTGTAGGATAAATTGAAGCGAATACTACCGGAGTAGGTTCTTTATAGCCAGGTATAGGTTCTTGCGATAAATCTTCAACTACGCTGTCACCTATTTTTACAATATCTAATTCTTTAATGCCAGTTGCAATATATCCTATTTCTCCACTTAATAAAGCTTCACTTTCTCTTAGCTCCGGTCTAAAATAGCCTACTTCTATTGCTTTAAATTTATAATTTTTAGCTTTTAAAAAATAAAATTTATTTTTAATAAACTCACCTCCGAATACCCTAACATGCAAAATAATACCTTTATGTTGATCATAATGCGAATCAAATATTAAGGCTAGAGGATTTTTAGATAAAATCTTAGGAGAAGGAATTTTGCTTACTATATCTTCTAATAAACTTTCAACTCCTGTACCAAACTTAGCTGATATAAGATGTATATCTTTTTCTTGACAATCAATTAAGCTTTTTATATCTTTAATAAGAGTTTCTAAATTTATTATATTTAGATCTATTTTATTAATAGCAGGTATTATTTTTAATCCTAAATTTTTAGCAATTTCAAGATTAGATATAGTTTGCGCTTGAATGCCTTGAGTACCATCAATTAATAAAATAGCACCTTCTACTGCATATAAAGCTCTTGATACTTCATAACTAAAATCACTATGTCCTGGAGTGTCTATTAAATTGAGAATATAATTTTTATAAAACATAGTAGCAGGCTGCATTTTAATTGTAATCCCTCTTTCTCTTTCTAATGATAATCTATCTAAGTATTGAGGAACCATTTTTTCTTTAGGTATAGTTTTTGTAATTTCAAGAAATCTATCAGCAAGGGTTGACTTTCCATGATCAATATGAGCAATAATAGCAAAATTTCTTATTTTTTCTATCATTTTTAAAATTATAAAATAGGTTTAGTTTATAATTTTAAAATTATGAGAGGAATATCTATAAATATAGAAAGGAAAAAAGAGAGATTTTTAGAAGAATTTATGAAAAAACTTCAGGAATTGAAGGAGGCAAATATTATTGATTTCAAAGAAGATAAAAAAGAAGATTTAAAAAATATTTTAAAAGAAACATTAACAGAAGCTATGAATTTGAAAGAGAAATCTTTATACGAAAAAAGAGAATTAGCTTTAAAAACATTAAGTAAATTATTAGAAAAAGGAATTATAGTTATAAAAGGAGAGACAAATGAAGAAATTATAGATAACAGAGATCGTTTTTTAGATGAATTAAAAGTTATTATTATTAAATTTATAGCCTATAAAGAATGACAAAAATTGATAAAAATAAATTTTTTAATATAATTTTGATTTTGGAAAATTTTTTAATTGTATTTATAGTTCTTTTAGTTTTTTTAAAAATAGAAAAATTTAAGGAAAATTTGTTTTATTATTTAAAGCTTATTGTTCCATATTTATCACATAATATTTTTTTATTAATCTTAAGTTTAGTGGCAGCCTTACTTATAGTAATATTACATTTTATCATTTGGAAATTAATCTTCAAAATAAATAACATAGAAAAAAATTACTCAGAAATCTCCAAAATATATTTTAAGATTCATTTTAAAAGAACATTCTCACCTTTGGGACCTGCTTCACCTATATTAAATTTAGGCTTAGATATTAAAAAATCTTCAAAAATTTATTTTGATTATAGTATAATAATTTTGCTTGGCTCTTCTTTGTTTTTCATTATATTTCTATATAAAATAATAATTATTTTTATTTTAGGATTGTTGATTTATACAATAATGCTGCTGCTTTTAAAAGAAATTTTGTTTAAAAGTATTAAATTTAAAGATTACATTAAAACAATATTAACAGCTCTTTTTTTAGAGATAATAAGTTTTATCACATTCTTATTTTCTCTTTATATCTTTAACAATAATTTAGATGTTTATACAGCTTTAATAAGTTATTTAATTTGGGTATTAGTTTCATCTATATCACCATTTTTATATGGAACAGGTGCAAGCGAATCGCTGGCAACATTATTTATCTACTATTTAGGTTTTAATCCATATTTATATTTGATTTCGCTTTTATATTATAGAATCATTACAACTTACTTACCTATATTAGGAACAATTTTGCCAGATAATTTTTTAAAAATGCTTGACAAATAAAGAGTTAATAATTTAAAATTTTATGATACTCTAAAAAGGAGGGATGAGCATGAAGTGGTGCGAAGGAGAGTGCAAAAAGTGCGGGACGTTGTTTTCATTACCAAAACACCAGGTAGGTGGGACTGTAAAATGTCCTACCTGTAATACCTGGTTAATGTGTAATTCTAATTCTAATAATGATTATGGAGTAGAAACCAATAATTTCTTCATCAAGAAGAAAAAGAAGAAAGGAGGTGGTGGTTACATTAACGGCGGCCCTATTAAGAATTGCCGCCGTTAATGCCGTTAATGCCCGTATGAGGGTTGGGCCGTGGTGGCAGAGAGGTTACAAAAACCACGGCCCTTTATTATTTTAAAAATTAAGTTTATAATATTTTAAAAGATAAAAGGTCGGATTAAAAATCTTCTTTAAATGCAAAGAAAGAAAAACACAAAAAAATCAAATAACTGCCCTCGTTCTGGAAAGTCCAAAAAATAAGTGCTCCTGTTAGGTATTTTACTTTTTATTGATTTTCTAAATAGATTTTTTGTAAATAATATAAATTAAATTACGCCACTACAATTTAGATTTCATTTATTTATTATCTAAAAATTTAATAATGAAAAAAGATAAGAAGAACCTGTTATATAAAATTAGACATTCTCTAGCGCACTTACTTGCTACAGCAGTTTTATATTTTGATCCTAATGCTAAATTTGGCATAGGCCCAGTGATTGAAAATGGTTTCTATTATGATATTTTATTTTCTAAAAAAATAGATGAAAATTTTTTGCCAAAGCTAGAAGAAAAGATAAAAGAACTTATCCAAAAAAACATAAAATTCGAAAAACAGAAAATTAGCATTGATAAAGCAGTAAAACTTTTTAAAAAATTAAACCAACCGTTTAAGATAGAATTGCTAAAAGATTTAAAAAAATACGGAACAACTGATTACAACGAAATAATTGAGATTAAATCAAAAAAGAAAAAACCAAAAAAATTAAACGAAGTTACTTTATATAAATCAGATATTTTTATAGATTTATGCGAAGGTGGGCATGTAAAAAAAAGCTCAGAAATTCCAATAGATGGATTCAAATTAATAAAATTAGCAGGAGCTTACTGGAGAGGCGACGAAAAAAATCCTATGCTTACAAGAATATACGGTTTAGCATTTTTAAGTAAAGATGAATTAGAAAACTATATTAAAAAACAAGAAGAAGCCCAAAAAAGAGATCATAGAAAGTTAGGAGAAGAGTTAAAGCTTTTTACAACAAATGAAAATATTGGAGCAGGTTTAATTTTGTGGTTACCTAAGGGAGGTATAATTAGACAAATTATTCAAGATTTTTTAATTGAAACTTATAAAAAAAATAATTACCAGCTGGTTTTCACTCCTCATATAGCTAAAAAGAAATTGTTTGAAATATCAGGTCATTTAAGTTTTTATAAAGAAAATATGTATTCTCCTATTAATATAGAGGGCGAAGAATATTACCTTAAACCAATGAATTGTCCATTTCATTTGATGATTTATAAAAGTTGGCCAAAAAGCTATAAAGATTTACCAATTAGATATGCTGAGTTAGGAACTGTGTATAGATACGAAAGATCAGGAACTCTTTCAGGTCTTACAAGAGTTAGAGGATTTACACAAGATGATGGTCATATATTATGCAGAGAGGATCAATTAGAAGAGGAAATTTTAAATTGTGTAAATTTGGTTAAATATGTTTTAGAAAAATTTGGGTTTAAAAATTTTGCTGTTGATTTAAGTATATGGGACCCCACAAAGAAAAAAGATTATTTAGGCACAACAAAAAATTGGAATTTTGCTATAAATGCTCTTAAAAAAGCAGTAGAAAAAGTTGGATGGGAATATAAAATAATGAAAGGAGAAGCTGCATTTTATGGGCCTAAAATAGATATTAAGGTAAAAGATGTATTAGATAGAGAATGGCAAATTTCAACAATTCAACTTGATTTTAATTTACCACATAGATTCAATATAACTTACATAGATAAAGATGGTAAAGAAAAATATCCTTTTATGATACACCGGGCACTTTTAGGATCTTTAGAAAGATTTTTCGGCTTATTGATTGAATATTATGGAGGAGATTTTCCACTGTGGCTTGCCCCAGTCCAAATAGTTATTCTCCCTATCAAAGAAAGTAATTTAAATTATGCGAATAAAGTTAAAAATGAGCTTAATAAATTTAGAGTAGAGTTGTGGGAAGCAGACGAAACTTTATCAAAGAGAATATTAAATGCAGAAAAAGAAAAAATTCCTTATATGATAATTGTAGGAGATAAAGAAGAGAAAGATAATACTATTTCTGTTAGAAAACACAAAGAAGGAGATCTGGGTAATATGGAAATAAGCAAATTTATAGAAATTATAGAAAAAGAATTATAGTTTTTATTTTAAATTTTTAAATAAAGCCTGCGATTCTGTTTCTTTCTTCAAAAGAAATTTAGCAAATTTATAAGCATCTTCTTCAGTATTAAATTCAAGCTCATAATACCAACAAAAACCATTTTCATGCCTTCTGGTGATCTGGTATATTGTAACATCAATTCCTGCTATTTTACCTTTTATTTTTCTAGTAAGCGAACCGAAAAGTGTTATATTCCCCTCTTCTTTTATTATCTGCCAATTTTCACTTTTTGGTATTTCGAATTTAAGCCAAGAAGGTTCTTTACTGCATGTAGTAGTATAACCTTCTCCAATTTCAGAAGTTTGCCATGTTTTTTCATCTATTCTTATAAATTTTATATAATTAGGACCATAATAACCTTCACCCTCAAATGGAATTATATAAAGATCACGTTTCATTAGATCTGTTTCATAGTTATTTCTACTTTTTTCAACTTCTTTTAATCTTTTATACACATCATAATAAATTTTATTAACAATTTTTTCAAGATAATTTACTCTTGTTGGTTTGATAGCACCTTTTTCATCTAAAGATTTTTCTATATATCTTTTAATTGGCTCAGTTAAATAAGAATATCCATCTTTGTCAATTTCAGAAATTAATCTATATATGTTTCTAATTGTAGCTTCTAAATCTATGTTTTCTTCTGGTATATAATCAAATCCAGGTTGTAAGTTTTTATTATTAAACATTTTAGATATTTATTGTTTATAAGAAAAATAGTCGGGGTGCCGGGAATCGAACCCGGGACCTCTGGCCCCCCATGCCAGCGCACTACCACTGTGCTACACCCCGAATATACCTCTTGGCCACACCTTCCCCGCACCACCCCACCCTCCACCTAGAATCCATAGGGAGGATGGGATTTCATCCCCTCCTCCCTGCATGGCGCCTTTTTATGCAAAGCGAGTTTGCTCGCTCAATCGCCAGTCCGGCCTTCGCTTACGCTTCGGCTCGGACATTCTCCCACGGCCTACCCGAATTTCGCTCGCAAACCTAGCTTTGCTTTTTGCTATTTTTTCACTTCAAGGCTGTCACCCTCCACCCCTATTATTTTAAACTTTTATTATTCCTGCATGTTTTTGCTTTAGCAAAAATATATTGCCTCGCT
>JAGDVT010000032.1 GCA_023255765.1 Candidatus Paceibacter sp. | reverse complement strand
AAGCATCCTCTATTGTATGCATTAATGATGTTATTTTTTCATCAATTTCTTTTGTTATCATTTTCTTTGCTATTAATTCATCTCTAATTTTATCTAATAGTAATAAGTAATCTGAAATATTCTGAAAACCTGTGATTTGATACTCCTTTAATCCTAATCTCCATGGAATCTGATATTTCCAAAATATATAGTTAATTTCAGAGACTATGTGTTGGTATAATTCTGGATATTGCTCTACTGGATAAAACTCTCTCAAATAAGGCTCTAATTTTAATTTTTCTCTTTCTCTTATTACCTTTTCTGAATACCCTCTATTCTCTAGCTCTTCCATAATAGCTTCCCTTTGTTCATCTGTCAAATTGCCATAATATAGCATCTTTAATAATTTTTCTGTTGACGATGTCCTAATCTTTATTAAGAAATCTCTGTCTAGTACCATATTTATTTATAGGAAAAGAATAGTTATAAGCCCATAGGGGGATAGTATACCCATACAATACCGTTTTCATCTATTTCCATTATTAGCATATGCATTACTCTATATGCCTTGTGATTTCTATATATGATGAATTCATTATCATCTATCCTATTACTTAGTGGTGGTAGATATATGTTTACAAGTACTCTATCTCTATAGATTACAAAGTCAAACTCTTGATTATACTTTTCTAATAGATTGCTCCATTTTGTCATAACCTCGCTTCTTAACTCTATTAGTTGTTTTATCACCTTTTGCTTTTTTTCTATGTCTTCTATTTCTATCCCGTCAATTGTTAGCTCCCCCTTTAGCCCAATTCTATTTTCTAATAGCTCCTTTAAAAAATCTTCGTATTTCATCTTTTTCTCTGCCATACTATCTATATTGTACGAAAGATTTATAAACCTTTCGGATAATATATATTATATGGCACAAACAAACCAGATACAAGTTTTATCTGAAAAGGCAAAAGCCATAAGAGACTATATAGAGAATGGCGAAACTGAAAGGGCAGAAAAAGATATCTTAGAATTAATAAACTTAGTGGAAAGTAAGCTAATAGAAATTGAAAAAGATGTCATAAAAATTGATATGATGGACGGAAGAATTGATTTAATAGATAATAATGGAAATCATGAATATCTATTATTTGATGATGAAGAAAATAAAGAGATAGATTATTGGGCATTCAGAAGATTTTGGGAAAAATATATTAAAGAAGAATTCGGCGAAGACTTAGATATAAAAACCACTGTTGATTCTGATGAATATGAGATATATTTAATAGTGTCTATTTATTTGAATTTAAACGATAAAAAGAAAATACTATTAAAAAGTATAAGCATAAAGATTAAAAACGAATATTTCTATTTAGTTCCAAGAAAATTATTAATAAAATTTGTTAATGATTTCTTTGATGTAATTTTAATAAAAGATAAACTAAACATTATAATATAATTTTTTCTTAAGTTTTTTAATATAAATTTTTTTATTATATTTTATTTTAGATCTTAGGGTAAGGTTAAGAATATAAAAATTTTTTTATATTTTTTACCCTTCTGCAGGGCGGACGGGGTATATATCTATATCATGATATTATACCCCCCAACCCCCAACCCAAATTTTCATATAAGATTAACCTAGACTAATCATAATAAAAAATAGTAAATTTTAACGTCAATAAGGTTTATAAACATTTCGGACATAAGTATATATTTATGGAGGACGTAAAGAAACAAAGGTTAATAAGATACAAAGAAAAGTTAGGAATTGTATTAAACGGCTATTTTATACCACTAGAGACACTAAAGAATTGGGTAAAAAGAAAGTGGACAGAATACTATGAAGAAGATGGGTTAAGTATAGATTTTATAGAAAATAACAATGATGAAGAATTAGAAACATACATAAAAGCAAAATATGAAGATAATGAAATAGATATACTATGGATGGATTACATTGAAGAAGAAAAAGAAGAATATGATGAAATGGCACCATATGTTTTCTTTAGATTGCCACCAAAAGAATAAGTTTTTTTTTTCAAAAATGGAAGGTAGAACTCTTAAACTTCCAGTTTTTCAGGAATTAAATAGAGGGATAGTAATACAAATTTTAGAAAAAAGATATGAATTGGATAGGGTTTGGGAATGGGTAAAGAATAAATGGAAATATGCATTAAAAAATAAAGATATAGATTTTATAGAACATAAAGATATAGAGAACATATTCAACAGTTATATTATAATGAGATCTGATAGAGAGATTTTAAATATTTTATGGTTTGAATATATGGAAGAAGAAAATAAAGAAGGCATTTTATTAAGACCTTATTTATTTATTAGGCTTCCATAATTTTTTTTAAAAATAGTTTTGTATATAGTACAATTTTTCAAAAAATTAGACTATATATAAGACCATTCTAACAAAACTAAATGAATAGAATTTTTAAAATAATAGCTCAAAAAATGTAATAAAATCTCTGAATAGCTTACATGCTTTATACTTTTAACATCAAATAAATTA
>JAGDVT010000024.1 GCA_023255765.1 Candidatus Paceibacter sp. | reverse complement strand
TTTATATACAATAGAGCAGTAAGAACAATGCATTTTGATGAATACTATATAGGAAGGCTCCTAATAAAAGAAATAACCCCACAAAACCGCCACATAGCCCAGCAAATAGAAAACCTTGTCTCCCAAATCCTCACCCTCACCCAATCCCCTGACTACGAAACAAACCCACAAAAACAGGAAAAAGTTAAAGTCCTTGAATCCCAAATTGACCAATTAGTTTATAAACTCTATAATTTAACAGAGGAAGAAATAAGGATAATTGAAGGAAACTTGCGCAGATAATGATATGGAAGCTAAAAAGACAGTTATTCAATTGGATGCTATAAATGAGAATGCAAATAACTTAAATGCTTTGGTATAAGGAGTTGCGATATGATTAAAAATGAAGTAAATTATGATAAGTTCTTATTAGGCTTATTTAGTGATTTTATTAAGGAAGTTAGAGACTTCCAAAAATCTGACCTACTAAAGATCTGTTATTTTATAAGCTTATTAGAGTTATGTAAATTTGATGAATTTCAAGCAGAATTGAACAAACTCCAAGAGAACTTAGAGAAAAAGCTTTTACATTTGAACCTTAAATTATACATGTTTAACTTTATTCCAAGATTATATTATTCAAAATTTACACAGCATGAAAAAAGTGATTATTTTGAAGAATTTTTGAGGCTATATGAAGAAATTGCCACCTTTTTAAATAAAACAACTGATAAACCTTTCTTCGATTTTCTTAAAATAAATATTTATAATTTGCTTTTTTATAATGTTCCGCTTTTCTTGGAATTAAATAAGTTACCTGCTTTTAGTCAAAAATACATATCTTATTTGTCATTAAAAGAAGATTTATTGAAAGTTGTTCAAGAAATTGCAAATAAGTACTTGGATAAGAAAGAGGATCATGACGAAATGACAATTTGGAAATCTTTAATTTTTTATCTTGTAGGAACAGCTTACTTCAATTTAGATTTGGAAAGTGAAGCTCTTCAATATTATGAGAAATCACTGTTGCATAGAGTAAATATTTTTGCTTTAAATGAGATAATAGACATAAAAGCTGAGGATGAAAATACTCCAAATGAAGCTGAAAGCTATCTTTTTAGTTTAGAGGATAGATTTAGAATAGAAATAGAAAAAACTGAATACTGGCCTTTTTTCAATACAATTGGAACAATTTATGAAAATAAGAACAAGAAAAAAGCCGAAGAATACTATATCAAAGCAATAAAAATTATTGAACGAAATAAATATAAAACAATAGGCTCAAGTTATCCTTATTATAACTTAGCTCTTCTGAAAAAAGATTTGAAAGAATACAATTGTGCCAAAGAATATTTACTTGAAGCATATGAAATACTTCAAAATGCAACAGGAGTAAGGTTAGAGGAGAAGAATTTTGATAATGTAATATACTTTTTAGATGATTTTCGGGACTATTTATATGAACGTTGTGACATAGATTTAGTAAAAAGAGATGTATCTAAAGATTCAGATATTAGAAGATCTTTAAACTTGCTTTATCTAATAATACACATTACAGAACGCGATAATCTTAGGAATGAAAGAGCAAATTTAAAATATGATTTAGCTTTGTTAGAGTCTAAGTATTACGACTTAAAAAAAGACTATGAAAAAGCAAAAGAAGTTATAGAAAGTTGTTTAACTACAGAAGAAGATTACTTATCTGACGAGCAAAAATCAGATCTAAAATCAAGATTGGCTTATTTTTTTATAAATTAGAAAATATTGACAAATACATAAAAAATATTACAGAAGCTTTGGAGTTAGATCCTAAAAATGAAACGGCTTTAAAGTTAGTAGCACGAATGTGTATTCCAGAGGAAAGTAAAAGGTTTTTAAGTAGAGCACATTGGAAAGAAATAGCTCTTATTGGTGTTATAATTCTCATATTTTGGGGAGGGCTATTATTTTTGGGGAAGGTTAGTTATCTAAGTTATTTAAAAGATTTCCAACTGCTTATAATACTGATAACAATACCCTTTATAATAGTACTATTGTATCCATTAATTAATAAGATTAAGTTACCTCATGTTGAAATAGAACTTCGAGGCCCAGAAATTCCTAGGAAGCCTTCTAAAAAATTAGAAATTTAATGCATAATCTTTTATTTTATTACTTGACAAGGGTAAAGAACTAAGATAAGCCACGTAATGCCTAATTTAAAAATCTAAAGGAAATAGGATTTGATGCCTCATATAATTTTCTAAACAAAATCATTTTAAACCCCTCCTATTTACTGTCAATCTTCTCTTAGGAATAAGTCCCTTTTTCTCTAAATATGCTCTCTCAAGCATCCTTTGGTATTTCTTTATCTCTCTATAAAGTTCTCGAGGATTAAGCTTTTCATATTTTGCTCTTAATTTCTCTTTTACTTCCTCCGAAATATAGGCACTCTCAATTAATCTTAACCTTTCCACCAACTCTTTCCCTGAAAATAAGTTTTGCATAAGGTTGAAAAAAGCTATAATTCTTTTGCTCTACATAGCAGTTGTCGTTTTTCTTAAAAGGCCTACTTC
>JAGDVT010000019.1 GCA_023255765.1 Candidatus Paceibacter sp. | reverse complement strand
TACCTCTACTCGCCTCTTTAAAGTCGCTACTATTATTATAAAAATTATAAAACAAACATTAAAACGGAATTTTTTGCTGACTTGTTAACACCATTTTTAGCTTGTGATGAAGATTATAAATTACCCGATGATTCTGAACTTAGAGAGAAATTTGAAGAATTTATAAATTATATAAGAAAATATGAATTTATTTATTGATTCACTTTTTTAATATTAAAAAGAATAAAGTTAAAATTAAACTAATTATGATTGAGGTTGTAATTGGAAAATAAAATACAAAATTATCTTTTTTAATTAATATATCACCAGGAAGCAAAGGAACTTTTTCTAAGTTTACAAACTTTAAAATTAAACCAATAATTATAATTATTAATCCTGTAAAGATAATTAAATCCTCAATCTTCATTTTTTAAAAAATCTTTAACGAGCTTTAATAATTCATTTTTATTTTTAAACCAAATAACATAGTCTAATTTATTTAATTCTCTTATTTGTTTTTTTGCAAACCTTCTTATGTCTTTATAACATTTATCAATTGCATTTTTCAATTCAATTTCTCCTTTTACATATTTACCAAACCATTCATACTCTAATCCAAAACTTATTATTCTTTTAAAACTTAAACCAATTTTTCTCAATTTTTTTATTTCTTTAATAATGCCATTTACTCTTCTAATTAATCTCTTGTAAATTCTTTTTTCTAATTTTTCAAAGTCAACTTTAGGTGCTAAAACTAACACATCATATTTAGGTTTTTTAGTTAATTTTGGAACTTTACCTAATTTATAAGCTATTTCAATAGCCCTTATCAATCTTCTTTTATTTTCTTTTTGTATATTTGCGGCTCTTTCTTTATCTAAGTTTAATAAAATCTTATACAACTCTTCATTGCTTAATTTTTCTAATTTTCTTCTTAATTTATAATCTGGTTTAACTTCTGGCAATACCCAACCTTCTTTAAATGCTTTTAAATATAAAATAGTCCCTCCGCATATGATTGGAATTTTGTTTTTATTTTTAATTTCTTTAATTGCTTTTTCAACATCTTTAAGCCATTTTCCTAATGAATAATTTCTTTTAGGATTAGCAATACTTAAAAGGTAATGCTTAATTCCTTTTTGTTCTTTTTTAGTAATTTTACCGCTTCCAATGTCTAAATATTTATAGACCTGCCTAGAATCAGCATTTATTATTTCACCATTAATTTTTTTAGCTAACCAAACTGCAAAATAAGATTTGTTTGAAGCAGTTGCTCCTGTTATAAAAATAACCTTATCCATTTTATAATTTTATAAAGGTCGAATTAATTTAATTCATAAAAATGAGATACTCATCAATTTTAATTATATTTGCTATAATGGTCTTTCTATTAATTAATTTTCTATTAATTAATTATGTAAATGCCCAAGAAAAAATAAAAATTTGCCATTTTACAAATTCTGAGAAAAATCCTTATGTAGTAATTGAAGTAGATATCAATTCATTAAAAGCTCACTTAGGACATGGAGATTTAATATATGATAATAACCAAGGTTGCATTCAAGAGGGCCCAATGCCACAATAATGATAACTATAGATGATTTTAATAAAGTTGATTTAAAAATAGGGAAAATAGAACAAGCAGAAAAAATAGAAGGAACAAAGTTAATTATTTTAAAAGTGAATATAGGAAATGAAATTAGAAATATAGTAGCCGGCTTAGGAGATAAATATGATATTGAAGAATTAATTGGTCAATTAGTAGTAGTTGTAGTGAATTTACAGCCCAAAGAAATAAAAGGAATAAGAAGTGAAGGTATGATTTTAGCAGCAGATTCTCCAGATGGCCCTGTTTTAATAGTGCCACTTGAACAAGTATTTCCTGGTACAAAAGTTAGGTAATTTTTAATATAAACAAAATTCTGCTATTGCCATCTCAATAGGTAATGTTAAAAATGGTGGATCTCTTTTAATACTACTTTCTGCTTCAGTAAACAATTTTAAACATTTTTTAATATCATCTGTTTTAACTTTAGCAGATAATTTTTTAAATTCTTCTACAATTTCATCTGGGTATATTTTCTGAAGATGTAGTTCCCATTTAGGTAAAGTATTCAATACTAACAAATCTCTTAGGATTTTAATAATAGTTCTTGTAAAAACTAATAAATCATACCCATCCTCGTATATTTTATGAATTTTTTTAATAGCCTCTTCAAAATTTTTGTTGAATAATAATTCTAAAAAATTAATAGCCTCTTTTATGCTTATTTTACCTAAAAATTCTTCTATATATTCTTCGTTTATAACTTTATGAGGGTTTAGAGATAAAATAATCTTCTCAAACAATGTTTCTGCATCTCTTAAGGCTCCACCTGCTTCCTCGGCAATTAAGTATAAAGCAGAGTCAGATACTTCTACATTTTCTTTTTCAGCTATATATTTTAATTTTTTTACTATATCCTTTAAAGAAATTCTTTTGAAATCAAATCTTTGAACTCTTGATAAGATTGTGGGTGGAATTTTGTCAGGCTCTGTTGTGGCTAAAATGAATATTACATGTTTAGGAGGCTCTTCTAGGGTTTTTAATAAAGCATTAAAAGCTGGCTCAGTAAGCATATGTGCCTCATCTATAATAAAAACTTTATATTTACCTTGAATTGGTTTAAATCCTATGTTTTCTTTAATGTTTCTAATTTCATCAATTCCTCTATTTGAAGCTGCATCTAGTTCTATTAAATCCAGAAACTGTCCTTTATTAATATTTTGACAATTTACACATTCATTACAAGGTTCATAGTTGTTTTTTTCTAAATTTAAGCAATTTAAAGCCTTTGCGAATATTCTTGCAGTAGAAGTTTTACCAGTACCCCTTTGCCCAGCAAACAAATATCCTTGTGGTATATTTTCTTTATTTTTTAAAAAATTCTTTAAAATTTTAACAATAATATCTTGGCCTATTATTTCTTGAAAATTCTGAGGTCTATATTTCCTATAAAGCATTTAGTAATTTTGTTTAATATTTAAAATAATTCCATGGTTTTTTAATCTTTCCAAAGCCTTTATTTCTAGTTGTCTTACTCTCTCTCTGGTGATTCCAAATATTTTCCCAACTTCTTCTAAAGTATGCATAATACCATCTTTTAAGCCATATCTTAACATTATTATCTCTTTTTCTCTGGGAGGTAAATCTTCAATAGCTTGTAATAATTTTTGCCTTAGAATAGCTAAAGAAGCTTCTTTTTCAGGAGATGGTCCCACATCTTTTATTAATTCTTTTAATTCAGTTTCCCCTTCGCCTATAGGTTTTTCTAGAGAAGTTACATCATGAGTCAATTTTAATAATTTATGAACCTTTCTTTCTGGTATTTTTGATTCCTGGGCTAATTCTTCAGGAGTAGGCTCTCTGCCCAATTCTTCTGTTAATCTTTTTTTAATTTTATTTAATCTATAAAGCTGCTCTATTATATGTACAGGTAATCTAACTGTTCTTGCGTGATCAGCCATAGCTCTAG
Organism: Candidatus Paceibacter sp.; assembly: GCA_023255765.1. GTDB lineage: Bacteria > Patescibacteriota > Minisyncoccia > UBA6257 > HR35 > JAGDVT01. Next base: position 13,656 of record JAGDVT010000019.1, on the reverse strand, counting down.
TAATTGCTTGTCTTATCCACCAAGTAGCATATGTAGATAATTTGAATCCCTTTCTCCAATCAAATCTGTCTATTGCTTTTATCAAACCAGCATTACCTTCTTGGATTAAGTCCATAAAAGATAACTTTTTGCTTCTTCCATAATACTTCTTAGCAATACTAAATACAAGCCTTAAATTTGACTTAATTAATCTTTCTCTAGCTTCTTTATCCCCCATAGCAGCTCTTTTAGCTAATTCTTTTTCCTCTTCTGGTGTTAATAAAGGTATTTTATTGATTTCTTTTAAATATTGTTGAATATGCGTGGGTAAGCCTTCGATATTTTCTATTTCTTTTTCTATAGACTCTTCTGTTAATTCTTCATTTAAATTCCAAAGTTCTCCGCTGCTTTTTATTTCAATTCCTGCTATTTCTAACCTTTCTGCGATTTTTTCAAGTAGATCAATATTTTGTTCTATTCTAGGGAAATAATATAAAATTTCTTTTTCAGTAACAAATCCTTTTTCCTTTCCTTTTTTAATTAATTCTTGGATTTTTTCTTCAAATGCTTTAGATTTTACCTTTCTGCCTCTTTTATTTTTGGTTGTTTTTGATGATTTTTTTCTAGGCATTTTTTTCTAATTCTCTTAATCTATCTGTATAAAATTTTACATTTTTTAAAATTTCTTCCAAATTATTAAAATTTTTATTATTTTCTATTAAATCTTTATAAGATTTTATTTTTTTTCTATAATATTCTTTTAATAGTTCTTTTTTAAGAAATTCTAGCTCTTTAATTAAATCTTCATGTATCAAACTTTCATAATTCCCCCTAGCTTTCAATATTTCTATGTTATCTTTTTCTTTTATCATACTATCTATTAAATTTATACACTCTTCATCTAAATAATTTTTTAATTCTTCAACTAAATCTAATTTGTCTAAAAAATATGAAATGCCCAAAAATCTCTCAATTAAATTATTGAACCTGTCAAAATTTGCAATGTTTTCTTCATATTCGTATATTGGAACAATATTTTTATTTAATTCCGCTATTAAGAAGTCTTCCTTAACTTTAGTTACCTCGGCAAGTTTATTAATATAATAAGAAGCTTTTATGTTATCCACAAGTTTAATAAAAGATAGGATTAAATCTATAAAAGCCTTTTTTGAATTTAAGTTTTCTAAATCATATTGTTCTGCTAAATTATCTATCAAATATTCTATTAAATCTTGCCTTTTCAGATTTTCTACGTCGTTGTAATTTTCAAAAAACTCTGCTAAATCTTTGTAATTATGAAAAATTAATTTATAAACTTCAAATCCTTCTTTTAATGCTAATAAACCGGATTTTATTGTTGCATTTATCCCTGCTCTGTCATTATCAAAGGCAAAAGTAATCTTTTTGCAATATCTTTTTAAGATTTTGAGTTGATTTTCAGTTAATGAGGATCCTGAAACTGCAACTACATTTTTAAGACCATTTTGAAATGATAAAATCATATCAAATTGACCTTCAGTTATTATTACTTCATTTGAGTTTTCTATATATTCTAGCGAATATACTAACCCATAAATAAAGTTACTCTTTTTAAATAATTTAGTGTCTGGGCTATTTAAATATTTAGGAGCATTTTCAGATTCTATGTATAATCTACCGGTAAATCCTACTAGTCTTTTTTTGTGATCAATTAGAGGGAAAATAATTCTTCCTTGAAATTTATCTTCTTTTTTGTCATTCAATAACCCTGCTTCCATAATATCCTCTAAAGAATAGCCTAAATTAAACAAATAATCTCTTAAGTAGCTACCTCTTTCTGCATATCCCAAATCGAAGTATTCTATAGTTTCGTCTTTTAAGCCTCTATTTTTTAAATAATTTTTAACCTCATCTTTCTTTTGCAAATTTTTCTTAAAATAATTAAGTGCAATCTTATTTATTTCTAAAAGCTTTTTAATCTCCTCTAATTCAATAGGTTCTCCTTTTTGATATGATGACAAATCAATGCCTAATTTTTCTGCTAATCTATTTACAGCTTCTTTGAATTCGAGATTTTCTATTCTCATATAAAATGTAACAACATCTCCAGCAGCACCGCAACCAAAGCATTTAAACATTTGCTTTGAAGGCGAAACAAAAAAAGATGGATTTTTTTCTTGATGGAATGGGCATAAGCCTCTATAATAACTACCTATTTTTTTAAGTTCTAAGTAATTGCTAATAAATTCAATAATATCCAATTTCTCTTTAATTTCTTGTATAATTTTTTCATACATTTTCGATTAAAATTATAAAAGTATTAACAAAATTATCAAATTAGGTTAAAATTAAAGAAAAATGAGCAAAGAAAAAGTTAAAGAAATAAAAAAAGAAGAGATAGAAATAGATGCTGAAAATATGCCATTTGGTAGATTAGCTAGTTTGGTGGCATATTATTTGCAAGGTAAGCATAAGGTAAATTATGCTCCATATATAGATTTTCCTGTTTTTATTAAAATTAAAAATTGGGGAAAAATAATATTTAGTGGAGACAAGTTAGATAAGAAAATAATTTACAAACATACAGGATATATAGGGCATCTTAAGGAATATAAATTAAAAGAATTGTGGCAAAAAAATCCATTAAAAGTTATTCAGAAAGCAGTAGCTGGTATGCTTCCCAAAAATAAGCTAAGAAAAAAACGAATTAAAAGAATAATTTTAATTTAAAAATGCAAGAAGAAGTAAAAATAGAAGAACAAGAATTAGAAAGATTAGAAAATTTGACAACAGATAGCGAATTAGAAAGTGAAACAGAGGAAATTAAAGAAAAAATTGATAAAGAAGAAAAAGAAGAAATTATTGAAGCTCCTCTTATTGGAGAAGGTAAATATATAGAAGGTATAGGTAGAAGAAAGGAATCAATAGCTAGAGTAAGGATTTGGGATAATGATTCAAATGAGCCGCTTCAAATTTTCGTTAATGATAGGCATTATACAGAATATTTCCCGGCTTTATATTTACAAAAAAGTGCAGATGCTCCTCTAAGGAAATTAAGGTTATTTACTCAGTATAAGGTAACTGTTAAAGTAAAAGGAGGAGGGTTACATGGTCAAGCAGATGCAATAAAACTAGGTTTAGCAAGAGCGCTTGTTAAGTTAAATCCTGAGTGGAGATCTAGACTCAAAAAATCTGGATTATTAACAAGAGATGCAAGAGAGGTTGAAAGGAAAAAATACGGCCTTAAAAAAGCAAGAAAAGCTCCTCAATGGCACAAAAGATAAATTAAATGATCAAATTAGATTTATTTTTAATTTTCTTAATATTATTGCTTTATTTAATAGGTTTTTACACAGCTTATGGGATTACTTTAGTTAACCAGAAAAATTTAAATTCAGGATTTAATTTTTTTATAAGATACATAATATTAAATATTTTTTTACCACTTTGTGTTTTTGTAATACTTTCTTTTATTAAGTGGCAGACCTTAAAAAAATTAACCCCGTTTTTATTCTTTTTGTCTTTACTATTTTTAATTCTTGCTTTTATACCAATTTTCAAATTACCCGGTCAAAATACAGCAAGATGGTTTAATTTAGGTCCTATTTCATTTCAACCTACAGAATTTATAAAATTTTCAACTTTATTGTTTTTAGCATTTTTAGTTCCATTAATTAAGAAAGATAAAGATTACTTAATTTTTTCTATTTTAGTCATAGCTGTAATATCAATACTGATTTTTAAACAACCTGCTTTATCTAATTTATTAATTTTTTTGGTAAGTATAATAGGTGCATTTATTTCAATTAAATTTTCTTATAGAAATTTGATTTTAATCGGCCTTTTAATAATAACATTAATATTTTTAAGCTTCTTTCAGGAATATAGAATTAAAAGGATAATAGGTATAATTAAAGGCGATGAAAAAGGCATAGCTTTTCAACTTAAGCAAACTAAATCTGCAATAAGCTCTGGCGGTTTATTAGGAAAAGGTTTAGGTAATTCTGATTTCAAAGTAATAGGAATACCCTTAATGATGACAGATTCTATTTTTGCTATATACGCAGAGGAAACTGGCTTTGTAGGTTCTTTGTTTCTTATTTCTTTATTTATCCTTTTAGTTTTAAAAATTTTTTATAAGGCAAATCAGGCAAAAGATGAAAGTAAAAAATTTTTTGCTTATGGAGTAGGTTGTTGGATTTCAGCTCAAGCTTTTATTCATATAGTTTCAAATATTTTAATAACTACAGGCGTACCTTTGCCTTTTATAAGCTATGGTCCATCTAGTCAATTATCAATTATGGCTTCTTTAGGTATAATAAATAATTTAGAAAATTCTTAAAAATGGAAAAAATAATTCTTTGCTTAACAGGTGGAGCAACAGGAGGTCATTTGTATCCACTAGTTAATGTTTCTAAGGTTTTCAAAAGTATAATGGAAGAGAAAAGATGGTCATATGAAATTTTTTATTTAGGAGCAAAGCCATTTGATGAAGATATATTAAAAATTAATGGAATAGATGTCTTTACGATTCCTTCAGCAAAAATAAGAAGATATTTCGATTTTAGAAATATTTTAGACATATTCAAATTCCCCTTTGGTTTTTTAAAAGCATTCTGGATTCTTTATATTAAAATGCCAAATGTAATTTTTTCTAAAGGAGGCTATGGTTCCTTAGAAGTAGTTTTAGCAGCATGGATATTGAGAATCCCTATTTTAATTCATGAATCAGATACAATACCAGGAAGAAGTAATAGAATTGCAGGATTATTTGCTACAAGAATAGCAATTAGTTTCGAAAAAGCAAAAAAGTATTTTAATAGCAAGAAAACAGCACTAGTTGGCCATCCTATAGATCCTGATTTTGATGAAATTAAACCAGACGAAGAAATTTATAGGAAATTTAATTTAGAAAAAAATATGAAAACAATTTTAATATTAGGAGGTTCTCAAGGAGCAATGAAAATAAATGATGTTGTAATTTTTTCCTTAGATAAACTTCTTAATTTAGGGCAAGTAGTTCATCAAATAGGTAAGAATATGATTAAAGAATACGAGCAAATAGCACGGGGATTTATTTTAGAGAATATACCCACAAAGAAAAATTATTATCACCCTGTTGATTTTATAGATCATTTAGATTTGATAAAGCTTTTGAAAATATCTGATATAGTAATTTCAAGAGCAGGAGCAGGAGCAATATTTGAAATAGCAGCAGCGGGAGTCCCTTCTATTCTAATACCTATAAGAGAAAACGTGGTTGGAAGACATCAAATAGAAAATGCTTACGAATATGCTCATACAGGAGCTGCAGTAGTTATAGAAGAGCAAAATTTTACACCAGATATATTTTCATCTGTTTTAAAGAGAATACTGAACGATAAGGAAACATTAGAATTTATGAAAAAATCAGCTTTGGAATTTTCAAAAAAAGATGCAGCAAAATTAATAGCAGAAGAATTGGTATTTTTATCTGTTAAAGAATGAAGGAGAATAACAATATTTATGATTTTATTTTTAATTTATTATTGATAATAATTTTGTGGGTTTATACTTTTTTCTTTTATATTGAAATAAAGGAGGCTCAAATAGTATTAATTTTCCATCCTTTCCCAGAATCTTATTATTTGTTGCCTAAAGATAATATATTGTCTACCAGAAGCTTCTATTACTGCTAGCATTTTTAATAATTTAAATAAAACAAATAAGTTAATAAAACTAAATAAGTAATAAAAAATAAGGTGAAGAGGTAATTTTTGATAAGGTTCTTTTAGTTAAAAATGATAAAATTCAAATAGGCAAACCTTATGTTGAAAATGCCAAAGTTGTAGGTAAAGTATTAAGAAAAATAAAGAAAAAAATTTTGATAATTAAATTTAAACCAAAAACTAGGTACAGAAAGAAGAAGGGATATAAAAATTATTTTGACGAAATATTGATTGAGAAAATAATATTATGACTATAGAAGAGAGAGTTGAAAATTTAATTAAAGATAAGATAGAAGATCTTGGATATAAATTAGTAAGAGTAACTTATGGGAGAGAAATGGGCAGAAAGGCATTAACTGTATTTATAGACAACGAAGAAAATAGAATAAGTTTAAAAGACTGCGAATTAGTTTCAAAAGCAATAGAACCTATTTTAGATGAAGCTGATATTATTAAAGAACGCTATTATTTAATTGTATCTTCAAAAGGTGTTGAATTATAATTATTTTTAGCCCCCGTAGCTCAATAGGCAGAGCAGGGGCCTCTTAAGCCCAAGGTTGCAGGTTCGAATCCTGCCGGGGGCAATGGTGGGCGTAGCTCAATTGGTTAGAGCGGAGGCCTGTGGAGCCTCAGGTTGCGGGTTCGAGCCCCGTCGCCCACCACGAATATGTATTTGCCTTCAGGTCATTCCCCGAAGCCATGGCCTACAAATGCTTACGTACATTTTGTGCCGGAATGACCTTCAGGCAAATGCTGAATAATAAAGTAAAGAAAGATTTGCGCGCTTAGGGGTGGTGCGGGGTGGTGTGGCCTGCCTCGCTTTGACGCGAGTCAAGGCGGGCCTAGAGGTATATGCCTGGGTAGCTCAGTGGTAGAGCGCGGGCCTGAAGAGCCCGGCGTCGGGGGTTCGATTCCCTCCCCAGGCACAAAATGCCAACAATAAATCAATTAGTTAGAAAGGGAAGAGAAAAAAGAAAAGAGAAAAAGAGAGCAACTGCTTTATTATGGCATTATAATTCATTGAAGAAAAAAGAAATATACTTACCAGCTCCTTTTAAAAGAGGGGTATGTGTTAGAGTTTATACTATGACTCCCAAAAAACCAAACTCAGCATTAAGAAAAGTAGCAAAAGTCAGATTAAGTAATGGTAAAGAAGTTACAGCTTATATTCCCGGCATAGGACATAACCTTCAAGAACATTCTATCGTCTTGGTAAGAGGAGGTAGAGTTAAGGACCTTCCTGGAGTTAGATATCATATAGTAAGAGGGGTATACGATGCAGCTCCAGTGGAGGGTAGAAAACAAGGTCGTTCTTTATATGGAGCAAAGAAGGAGAAATAATATATTTTCTGTAAAATTCTGAGTTAAAATAAAAAATGGCAAGAAGACCAGTAAATATAGAAAGAAAATGGCAGCCTGATCCTGTATATAACAGCGTTGCTGTTACTAGATTTATTAATAATTTGATGAGAGATGGTAAAAAAATGAAAGCAGCTAAAATATTTTATTCAGCATTAGATTACATTAAAGAGAAAACAGGTCAAGATCCATTTAAAACATTTCAACAAGCTATTAAAAATGTGGCTCCCCTACTAGAAGTATGGCCTAGAAGAGTAGCCGGAGCTACATATTTAGTTCCCCGTGTAGTAAGAGCTGAAAGAAGATTTTCAAAAGCTGTTAAATGGATAATTGAGGCAGCCAGAAATAAAAAAGGTAAGCCTATGTATATAAGGCTTGCAGAAGAAATAATATCAGCTGCAAACAATGAGGGCGAAGCTTATAAGAAAAAAGTAGAAATGCATAAATTAGCAGAAGCTAACAGAGCTTTTGCCCACTTTGCTTGGTGGGGCAAAAAGAAGAAAAAATAAAAATGCCTAGATTATACCCAATCGAAAAAACAAGAAATATAGGGATAATAGCTCATATTGATGCAGGTAAAACTACGACAACAGAAAGAATTTTGTATTACACAGGAATGTCTCATAAAATAGGAGAAGTTCATGAAGGGACTACTGTTACTGATTGGATGCCTCAAGAAAGAGAAAGGGGTATAACGATTACTGCTGCAGCTGTTACTTGTTTTTGGACTCAAAGCTACAAAAAACAGGCAGAAACAGTAGAAGAAAGAATCAAAGGAGAATATAAAATAAATATTATTGATACACCGGGACACGTTGATTTTACTGCAGAAGTAGAAAGATCTCTTAGAGTTTTAGATGGAGCAATAGTAGTTTTTGATGGAGTGCAGGGAGTTGAAGCACAATCAGAAACAGTTTGGCACCAAGCTGATAAATATAAAGTTCCTAGATTGTGTTTTATAAACAAATTAGATAGAATGGGAGCAAGCTTTGAAGATTCGTTAAAGTCAATTCATAATAGATTAACAAAAAATGCTGTTCCTGTAACTATTCCTATAGGAATACAAGAAAATTTTAAAGGAGTTATTGATCTTATTCGTATGAAAGCTGTTTATTTTGAAGGGGAAAAAGGAGAAATATTAAAAATAGAAGATATTCCTAATGATTTAAAAGATTATGCAAATGAATATAGAAATTATATGCTGGAAAAACTTGCAGAATCAGATGAAGAATTTATGGACAAATATTTTGCTAATAATTTTAATGAAGAAGACATCAGAAAAGCTATAAGACGAGCTTGTATTAATTATACATTTATACCCGTTTACGCTGGTTCTGCGCTAAAAAACAAAGGAATTCAATTAATTTTAGACGGTGTAGTTGATTTTTTGCCTTCGCCAGTTGATTTACCACCAGTTAAAGGATGGGATCCCAAAACAAATGCAGAAATATACAGACAACCTAATGATAACGAACCGTTTTGTGCTTTAGCCTTTAAAATTGCAGTTGATCCATTTGTTGGGACTTTAACATATATAAGAGTTTATTCCGGAATTATTAAAAGAGGCGATACTGTTTTAAATACTAGAACAAATGAAACATTTAGGGCAGGAAGAATAGTTAGAATGCATGCTAATCATCGAGAAGAAATAGAAGAATTATTTGCTGGAGATATAGGAGCAATTGTAGGAGTAAAAGACTTAAAAACAGGAGATACAATATGTGATCCTAAAAATCCTATTGTATTAGAAAGTATTCAATTTGCAGAACCTGTTATTTGGATGAAAATAGAACCCAAAACAAAGCAAGATCAAGAAAAAATGGGTATTTACCTAAAAGCTTTATCAGATGAGGATCCTACTTTTAAAATAAAAGTTGATCAAGAAACAGGTGAAACCTTAATTGGCGGAATGGGTGAATTGCATTTAGAAATTATGGTTGATAGATTGAGAAGAGAATTTAAAGTTGAAACAAATGTAGGGACACCCCAAGTTGCTTACAGAGAAACTATTACAAAAAGCGTAGAGGCTGAAGGAAAATACATTAGACAAAGTGGTGGTAGAGGTCAGTATGGTCATGTAGTAATAAGAGTAGAACCCCTCGAAAGAGATAAAGGATTTGAATTTGTAAATGCAATTAAAGGTGGAGTAATACCCGATAATTTCATACCTGCAGTTGAAAAAGGTATAAGAGAAGCTATGGAAAAAGGAGTTATTGCAGGATATCCCGTTAGAGATATTAGAGTTATTTTATTTGATGGATCATTTCATGAAGTTGACTCTTCTGATTTAGCTTTTAAAATAGCAGCAGAAATAGCCTTTAAAGAAGCCGTTAAAAAGGCGAACCCTATATTTCTTGAACCTATTATGAAATTGGAAGTAATAGTGCCATCAGAATTTTTGGGAGATGTTACAGGAGATTTGGCAAGTAGAAGAGCAAAAATAGAAGAAGTAGAAGATATGGGGGAAATGAAAAAAATATTAGCAAAGGTTCCTTTATCAGAAATGTTTGGGTATGTAACCGTTCTAAGGTCATTAACACAAGGTAGAGGATTTAGCTATATGGAATTTTCTCACTATCAAGAAGTGCCGCAATATCTATTTGAATCAATTATAAATAATAGACAAAAGGTAAAAAAATAGTTAATGAAAATAAAAGCACAATTTTTAATAGAAGTACTAATAGGTGTTGTAGTTTTAATAATTCTTGCAGTTTCTTTATTCTTAATTTTTACTATAATACCAAGGGCTATAAGATATTCAGAAGATAGTCTGATTGTTTTCAATCTTTCTTCAAATTATATAAATATATTAAATGGTATAGCAAGAGAAAATTTTATAATGCTAGATATGTTAACTAAAGATACGGATTATAAATTAGAATCTACTACAACGGGTTATTTAATTAAGGAAGGCAGAGAATATTACAATTATTTAGGAGATAACTATGCGGTTTGGTTTAGAGTAATAGATCCAATTTTTGAGAATGATCCTGCTAAAAAATTGATTGAAGTATATGTACAAACACCAAGCTATATATATTCATCACCATTGATTTTAACCAATTTGAAAGAATTTGTATTTTTCCAAGATGAATGGATAGTAGCAACTAGTAGCGTTATTTATGTTACACCAACCACAACAATAAATCAATATTATTCAACATCAGGTGTAAACACAGATGGAGAGATTTACTTACCGTAAAAAGGCCTTTACTTTAATAGAACTTTTGGCATATTTAGGGATAATTGCAATTGTAGTACTTTTGACTTTTATTCTTTTTTATGCTATAATTTTTTATTCTACTTTATATATTGAACGTTTAACCTTAAGGACCGAAATGTATAAGATTTTGCAAAAATTCTACTTTAATTCTATAAAAGCTAATCCTTCAAGTACAATTCCTTCTATTACCAATACTTCTATTACATTTTATTTTAATGACAACACTTATGAAAAATATTATCCATCAAGTTCAGCTATATTTTTAGAAAATAATCAAGGAACTTTCAAATTTACTTCAGATAAGTTAGTGGTAGATAAATTTTTAATTTCAACTTCGGGTCCTTTCATTAATATTAATATAAGTTTAAAAAATTTAAGGGGCGACCAAAATATTAATGCAACTTCCGTGATTTATATATGGAGTTTTTGAATAATAAAGGAGAAATAACATTTGCTTTGATTATAGTGTTATTTGTTTTAGGGATAACATTAGCAATTAGTATAGCATTTATTATGAACAAAGAAATAAGTTTTTCTAATTTAATTTTAAGGGCTAATAAATGGTTCTCTTCAACTTTATCTTCTTTGAATTATGGTTTATATAAATTAAATATGGTTAAGGATGTAGTACCTGGACAAGAAGTTACTGTTCCGTATTTTGGTAAAGAAAACTTGATACCATTTTTTTATTGGCCTTCTACAATAACAATATTAGGAGGCGAAACTGCTCCTATAACTTATCAAGGATATTTTGGTTTTAAAGACTTATTTTATCCTGTAAGTTGGGTTTTTAATTGGATGGTTACAAGAGAAAAGGGTGAGCTGAAAAATTTAATTATAAAAGAAAACGTAACAGGCCAAAATCAAATAAGCAATCTTTCTGGATTATATTATTATTATGATGCAAACACCGGATGTTCAATTTTAAAGTATGATTTATTTAAAAAAGCATATGCTGCAATAGTAACTGATATTGCACTTATCTGTGATGGTCAGTCTTATACTGTGTTAAACGATGGATATATTGAAACTGGTAAAATTTTAGGAGATAATACATCTACACCTGCTTTAGAGGACTATATTGTCGAATTAGATTTACAAACACCAAAATATGTAGATTATGTTAATATTTATACAAGTGGGCTAACACCTGGTGCATATATTGCTTTGTATTATTATCCTATAGCCACAAATCAAACTCCAATAGAGATAGCAAGCACTACTATTACTAATCAACCCGTTACATTAAATGTTAGGCAAAATACACAAAAATTAAGATTAGCAGTAAGACCAAATTCAACTAATAATTATGCTATATTAACGGAATTTTACGCTTATGGTTACTAAAAATTAGCCGAGGTGGCGGAATTGGAAGACGCGCAGGATTCAGAGTCCTGTGGTTTAAAGCCGTGTGGGTTCGAATCCCACCCTCGGCAAATACTTAACTTATATTAAATATGGCCGAATTTAATTAATTAAAAGTAATTTTCAATATGGATCAGCAAGCTTTATTAGAAAAAACCGTTAAAATACCAAAATCTAAAAAAGTAGAAAAAAAGATTATTAAACAAGAGGGAATTTTAAAGATAATTCCCATTGGTGGTTTAGAGGAAGTTGGAAGAAATTTAACTGTTTTAGAATGGGTTCCTAAAAACGGCAAGGAACAAATTATTGTAATTGATGTTGGTTTAGGTTATCCTGAAACAGAAAATATGCTAGGTGTTGATTATATAATTCCCAATCCAGAATATTTAATTCAAAATAAAGATAAAATTTTAGCTATTTTAATTACTCATGGGCATTATGACCATATAGGCGCAATTCCTTATATTATAGATAAAATTGGCAATCCTCCAATTTATACTACTCCTCTTACAAAAGGTTTAATTATTAAAAGACAACAAGATTTTCCTAATTCTCCTAAGCTAGAAATACACGAAATCAAAAAAGATGAATATAAAACACTTAAAATAGGTCCTTTCTTGATTGATTATTTCCATGTTAACCACAATATACCAGATTCTGTAGGGTTTTTTATACAAACTCCTGTTGGAAATATAATGCATACAGGTGATTTTAAAATTGATTTTACTCCATTCTTTGACAAACCAGCAGATCTTTCAAGGGTTGTTAAATTAGCTCATAAAGGTATTGATTTATTAATGATTGATTCTACAAATGCTCCTGAGCAAGGGCATATAATTTCTGAAAGAAAAATAATGGAGAATTTAGAGGAGATATTTAAAAAAGCCAGAGGAAGAATAATAGCATCAACCTTTGCGTCCTTGCTCGAGAGAATACAACAACTTATATATTTAGCTGGTCTATATGGAAGAAAAGTGGTAATTGATGGACATACAATGAGAATAAATGTAGAAGTAGCAAAAAGATTGGGATATTTAAAATATGAAAAAGGAATATTCATAAGGCCAGAAGATTCTTTTAAAATACCTCCGCACAGAGTTTTAATAATATGTACGGGTTCTCAGGCGGAAGAAGGTTCTGCTTTAATGAGAATTGCAAATAGAGAACATAAATATTTCAGAATAATAAATGGAGATAGCGTAATATTTTCTTCTTCCGTAATACCTGGTAACGAAAGAATAATTCAAAATCTTAAAGATACATTGACTAAGCAAGGAGCAAAAATTTACCATTATCAAATGATGGATATTCATGCTTCTGGGCATGCATTTGCAGATGATATAAGATTATTTATAAATTTAACAAAACCAAAATATTTAATGCCTGTACACGGGCATTATTATATGATAAAAGCTGTAGAAGAAATTGGTATTGATTTAGGAATTGATAAAGAAAGGATTTTAATAGCAACTAATGGTCAAGTAGTAAAAATGTATCCTGATAGAATTGAATTAACAAATGAAAAAGTACCTTCAAACCTTGTTTATGTGGATGGTTTAGGTTTAGGAAGCGTAGGAGATGTTGTTTTAAGAGATAGAAAAGCCTTAGCAACAGAAGGAATGTTTGTTGTTATAGTTACAATAGATTCTCAAACAGGAGAAATAAAAACAAGTCCAGATATTATATCAAGAGGTTTTGTCTATTTAAGAGAATCTAAAAGTTTATTAAATGAAGTAAGAGAATTGATTAAAAATATAGTAAGAAAAAATACTCAATATTTAGGTGAAGAAGCTCCTATAATACAAGAAGAACAAATAAAATACTCTTTAAAGGAAGAAATTTCAGAATTTCTTTACAGAAAAACAGGCAGAAGACCAGTTGTTTTACCAGTTGTTATTAAAGTTTAATCTTAATTATTTATTTACAATGCTGCGGACGTACGACGTCCGCAATATTGATTGTATATAACTACCTCTTTAACTTTTCTCAAAAAAACTAATGCTATAATATTAAAAAATAATGAAAATGAATAAAAATAACAAA
>JAGDVT010000036.1 GCA_023255765.1 Candidatus Paceibacter sp. | reverse complement strand
TACAGCCTTTAGGTTTCTTTCTACAGTTTTTTGAAATAGGCTTTTATCATGCCCGATTGATAAAAACTGTTTGGGAAATTTTTTCTTGATAAGGGATAAAGCCTTGTTCCAGAACCTCCAGCCAAAATAATAGCCTTCATAAGATTTCCCCCAAAAGTCTTTTGCAGACTTCAATAATTTTAATCTATTATTTTAATTCCCAAAGTATCAATTTATTATAACATTAAGCACAGCTTCCCATTATAAATATCAGAATAGGGAAAAAGATCGGTCCCACCACCTGCAAGTCTTCCAATCTAAGAGAATCTTTCGCTTTGATAGCTATTCAAGACCTCGAGCATAATTTTATTTTATCTTAAATATCCGCCTAATTTTTTTTAAATCTTATAACCCAACTTGATCAATATTTTCTTATTTATCTCTTCTCTTTCTCTATCGAAAAGCCATCCCCACTTATTGAAATATTTTATGGCGCTTTGAATGTGATATTTTAATAACACTTTATTTTTGTAAGATCCCTTTACGTATTCATGGTAAATATTTACATAAGGATAATATATTGTTTTAGCCACTCTATGTATTCTTCTTGATAAATCCGTATCTTCAAGATACATAAAAAATCTTTCGTCAAACAAACCGACTTTTTCTAAGACTTTTGTTCTTATAAACATGAAACAGCCAGAAAGGTAAGGTACTTCCATTATTTTGTCATATCCGGTAAATCTAAGTTCATAAATTTCATTCCTTTTTTCTATGTATTTTTTAAATGGATAAAAGTTTAAAAATCTCCTTCCGAATAAGTCAAAAGGAGTTGGTAGAAGTTTGCAAAGGTATTGGATTCTTCCATCAGGATATAACACTTTTGGCATAACAAGACCAACATCTGTATTTTCTTCCATAAATTTATAAAGTTCCTCCAATACGCCTTCTTCAAAACATACATCCGGATTTAATACAAGATGATAAGGTGTGCATTCTTCAATTGATTTTTTCATTGCTATGTTGTGAGCTTTTCCAAATCCTAAATTGGCGTTATTAAAAATATAGACAATTCTATGGTCTAACTTGGAAAATTCTCTTAATTCATCAGTTGGAGAGTTGTCGATTAGATATATTTTATAAACAAGTTCCGATAAAAGGCAGCTATTGATTGCCTTGCTAATCGTTTCTGGATTGTTGTTAAATAATACAATAGATACATTAATGGTCCTCATCTAACTTACCTAATTTTCCTAATATTCCGTGATAGAAGCCTTTGAGAGCGTATTTTAAGGTTTTAAAATGGTTATCAGATATAGTAGTAAAAAGCAATATGTTCCTTAAAGTTTTGAAAAAGAGTATACCTCTGTAGTAAGTATTTAAAGTTTTAGTATGTAGGGATAGAAAAATAGCATTTCTTATCGTGTAATAATACCTAATAGAACTTTTTATATTGATTTCTCTATTTAAAATCTTTTTACTGCCTTCTCCATGGAAATGTTTAATAATTATGTCAGCATTACCAATTATTTTATATCCCTTACTAACAGCTCGCCAGCACCATTCCATATCCACCCAATCTATGAATAATTCTTCCATCATAAGGCCAATATCTGGTAAATATTTAGCATTGATTACAGTCCCAGACGCTATCAATTGTAAAACTTCATGTTTTCCTGAAGTAGGATATATTTTTTTAAAACCAATTTTTCCTCTCGTAATAAAAAACTGAACCTTGCCTGTGTGAATATCTAAAAAAAGAGGCCCAGCAGCTGCTACTTTATCTTTAAAGCATAATAACATCTTTTCCATGAAATCAGAAGGATACATGGTATCTTGGTCAGAAAGTAATATATAGTCTGCTTTTTCTTCTAAGGCTTTTTTAATTCCTACATTCTGAGCATAAGCTATTCCGTAATTATTCTTTAGATAAATTATCTCTATATTCGTGAATATCCTAAGGCTTTCAAGGTCTTTACAACCATCTGGCGTATTGTCTACTATGATAATTTTATTTAGTTGATCCTTTAAGCTTAAAATACATTTCTCTAAAATTTCTAGTTTTGGTTTGTATGTTACTACAACTGCATATAATTTATGTGTAAATATCATCTGTGTATTATTTTTCACAGTTATATGCTCTTAATAATTTTATTTCATATATAATTTTCATAAAACTTTCACATACTACAATAAACATATATGCATAGATACAATATGGAAACAAAAGCATAAATATAATCATATATAGACAATTCTAAGGGCCCAATGGTCTAACTTTCCCTATCTGCTGTAAACACCTTTAAGTTATGTCAAGAAGCCTAAAAATAATAATCGAATCCGAAATTACAAACTGACTCATTTCTCCCAAACCTTTCTTAAAGTTTCGTCTATATTTTCAAGCACAACCTCCTCAGAAAATTTACTGGCGGTCTTAGTTATATTCTCAGGATTATCAAAACTAACTCTCCATCTATTACAATTATTTTACTCAAAAGTCTTGCAGCCGTAGCTCCATTTGCTTTAAATGGTAATGCAAGAGGGGGACTAATAAGTAAAGTTAGTATAATACTTGAAATTTCAACATATTAAATCGAATTCATTCATTCGCCACACCTACTTTGGAAATATAAATATACGCCATTATTTTTTAATTTGAGCAAATAAAGTAAGGTAAAAGGTAATAGAATAGCATTTCTAACAAGTTTAAGAGT
>JAGDVT010000020.1 GCA_023255765.1 Candidatus Paceibacter sp. | reverse complement strand
AGGAGTTTGAAAAGAATATTAATAAATTATACCAGTTACTTAAATCAGAAATTAATGTTTTAAGGGAAAATCTAAGAAAAGCAGGAGTACCAGAACAAGAAATAGATAAAATAATAGAAGAAATTGAAAGATTAGCTAATTTGCCTGCTGATGAAATATTAAAAGCTAATCCTGAAGATTTAAAGAAATTAGAAGAATTTATAGGAAATCTTATAAAGGAAACAGATAAGGCTTTAGAACAAGCGAAAAAGGCTGGGGATGAGAAAAAGGCAAATGAAATTTTAGATGCTCTTAAGCAAAATTTAATTACAACTATACTTATGGGAATGGCTACTGTGCCTTTATGGGTTTCTGCTATTGGATTTTTCCTTCCTTTATGGTTAATTGAAAAAATGAAAAAAGAAATAAAACTTTGATATAATTAAATTAAGGCCGGCATAGCTCAGTGGTAGAGCGGGCGCCTTGTAAGCGCCAGGTCGTGGGTTCGAATCCCACTGCCGGCTATGGAGAAGTTAAAAGAAAATTGGAAAAGAATTATAGAAGAAAAAGAAGGATATTTTATAACTAAAATCTATAAAGAGATATACAGAGAAGAAGCAGAAAAATGTATTTCTGAAGCTGTTGAAATTTTGCTTGAAAAATCTGTTAATATTGATGGCTATGGGTTTATGTATATTGAAGATATAGAAACGAGAGAATTTATTGTAAATATAATTCCTAAGCCAGGCGAAAAAGGTTATAAATATTATCCAGAAAGTAAAAAATTAATAGAAATTGAAGAATGAGAACAGGAGTAGCAACATTTAGTTTAGATACTGGAAAATGTCCTAAATGGTTGTTTGAAAGGATGAAAAAACTTGCTGGAATAATGAGTGAAATCATTGTAGAGGAATTTGGTGTAGAAGAATTTTTAAAAAAATTAAGTGATCCTTATTGGTTTCAAGCATTCGGTTGTGCATTAGCATTTGATTGGAATTCATCTGGTCTTACAGTTACAACAACTGCAGCTTTAAAAGAAGCATTAAAAGAAAGAAACTTAGGAATTTATGTATGTGGAGGGAAGGGAAGAACTTCAAGAAAAACTCCTGATGAAATTTTAAAATTAGGTGAAAAAATTGGAATTAACCCTTATCCATATATAAACTATTCAAGGCTGATTGCGAAAATTGATAATTCATTGATTCAAGACGGATTTACTATTTATCATCATACTTTTATTATTTCTGAAAATGGTAGTTTTACAGTAATTCAGCAAGGTATGAATATTAACTATGAACTAGCAAGAAGATATCATTGGTGGAGTGGTGCTTTGAAGGAAGATATTACATTAGAACCACATACTGGAATAATTTCTCAAAAAATATTTAAAAATGTTTTAAATTTAACTGCGAAAGAAAGCTTAGGAAATAAAAATTTGATTGTGGAACTAGTAAATTCACCAAAAGAATTAATTAAAGATTTAAATTATCTAAACAAACCTCAAAAAAGCTTATTTTTGCCAAACATAGAGTTTAAATATCATCCTGTATTAGAGGAAAAGTTTGATTTAAAAAGATTAAGAAAGACAATCGAGAAAGCAAGTTTTTTAAAGCCTGATAATATTGAAAATTTATTATTAATAGAAGGAGTAGGGCCTAAAACTATAAGAGCATTATCATTAATAGGAGAATTAATTTACAATAAGCCTGTATCAAAGATTGATCCTGCAAGATATACTTTTGCTCATGGAGGGAAAGATGGAACTCCATATCCTGTTGATAGAAAAACTTATGATGAGACAATAAAAATTTTAGAAAAAGCAATCAAGATTTCTAAACAAAATAAAATTTTTGTATAATTTAATAAAATGCTTAAGAATATCAATATTATTATTGCAATTACTGAAGCTGGCAAAGGCCGGTGATGATTTTTACTTTGAAAAGTTAAAGCCATCACCGGCCTAAGGCCGGCTTTTTTAATTTTGCACCCTAAAGGAGGGATGATTATGAAGATTGCATTGATTAAGTCGAGTAAGTTGCAAGAATTATTAGCCTATTTAGAAAAAAATAATATCCAGCTACAAATTGTAGAATTAGAATCTATAGCAAAAATTAAGATTTACGGTATCCTGCTAGATGATTATAAAGAAGAAATTGTATCTAATGGCCTAGTAGATTATGTATATGATGTATTGGAGATTTAAATTATTAAAAAAGTGGCCTTTTTAGGCCACTTTTGGTTTATTGAGTTATTCACAATTTAAGCTTGAATTTAATTTTTTTATGTTATAATTATAGTCAATATGTCCAAAAGGAATTTAATAGTTGTTTTGGTTAGATTAAGCCGAGTTTTGCCGGCTTAGGGTTTTAATTTTTAGATAATAAACCTTAAGCCGGCAAAGCCGGCTTTTTTAAATTATTTTTTTATAAAAAGTACCCTAAATCATCAATTTTAAAAAAGGTGACCCGGTAGCTCAAAGGGAGAGCGCCTTCTTAAAGAGAAGGTTGTTCCGGGTTCGATTCCCGGCCGGGTCACCATTTTTTAATTTATAATTTAATTTGATGGATAATTTAATTGATTATTCAAAAAATTTTTACAGGGAAAATATTTTAAACTTTTTAGATAGGCTAATGATTTATTTAAAATTAAATTCTGATAAATTTTTGAATATTTTACTTTATTCAATACTACTTTTAATACTATATTTTTTAAGCAAAAAAATAATAAATAGAATAATCAAAATAAGCTTAAATTTAAAAAATATAACAACATCGCCAGAAAGATTGATAACACTATCATCAGTTTTTAATTCAATATTAAAATTAATATTTAGTTTTGTCTTTTTAATTTTAGTTTTAAAAGAATTTGATATAAAAGTAATTCATATTATAACTGGAGCAGGGGTAGTAGGAGCTGCAATTGTTTATATTTTCCAAAATTTAATTCAAGATGTAATAAAAGGATGGATTTTAATTTTCGAAGATCAAATGAGAAAAGGCGAGTGGGTGAATGTTAATAATACATTTGTAGGTAAAATAATTGAATTCAATTTAAGACATTTAGTGTTAAGAGACTTTGATAGAAATTTAATATTTATACCAAATGGGCAAATAAATACAGTAGTAAATTTAAGCAGGGAACTTAAAAGAAATTTTCTTAAAGTAAAATTTAAAAGACCTGATAATCTGGATGAATTTATAAACAAGGTAAAAGAAATTTTAAATCGTTTAGAAAGCGAAAAGGTGCAAAACATTAAAATACATCAAATAAATATAGGTGAAAATTTTGTAGAATTTGTTATTTCTTTTAGGTGTAAATTTGTTTTGAGAGATGAGATTTTTAATTATATTAAGATGGAAATGTATAGAAAATTTAAAGACGAGTTAATAGAATTAACATAAAATGGAAATAGCCATTTTAATTATAGGTTTAATATATTCTATAGTTTTACATGAATTAGCTCATGGCTATGTTGCAGAAAAATTAGGTGATTTTACCCCAAGATATGCAGGTAGACTAACGTTAAATCCTTTAGCTCATTTAGATCCTATTGGTTCTTTTTTGGTTCCTTTAATGACTTATTTAGTTGGTGGATTTTTAATAGGATGGGCTAAGCCAGTACCAATTAATCCATTAAACTTCGATAACCCAAATAAAGGTATGGCTTTAGTAGCAGCAGCAGGTCCATTAACAAATATATTAATTGCTATAATATTGACTTTAATATATAAAATATCGATAATTTTAGGTAACCCAGCTTATTTGATATTACCTTTGATTAGGTTAAACTTAGTATTGGCAGTATTTAATTTAATCCCTATACCTCCATTAGATGGTTCAAAAATATTTCTAAGAAATTTAGATATCCAAACTATGATTTTTTTAGAACAATTCGGCATTTTGTTAGTTTTTATTGTTGTATATTTCGCTTTTCCATTAATAAATCTAATAGTTAATTTTCTTTTCAATATATTAGTTTAATATTAGTTAATTCTTATTAAATTAAACCACTATTTAAACCACTATGACTTATCCGGACATATGTCTGGATAAGTCATAGTTTGACCTATAGGGACATATGTCCTGATAAGTCAAGGGGTGTACTATAAAGATATATCTTTGGATTGTATCTTAAATATTTATTGAATATTTTGTTTTAATTTAAATTGTAAAATAATACAGACTTATACAGAGTATACACAGACTAAACGGACAAAACACAAACTGAACACTGGCTATACGCACATATAAATAATTTGTCCATACAGTCCGTATTTAGTTCAAACTAGTCTGTGTATTATTATTGAATTTATCAATTTAATTTTTTAAAATTTAAAAGATGAAAATAAAATTTTGCGGAGGTACAGAAGAAGTTACGGGTGCTAATTATTTAATTGAGTATAAAGATATTAAATTTTTAATAGATTGTGGATTAATTCAAAGAGAAAATGTATGTGAAATAGAAAATTTTGAAGATTTTCCTTATAATCCTGAAGAAATTAAATTTGTATTAATAACACATGCTCACTTAGATCATATAGGAAGATTGCCCAAGTTATTTTATGATGGTTTTAAGGGAGAAATTATAAGCACTTTACCTACAAAAGATTTAGCAAAGGAAATTTTATTAGATGCAAATAAAGTAATTTATGAAAAATGCAAAAATTTAAATTTGAATGTAGAAAAAATTTATAATGAAGAAACAGTAGAAAAAATTTTAAATAAATGGAGAACTGTTAATTATCATGAAATTATTAAAATCGAGGACTTAGAGATTGAATTTTTCGATGCCGGACATATCTTAGGATCTGCGTTTATTAAAATTAAAGATGAGAATAAAAAAGTTGTATTTAGTGGAGACTTGGGTAATATAGATCCTATCTTAAAACCAACAGAACCATTGCCTAACTGTGATTACTTGATTTTAGAGTCAACTTATGGCGATAGATTTCACGAAAATTTAGAAAACAGAAAAGATATTTTAGAAGATATAATTGAAAACACAATTAAAGAAAAAAGAGCACTGATAATACCCGCTTTTGCATTAGAAAGAAGTCAAGAAGTTCTGTATGATATAGTAGATTTAATCGAAAATAAAAAAGTACCTGAAGTAAAAATATTCCTAGACAGCCCACTTGCAGTTAGAATTTTTAGAATTTACGATAAATATCCAGAATTTTTCAATGAAGAAGCTAAAAACTTTTTCGTGCATCGAGATTTAGTAGATTTAAATTATGTAGAGATAATTTATGAGGCAGAAGAATTTTATAAAATAGTAAATTTCCCTAATCCTAAAATAATAATTTCAAGTTCAGGAATGCTTCAAGGAGGAAGAATAATTAATGTAATTAAAAACTTTATAGAAGATGAAAAAACAACTATTCTATTTGTAGGATATCAAACAAAAGGTTCTTTGGGGAGAAAATTATTGGAAGGTGCGAAAGAGATTTATTTAGATAACGAAAAATATAATGTAAAAGCAAAAATCGAGAAATTGTTATCTTATTCAGGGCATAAAGATCAAAAGGCATTAATAGATTGGATATTTCCGCGAAGATTTGAAATTAAAAAAATATATTTGGTGCAAGGTGAGGAAAATGCCAAAAGAGTTTTAAAATTTAAAATACAAGACTACTTAGGTATAAATGTTGAAATACCATATAAAAATCAAGAAATAGATTTATAATTAATTAATGTTCTTACAGCCTAAAAAAATTATACAAGAACTAGCATCAAATTTTTTTATAAAAAATGGAGATAAAGTTGCTGAATTTGGTTGTGGTAGCGGATATTTCACTTCTTTATTAGCTGAAAAGGTTGGCCCAGAAGGAAGAGTATTTGCTATTGACATTCTAGAAGATGCAATTAATGAAACTAAAGAGCTAATTGATACTTTAGGATTTAACAATGTTATATTTTATCAAGGCAACGTTAAAAATCTACCATATGAAGATAATTTTTTTGATGTAGTTTTTATAAGTCAAATTTTATTCCAAAATGAAGAATATGAGAAAATTTTAGATGAAGGATTAAGAGTATTAAAAGAAGGTGGTTTTATGATTATTTTAGAACCAAATAAAAAATTGCCATTTTTATACGGAGAGCCAGTAAGCTTAGAAAGTTTAAGGTCATATTGTAGTATTAAAAATTTGAAAATTGAATACCAAAAATTAATAGGTGATAATTATTATATAATAGTAGTAAGTAAATAATGGATGAAATTTTAGAAAGAATAAAAAAAGATAGATTTGTTCAAATTACATTAGTTATATTAGTTTTAGTAATTATAGGAGTATTATGGTTCATCAATAATTTGTTTTTTAAATCTTCCAAAAGAGAACTACCTTGCTATAATCAGAGAATCACAATACTTTCTCCTTTTTATCAAAATGAATTAACTAGTCTTGTAAGAGAAGCACAGGCTTATTGTATTAATTTAAATTTTGAAATAAAAAGTTTAGATTATATAAAAGAAAATTTACTTAAAGACATTGCTAGAGGAGATATCCCTGATATAGTTTTTGTTGACTCAGATTTTTTGAAAGAAAATCAAGGTATATTTAAAGAATATAATGGAAAGAAAATAAATTTTGATGAGTATCCAGAAAATATCTTAAAACCATTAAACAACAAATATCTAGCCTATCCATTATATTTTGATACATTAGTAACTTTTGCGAATCGAGATTATTTAAACAATGCAGGTATAATTGAACTACCAACTACATTTGAAGAATTGCAAAATAAAATAAATAGTTTAAGAATTTTTGATGAAAATAAAAATATAAAGATTGCAGCAATGGCTTTAGGTACTGCATATAATATTGATAGGTTATTCGAAATTTTTGTTACAATACATAGAAATTTAAATGAAGAAAGATATAAAGAACTTAATAGTTTTTATAATACATTAGATTTTTATACACAATTTTCTAATAAATTATCTCCTTATTTTACATGGGAGGAATATCTACCTAGTTCTTTTACTGCTTTTGCTCAGGGTCAAGTTGCTTTAGTTTTTGGTTTATATTCTGATAAAGAAAAAATATCAAAAATTAACGAAAGAATAAAGGTAGAAGTATATCCATTTCCTAAATTTGCCCGTAGTATTAACAAATATAACTTTATCAAAACATACTTTTTTGCGGTTCCTAAGCAAGGTAATTATAAATATGCTTGGATGGTCTTAGAATTTTTCGATAAATATTATTCAGATTTTATTAAACAAAAAGGCTATTTACCTGTTAAGAAGAAAATTATAGAAAATATTGATAAAGAAAAAGGTAGAATTGCAAAAGATTTATTGATTGGGCATTATTTTAGGGAATTTAATAAAGATTATTTTGAAAATGCAATTAAAAAAGATATTAATAATTGGCTAAGCGATAAAGATTATGTAAGAAGATTAATTTCAGTAGAACAATTTAATAAGTTTTTTGTAAAATGAATAAGTTTTACTTAGTTTTAATTTTATTAGGTTTATTAATAGGTGTAAATTTAATTTGGGGGCAAACTACGAATACAGACACAGCTCCTACTCCATCAACTAATCAACCTCAAAGTCAAGGGTGGTTACCACTAGTTACAACAGAATGCAGATGGGGAGTATGCTCATTTCAAGATTTTATTACTACTATTCAAAGAACAATTAGAGCATTATTAATTTTTGGTTACTATGTAGCAGCAACAGTCTCAGTTATAGGAGCATTTATGGTTATGTTGGGAGGCTATAGCCAAAATTGGTTAAACCAAGGTAAAAAAATGATGATAGATGCAATTACAACTTATGTTATCTTACTGCTTTCTGGAATTTTATTCGATTTATTATTAGATTTATTTAAACCAAAACTTTACGTTCCATGAAGCATATATTTTTAATTACAATATTAATTTTTTTAGCACTAAATTTAGTCTACGCACAACAATCTTCTATTTCTCCTGCAAGTCCTGATGCCTGGAGATATTTTTATGATATGTTTAGACCATATGCTGATGTAGGTTGTATGGGTAATGCTACAACTGCTTTAGGTAAAATAAGTAATTGTGTGAGAGCTGTTACTAGTGCTTTAAAATATTTAGCAGTTATTTTGTTTGTGATTGCTCTCACTTATACTGCAGGGCTTTTAGTTTTCGCTCCATTTAAAAAAGATTCTATTGAAACTTCCAAAAAGATTTTATTTTGGTCTATAATAGGTTTTATAATTTTATTTGTAGTTGATCAAATATTAGCGGCAATAAAATGGATAGCAGAAGGAAGGTAATAATTTTATTTATTTTAAGTTTGATAGTAATTGAGATTGTTTGGGGACAAATACAAGAACCAATAGATTTTTTCAAAGAAAAGTTAAATCAAGCAAAAGGTAGGGGATATTGTAAAGAAAATGAATATCAAGTTGGGCCTATATATGAATTAGGGCTTAAATCTTTTAAAATGTATGGTTGGCTTAAAAAGTTGGAAGAGCAGTCTAGGAAAGAAACAATATTTTCACCAGGTGCTGCTGGATCATATGGACGTTATATTGATATTTATTGTATTAATAAAGAAAAATTCGATAGAGAAATCCAACCTCTTTTAGAAAAGCAAATTATTCTATTAAGTAAATTAGTATATGTTTATACCTGGGCTAAGAAGATATTAGTAGACACACAATATGGTTTAATAGATAAATTTATTTCAAATTTTTGGGGAGATCCCAATATGTCAGAACCCTTAGAAGAACTTATTGATAAAACAAATATTTGTGTAGAAATAGTTCGCGCTTTTCTGGGTCGAAGTCAATGGGGAGATCAAATACCGACCTCACTTGTTGATCGATCAGGGTCTGATTATGTGAGAGGTTTAATAAATGAAGGTTTAGCCACAGGTATTGTATCAAGAGTAACTGAAACTACCTATGTAGGACCTGCTCCTGGAGGATCTGGCGTCTCAGTTAATATATTTTATAAATTTAATGAAAACAAAATCAAAAATCAAATAGGTGATGTTAACTATAACAAATTAATAATTTCAGCTTCACAATTTGTTAAGGATTATGAATCTTTAGTAAATACTATCAGAAAAACCTCTAAGAGCATACAAACAGGTTATTCTCAAATACCACTTCAGAAATCTTTAGATGATTTTGAGAAAGCTGTTAACGACGTGAATAAAAACATAGAAACTTTTAAAAATAATTATATGATAGGAGTAAGAGAAGAAACAACTTGTAATCATTTTTTGGCAGTGATAATAAAAGGCAAAACAGAAGCTGGTAAGGACTCTAATCAATTTATTAATGACATATTAAATCCTCAATTAGAAGCTTCTCAAGAATTGCAAAAAAATTTGATGGAAGCTGCACGCATTATGGAACTCCCCCCTGAAATTAAAGTTGCAACTACTGAAATATCTATAGCAGTTATACCTCCTATAATTTTTGACGGAGAACATAAAGGAACCTCAAGTTTAGCAGCAATTACACCTTCTAGGATATTTGATGAAATTAAAGATTTTTTGTTTAAGCTTGCACCAACTATATTTACATTGCTTCTAGTCATAGGAGCTATATTTTACTTACTTACCCCTATTAATTTACAAAATATACAAAAAGGAACAGAATATATTAAGTGGGCTGTTTTAGGTTACTTCTTATTATTAGTTGTTTCCGGTATAATAACTGCAATTAGAGCTATTTTTGGAGGACCAGGATCTTAATGATTGCTAATTTTCTATTTTTTATATTTCTATTTTTTATATTTGGGGTTATTTTTAATTTTTTAAAAGAAATAACATTTTTACTACTTATAATTTTAATTTATTTGCTTTATAAAAAAGCTAAAATCAAATTTTTATTTTTATTTATAATTTCTTTTTTATTTGGTTTTCTTTATACGCAATTTTATTTTTATCTTCTCGAAAAGCAAGATAATTATATAACAATCAAAAAAGAACTTGCACCTTCAGAAAAATATAATAGATACCTAGCTATTTACAAAAATAAAGAATATATTTTATATACACCCTATTACTTAAACTTAAACCCACAATCAAAAATTGAAGCTAATTTTGAAATCTACGAAAATAAGATATTTTTAAAAGAAATTAAAAAAGTTAAACAATCATTTTATGAACCAATCTTTATCTTAAAAGATAAAATAAACGAAGTTATAAGAAAAAGTTATTCAATAAATAGCAGCGAAATAATTTCAGGTATACTTTACGGCGAGGAAATAAAAAATTTAGAATTAAGAAATGATTTAAAAAATACAGGTTTACTTCATATAACTGCAATGTCAGGATATAATTTAACTATAATTATAAATGCTGTATTTTATATATTTAGTTTATTGGGTTTTTCTTTATTTGCGACTAATATTCTTTCTATAATTTTTATAATTTTGTTTGTAATTTTTACTGGATTTCAATCTTCAGTTATTAGAGCAGCTATTATGACTATTGCATTAATTTTTTCAAAAATTGAAGGCAGAATTCCTCTTACAAGAAACATATTAATTTTTACATCTTTTTTAATTACATTATTTTCGCCCGATGCATTAATTAAAGATTTAGGCTTTCAGCTTTCATTTTTAGCAACAATTGGAATATTATATTTAAGTGATGGCTTAAGTAAATTTTTAAAAAACAAAATTTTATCAGAAACTGTTTCCGCGCAATTGATGGTTATGCCTCTGCTTTGGTATAAATTTAGTGAATTTAATCTATTTTCATTTTTAAATAATATGTTATTAGTTCCTCTTATTCCTTTTTTGATGATTTTAGGCTTTATCGCTCTATTTGTATTTTATTTTTATCCAATTAATCAAATAATAAATTTTCCTTTTGAAATATTCGCTTTTTTTCTATCTTTACTTTCTAATTTACCTAAAATTTATTTACCAATTCCTCTAATTTTAGTTTTGCTTCTTTATATTTATTTATCTTATTTAATTTATAAATTTAACAGAGATGAAAAAATTGATTTTAATTTTAGTTTGGATTAATCTCTTTTTGTTTTGGTTTATTTTGGATTTATTCAGCAAAGAAAGTTTAGTAGTATTTTTAAATGTAGGGCAGGGAAGTAGTGTTTTAATTTACAATCCCAAGTTGCAAATTTTATACGATACCGGACCTTTTGGTTTTAAAATTATCTCTGAATTAAATAAATTTCTGCCTTTTTATGATAAAACAATAGATTTAGTAATTATATCTCATGCGGATAAAGACCATTTTGGAGGCACATTTAGTATTCTTGATAGATTTAAAGTAAGACTTGTTATTATATCACCATATATTTCAGAGGAATCAAGTTATTTAGAATTATTAAATAAAATAAAAAACCTTAAAATTCCAATAATAACTTTAGGTGATAAAGATAGAATAGAAACAACTTACGAAAAAATTTTTGTATTAAATCCAGAAATAGGTAAATTTAACTCAGATAACGAAAATTCAATTGTTCTAAAAGTTTATAAAAATAGCAAAACTTTTCTTTTAACAGGAGATATAGATCAAAAAGTCGAAAAATATTTAATTGAAAAATATGGAAACTTTTTAAAATCAGATTATCTATTAATACCACATCATGGTTCAAAATATTCTTCTAGTTTAGCATTTTTAAGTTTAACAGGCAATATTTATTCTATAATACAAGTAGGTAAAAACAGATACGGTCATCCTCATAAAGAAACGATAGAAAGACTGAAACTTTTAAATAAAAAATACTGGCGCACCGATTTAAATGGAACCTTGATAGTAAAATAATCAGTTTGCAGATTCTAATTTAGCTTTAATTTGTCTATAAAGTTCTAATTCTTCAGCTATCTTTTGGATTTCATTATCTATTCTAGCAATTTCTTCATCACGTATGCCCCTTATTATTACTGAAAATAATTTAAATTTAGGTTGATCTACTAAGATTCTCGAAATTTCAAATATATAAGTTTTTTCTAAATCTTGAGGATAAGCGGATCTAAAATCTAAAATATATTTTATCCTTACTCCGTTTACTTCTCTATTAATTTCATATTGATCTTCGCCTGTTTTAGGATGTCTTCCTATTGTAAATTTTCCTACTCCTATTTCGTCTATTTGCAGAGGTGTACTTTCTTGTATTAGTTTTTCTTTATATTTTTCATAACCTTTAATTTCTCTTACTGAATCTTCAATAAAATATTCAATTATTCTTAAAAGCCCTTCATCTTCAAATATTAATTTTTGTATTCTAGGACCTAGCCACCACTCTTTTATGTAAGGATAGTTTAATTTGATAATAATACCACCTCTTTCTCTGTACAAAAAACTACCTATCTCATTACCATTTTCATCCCTAAATCTTCCTAATCTATAATAACCATTAATCTCATTATCCATTTTATCTTCTGTTAAGAAATAAGAAGCCATACCTCTTAAATAACAATCATAATGGTCGAATTCTATTGTTTTCCTTTCATTATAGCTTAAATACTTCAATTTATATTCATAATTAAGCTCATTAAGACAAATAGGGCAGTATGGTAATATTTCTTTAAATTTTTCTAAAATCTCTTTAAATTGTTGATAACCTTTTTCTGGGAAATATCTATCTATATATTTTTCAAAAAATGATCTATAAACTGATGATTTTACTGCCTCTTCTGTAGATTTTTCAGCCTCTTCTCTGCTTTCAAAATATTTTAAATACAACGATTCTCTTCTATAAAACGTACTTTTACTTAACCCTGGATATAAAAATAGTGGTTCATTAGTTTCTGGATCTCTTGCATATTCTATTGGTTGGATTCCCTGACTAAGATAAGTATCAATAAATTTAGTAATATCTTCTTCTTTAGAAGATTCTTTTTCTAAAAGCTCTCTTTTTCTTTTTTCATTTTCTTTTCTTTCTTCCTCTATATCTAATTTCCTAAACATTATTTCACTAAATTTTTTAAAATTTTCAAAGTCATCACAAGAATAAAAAATAAAATAATCAGTTTGATCGATAGCAACATTAACGCCCCTCTCTCTAAAATAATTTTCATTTTTTAAATCTTCAGGAATTTCAGATAATCTAGCTTCTAATCTAAACCCTAACTCTTTTCCAGAAGGTAAATAAACTGGAGAACTAATTTCTTTAAAGAAATTTCTTTCAAAAGTATAAAAAATTATGTATCCTTTAATTTTTCCTGTACTATCTTTTTTATAATAAACACTAAATTCTTTGCTGCGGCCTTGTGAGCCCTCAATTATTATAGATGTAGGATGGTCTTTTATAATTTCTCGTAGTTCCTCTGGCATATAGCTATATATAGATAAACCAGCTTTCTCCCCATCATTTATAATTTTCTCTTGTAATAAAGATAAATCTGTAATGTCATTTTCATATAAAAATTTTGTTAATTTATCTAAAAATTCAGACCTCGTAGGAATAATAATATCTTCTGCAAAATCAGGAAATAGTTTTTTTATTTCTTGTAATCTTTCTGTTAGTTGAGTATAATTAAAAATTATACCATTCTGCATCAAGATATCTACATTTTCAAAAATATTTGAAGGATTAAACATAATCATTCCTGCTAATTCACTATATGCTAATTTTTTCATCTCTTCATCTAAATCTTCCCATTTAAATTCATCTTCTTTAAGAAATCTGCTTTTATCTCTATATTTAAGCGTATAAGTAATTATAGCTTCTGAGATTTTTTTTTCTTTTATATCTATAATCGGCTTTATTTTAGTTTCAACCATGTTTGGCAAAAATTCAATAAGCCATTCAGGCTTAACTTCAGAATTATTAACAGCAATTTTTAAGGGGCCTCGAGTTGTTTTTACTTCCGGGATTTTAGAACAAACAATAAATGTAGGAAATCTTTCATTTTCTGATAATGTAGATCTTTGATCAATCCTAATACCTGAAGTTTCTTGGAAAACAGATTCATACTTTATATATTTTGGAGAATAATAATCACTTTCCAATACTAATAAATTAGCTATTAAACCAGAAGCTATTGCTTTAAGAAAGTTTTCAATTTCAAAGGATTCTTCTATATGTACCCCTTTTTCTCTTAAGATTTCTAAAATTTGTTCTCTAATTTGACTGGCTTCTTGTAAAACATTGCTATTTAAAAATTTACTTCGTGCCCATCTTTCATCGTAATGATTGTTTACCCATTCATTAAAAATATCTATCAGCACTAAAAAATCAGAATTTTCATTACCCTCTATTTTTTTAAACTCTCTGTGAGCTTTTAAAGCCTGCTCTTTTTGCTCAGGTGGTATTATGAATACAGATCTTAACCCCAAAAATGCTATTGCAGTAGCTACTGCGTTTACACACCCCATTTTTTTTGCTTCTACTAACATTTTTGCATATTCGGGAGCAACAGGATAATCTAACATTTCTTCACCAATTTTTGTAATTTGCCATTTCTCCTCATCTATTTTCTTAACTGCTCCTAAAAGTTCTAAGGTTTCTAATGACTTTCTAAGAGATGCCTTGTCTGGAGGTGTGATAAAGGGAAATTCTAACGGATCTTCATAACCCAAATTTAATATATATAAAGCTACATGAGTAAGTGGAATTTTTAAAATTTCTGGCTCTGTAGAAGCAGGCATTTTCTGAAAATCTTCTTCAGTATATATCCTAAAACATTTTCCTGGCGCTAACCTACCTGCTCTACCTGCTCTTTGTGTTACTCCGGCCTTTGAATGAAATACAATCTTTCTTTCTTCCACGCCTCTATTAGGATTAAATCTCACATCATTTATCCTTCCTGAATCTATTACATATTTAACGCCTGGAACAGTAATAGATGTTTCAGCTATATTAGTTGCAACTATTATTCTTATCTTATCCGATGGTTCAAAAATTTTTATCTGCTCTTCAAGAGGCAAATCGCCATAAAGTTCTAAAATTTCTACTTCATTACTTAAATCTTTCTCTAAATCTTTCTCTAATCTCATTAAAAGATGTTTTATGTATTTAATAGTATCTTTTATAGTTGCTACAGTTGGCATAAAAATTAAAATATTACCTCGCTTTTCTTCATTGCTAAGAATTTTATTTACAATCTCAAATGCTTTCTCTGCAGCTTTAATAGTATATTCAGGATCGCTAGTAGATTCATAATAAATATCCACTGGATATAATCTTCCAGGTATTTCTAATGTTTTGCATCCCGGTAAAAATTTTTCAAATACCTCTTTTTCAATTGTAGCTGAGGATATTATAATTTTAAGAGGGGGTAGGCCTTCTTGTTTTCTTTTTTCTTGTATTACCTTTAAGGCACCTAAGCATAAATCTATATTAACTGACCTTTCATGAGCTTCATCAATCATTACAACACTATATTCACTTAACAAAGGATCCTGTTGAATTTTTCTTAATAAAATACCATCTGTCATAAAAGTAATTATTGTACCCTCTGTTGTCATATCATCAAAACGAACTATGTATCCCACTTCCTCACCTACATTGCAGCCATATAATTTTGCAGTATATTCTGCTACTGATCTAGCAGCTACTCTTCTTGGCTGAGTGACTACGATTTTACCTTCTTTAATTGTTTCTAAGATAAATAAAGGTAATCTTGTGGTTTTCCCTGATCCAGTTTCTCCTATTATTATTAAAGTTTCATTTTCTTTAATAGCTTCTTTAATTTCTTGTTCGTACTTTAAAATAGGCAACTCTTCAAATATATTTGTTTCTGGTGTTTTAGGTGATTTGAATTTTCGACTATTTATTTCGGCCATTTATATTAATTTATATTAAAAGTGGTCTAATTTTAATTGCTTTAGATGTCTCATCTTCTTGATACCACAATTCACCAACCTTATTTATAAGTTCATGTTGAAGATACAAAAATAAAAATGCTGGTGCTTTACCATATAATGTTGTTATTTCAGCATATTTGAAATGTTCTTTAATTTTATATAATGCTTGCTTTAAACTATCTATATAATTTTTGTTTGTGTTCAAGATTTCAAGCCAAATTTTTTCTAAGTCTAAAGTAAATTCATTTTCAAAATAATCTGGCTCTGA
Organism: Candidatus Paceibacter sp.; assembly: GCA_023255765.1. Taxonomy (GTDB): domain Bacteria; phylum Patescibacteriota; class Minisyncoccia; order UBA6257; family HR35; genus JAGDVT01. The sequence continues at coordinate 1,565 of JAGDVT010000020.1, read as the reverse complement.
TAATTTATAATCAGGTTTTAAGAAATCTGTAATTATATCACTATCTCTCAATACATCTTCAAATTGATGCTCATAAATTAGAATTTTGTAATTTTCTTTAGTCAATAAAACTGCTTCTGGACATACAGGATGCAATATTTCTAATGCAAACATCAATTTATGAATATCCTCATTTTCTTTTATAATAAAAGATGAACCTTGAGCTTGTAAAAGTATATCTTTTCTAAATTCCCAGAAATTTGAAATTGGATTTAGGTTTTCCTTTATTTCTACTAATGTGTATTCAATGAAACGTAAATTTGTTTGATTATTCATTTTTTACTTCTTCCTTTTTTACTTCTCTTTTAATGTACTTTTTAACAATATCTTTGACTTCTTCTGGGTCAAGTAAGGGATTTTCTCCAATAGGAGAACCAATTATATTTTCTCTACCTCCCCATCTACCTTGTAAGCCTTTTTCTTCGGCTATTTTATTTAACTCCTCTAATAAACCCTCCATATCTATTTCTCTTACATTACTATCTCGTCTTGCTATAGTATATTTAGGAGTAATAGTACCAGTACCTTTCCATTCAAATTCTGGATTATAAGCTATTACTATTTTACCTTTTTCATATCCTATATCAAATGCCATTTGATGTTTGCTTTCAACAAATACTAATAAACCGTCTATTATTACTTCTACCTTGCTTTCCTTTTTCGCTTCTTCTAATTTTTTATCATACTCTTGCGCATATTTTTTTATCTCTTCTTCAGTATAATCTCCAGATAATATTTTCATCATAAATAAAACAGCTTCAGGTAGCCTTAACCTTTCTATATTTAATCTGTATCTACAAGCTTTTAAAATTTCTTTTATTTTTTCAAATTCTTCGTCATTTTCTAATCCTAAGTCCTGTTGGCCTTTTTCATAGAAATAAGCTGGTCCTTTTCTATCTAATAAACCTATAGCCTTAACCAACCTTTCATCAACTTTTTTACCTTCTCTTTTTAACAATATAACAGCCATTGCACCCACAGAATCAAGATCAGGACTAACAGTAGCCATTTTACCTTCTGGTAATTCTTTTAAAGATTTTTCCATTACTTGTTCTATACAAGATGGGGATTCATCAGTGCAATTTTCGCCATGGTGATCAATATTAGTAAAACCATCAGGTGTTTTAAGAGTAATTTCAAGACCCAAGCTTATACCTTCAAAATTTGGATTTTTAGGATCAATTAAAGTAACTAATTTTTCTATTTCTTCTAGCCTTCTTTGATCTTCTGTTGATATGGGCTGCTCCTTTGGACCTATTTGTTCCATTGTAGTTATTTTTTAATACGACCTTTCAATTATGTATTATTCGCTAAAAAGAAGGTTGAATAAGATTAATTTTAATAGCTGCGGGGCCTGGATTCGAACCAGGACTACGAGGTCCAGAGCCTCGTGTGCTACCCTTACACTACCCCGCATATATACCTCTTCAGTGATGGAATGTACGAGAGCATTTTTTTGAATTGTGAGTTTCGGAATATGATCTAAGGCAAATATTATAGATAATAAAACCTCGCTCTCTAATAAT
>JAGDVT010000030.1:2557-2874 GCA_023255765.1 Candidatus Paceibacter sp. | reverse complement strand
ATAAAAATTAATTTGTTTTTAGGAAGCAAAAACATAGAAGAATAACCGAGGGATTTTAGTTTTTCGAATAATCCTTTATCTTCTTTTTTTATTTTTAATAGTTTAAATATTATTAAAATTAATAATATTAAAAATATTAATAATCTTAATAAACTACTCTTTAAATATAAATAATCTAACCAAAGCACTGCAAAAATAAATAAAGTTAATACTACAAAAAATAAAAACACAGCAATTATCCTTTTTCTAATATAGCCCTTCGAAGCTAATTCATTAATAATAATTTCAGCTTCATATTCTTTGGGATCTATTTTTAA
>JAGDVT010000030.1:0-2547 GCA_023255765.1 Candidatus Paceibacter sp. | reverse complement strand
GAATAACATACTCCTAAAATAGATAGACAATTTGACAAACCAACTATTGTTAATTTTACAATTCCATTTTTATTTCTAGAACTCCTAAAAATAATTAAACCTACTAAAATAGAGGTAATCACAGAAGATAGGATTAGCAATAATATAGTCGCAAGCCATGGACTTTGTGCTAAAAATAAAATACAATAAGCTTTTAAACTTGGCCCTGGCTTAATCCACAAATCATTATTAAAAAGTTTCGAAGGAGCTATAATTTTAATTTTTGTATATTTAACATCATAATATGTAGCAAGAGGAGTTTCAAAATAGTTTTCTCTAAAGGATTCCCCAAAAAGGGCCTTCAATTTTTCATTTGGTATATAGTAATCACCTGTATAATATTCCACCGTAGTATAGTTTTTTATATTATCAAATATTATAGGGGATCGCCATCCCAAAACTCTTATAGTAATAGGAATAACTTTATCTCCATAAACATTTGTTGGTATTAATGGATAATAAATTTTCGCTGTAGGGAAAGTAACAAAAACACCAATTCGTTTATAACTATATTTGCTTTCTGATGTATTTTTTGAAATCCAGGAAATTATAAAAGAATAATCCTTACCAATATAATATTTCAAGGCAGGGATTATTGATTTTTCTATTTGTAGATTTTTATCTTTAAGATATTTGTATAGAGCCTCAGCATTTTTTGCAGTAATTATTTCTGTAGTAATTCCTTCTTTTTCTAAGTGTTTATATATAGTAATATCAGGTTCTGATTTTGAAACTCCCCATGTTTCTTCAGGAGTTGCACCTATATAATATGTTCCTTCATATCCATGGTATAAAGATTCATCTCTTTTAATATCACGCAAAACTACAGGAATGGTATAAATTTGAGTTACACTGAGAATATATTTAATACCTCTCAAATTCATTTTAGCCCTATCACGAAGGTTTTCTGCCCCTCTTAATAACGTAGGCAAACTATTCACTACATTTAGACCAATTTTATTTGGATCAGAAGGTATGGGAAAAAGCCAAATAGCATCTTTATTTCCTTCATTTGTTTCTATGCTCAAAATCATTTTTTGTATCCCATTTTCGTAATTTATAAAAGCATCTTGAGAGGTTTCTTCTAAATAATCTGATTCAGGGTCATATAAAAGAACGGCTATTCCATCTCCTAAAGCATATTTAGTGGGTATATAAAAAATCTGTAATATTGAAGATATCAAGTAAATTATTAGGAAAAAGGAAAATTTTGTTCCTGACCTGTTCATTAATTTAATATTATAAGCCTGAATTTGATTTTTCTTTATCTTGTAAATGCACATCAAATTTATCTAAAATCTCCAATATTAAATCAAATGTTTCTAAATTTTCAATTTTTCCTACATCTTCTATTGCTCTCTCTAAAACATCTTTATAAATCCATCTATCGAATCTAGGTAAAATTTCTTTTAATCTATTTAACAATTCGTTGGGCTTAATTTCATTTATTTCTTTTTTAAGACTTTCTATATCTCCCTTAATTATTAAAGATTTTAATTTCTTTTCAATATCCTCCACGTTTTCTTCAAAACTTTTTTGATTCTTTTTACTTTTTAAAAAGGCTATTGAATCTAAGCAGATTTGAAGCGCATATCTTGTATCATATCCTGCTGTAAATTCTACATTTTGATTTTTTAATGTTTCTCTTATTATTTTCTTGCTAAAATAATCTACTGCTGATTCATAAAAAATATTAAGTTTATAATCTGTTGGCGGTTCTATAACTAATATTTTCATTTCTGAAGTAGGATCTTTAAAAATAATACCATTTTCTTCTAATGGTCCTGTTTTCCATTTTATTAAAAGGAGAGGTTCATATGAGCTTCTTGTTGAGTTATTATAACTATCAATTATAGTTTGGTATGCTTCTTTTTCTTCTTCTAATTCTACAACTTCGATGAAAAAAATACCTAATAAATGCAATATCTCATGAGTTATTTTTTCTGCAAGGGAGATTGGTGAGTCGTTCTCTTCTATTCTGACATTAAAATCAGGTTGGAGCGTATAAGGATTTATATAACATCTACCTGCGGTTTCTTCAATATATTCTTTGATATTACTAATTCCTAATATATCTGCCATAGAAAGAACAGGAGCAGAAGTTATACCTTTAATCTTTCTATCTAAATTTTCCAAAACATTATCTAAGATATTTTCTTGGTCTTCGCTTAAATTAAAATAAGTTTTAATAACTCCAAACACTTTCCTTAAAATTTCTTTAGTTTTTTCTATTTTAGTTTCTCTATCTTCAATAGGATAATTTCTAAATTTTTCAGGTTTGAACATATACTTTGATTTTTAATTTTCTTTATTTACAATATTATGCTAAAAAATTCATAAAAACACTTAATTAAAATATCTTCAAATATTATAGATGTTAAGTAATTAAAAAGAGGAGGAAATTCTTAAAAATCTTTAACCTTTTTGCTTCTTCTAATTTTTTTCATTAGAGTATTATAAACTAAACTTAAGTTAAAATTAAAGAAGAAAATATGGAAAAATTATTAA
>JAGDVT010000010.1 GCA_023255765.1 Candidatus Paceibacter sp. | reverse complement strand
TCGCCATTTTTGTTAATTATTAATTAATTTTTAATTATAATATATTTTTAAAATTTTTCCAAAAGTCAATTACAAATTTTTCGTAATTCAATTTACCTAATGCTATTTTATCTAAGTTTTCTTCCATATTTGCTGTAAATTTTAAATCAATTATTTCTTTAAAATTATTTTTTAAAAATTCTATTACTTTTATACCTTTCTCTGTGGGTTTTAGATAATTTTTATCTTTAATTACATAGTTTCTTTTATAAAGAATTTTAATAATTTCAGCATAAGTAGACGGTCTTCCTATACCTAATTCTTTTAATTTTTTAATCAAGGTTGATTCAGTATATCTTTCTGGTGGTTTTGTTGTTTTTTCTAACAAATTGATTTTTATAGGTTTTAAAATAGCATCTTTGTTTATTAAAGGCAAAGATTTTAATTTTATTTTAAAAGGATAAAATTTTAAAAATCCATCATAAATTAAATTCTCGCCCCTTGCTTCAAAATTTAAATTATCATAATTTATAGGAATTAAAATATATCTTATTTCTTCACATATCGCATTTTTAGAACAAGAAGATAAAGTAAAGTCAAAAATTAAATCATATAAACTTTTTTCTAATTTATCTAATTGGACGTTTTTATTTAAATATACTGGTCTTATTGCTTCATGTGCTTCTTGGGTAAATTTCTTTTTAATTTTTAAAGGCTCATCGAAATAACTTTTTAGATATTTCTTGATTTTATCTAAAAATTCTTTTGATAAATGGAAGCTATCTGTTCTATGATAAGTAATATACCCTTTTTCATATAAAGATTGAGCAATTTTCATGGTTAAAGGAGCAGAAAACCTATATTTTATAAAAGCTATTCTCTGAAGGAGAGCTGTATCAATAGGAGTTGGTTTTTTTATTATTTTCTTTTTCTTCTTGATTTCTTTTAAAATAAATTCTTTATTTTTAATATCATTTTTAATTTTTTCTAAATAAATTTTTTGTTCTTCATTAAATTTATAAGTACCGTCTTTATTCAGTAAATAAGCTTTAAAACTTATAAAATCTACTTCTAATTCATAATATTTTTTAGGAATAAAATTTTCAATTTCAATTTCTCTTTCAACAATTAATCTCAAAGCGGCAGATTGTACTCTTCCCGCTGAACTTCCAATCTTTTTCTTCCATAAAATTGGAGACAATGTATACCCTATAATTCTATCTAAAAATCTTCTAGCTTTTTGTGCATTTACTAATTTTTCGTTTATTTTATCTTTATTTTTTAATGCATTCAAAATAGATTTAACTGTAATTTCATGAAATCTTATTCTAAAAATATTTTTATGTTTAATAAAATTAGATATGCTCCAAGCTATAAATTCTCCTTCTCTATCAGGATCAGTGGCTAAAATAATTTCTTTAGCTTTTGCTGATATATTTTTTATTTTATAAACAAATTTTTTATTTTTTAAAACATATTTTGCTTCTAATTTATTATTTTTGACATAAATGCCGAAACTATTTTTAGGTAAATCCATTATATGGCCATATGATGCTAATACTAAAAATTTTTTACCTAAAATTCTATATATTGTTTTTGCTTTTTTAGGTGATTCTACTATTATAATTTTCATATTAAAATTATTAAGTAATGGAGAAGAAAACATTTACTTTATTTGAAATGTTGATATCTCTTACTGTTTTGGCATTAATTATAGGTATGCTTATTTCTATTATAAAGCCTCATGAAATTTACAAAAAAATTAGAGATAATCAAAGGATATCTGATTTAAATTATCTAGAAACAAATATTAAAACTTATTTATTAAATATAAATACCTCATCAATTTATACAACCTCTACTTTAAATAGAGTATTTTTATCCATTCAATTGCCTTCAAACGCTACTAATACAAATTGCAAAAATTATTTTCCTGATTTACCTAGCTTACCTTCGGGATGGGAATATGTATGTTCTAAAAACCCAACAAGCACAGACGGTACAGGTTGGATACCAATTGATTTCAGAAATTATTTAGCTTTTCAAATTCAAAATTTACCCCTCGATCCTTTTAATAATTCTATATATTATTATAGTTTCGTAGCAAGCGGTAGTAATTTTGCTATATATGCACAATTAGAAGACCCTAGAAATCAAGCATCTAAAAATGATGGAGATAATTATCCTTATTTATATTCAGTAGGTGACAATAAAAGACTTATAGATCAAGCTCAAGGTTTAGTATTATATTTACCTTTTGATGAAGGAAGTGGTAATATAGCATATGATAAAAGTGGAAATGGAAATAATGGAACATTATTAGATGCTTCTTCAACCAATGCTGATGGTAATAGGCCTCCTCAATGGGTAGCAGGTAAAGTAGGTGGAGCATTAAGTTTTGATGGAGTGGATGATTATGTGGAAGTAACAGGAATGACAGCAAAAAATGCATTGACATATACTCAACCATTTACAATTTCAGTGTGGGTGAAGGTATCAGATATAGCAAGAAGACAAATAATTCAAAGAGCAGCAAGTGCTAATGATAGAATTTTTCTACTTATTGAATCAAATAGAGCAGTTTTAGGGTTGTATGATGGCACTGTTTGGACAAAGGTTCAATCTGGCGCTATTATTTCTACTAATACTTGGTATCATATAGTTGGAGTTCATAGAGGAAATAAAGTATTAGAGGTATGGGCAAATGGTGAGAAATATATTTCATCTTCAACTTTAGGGTATGGTTATCCGTGGATTAATATTAGAATTGGGTCTTATAGTTATTATAATAATGATTGGTTTCAAGGCATCATTGACAAAATTCGCATCTACAATAGAGCATTATCTGATCAAGAAATTAAGGCATTATATGAAGCTACTAAGTAATTTCTCAATTTCTTAACCCGCCCTGACTCGCATCAAAGCGAGGCAGGCCCGCCTTG
>JAGDVT010000046.1 GCA_023255765.1 Candidatus Paceibacter sp. | reverse complement strand
TTATAATTTAATCGGAAATCTTCAAGGAGGTGAAGGAATGTGAAGTTCAAAAATTCTAATAGCTGTATTATTGCGCATGGTGATCTAGATGGTATTATTTCTGCAGCAGTACTTGTTATTAACCTTAATATTCCTGTAACAAAAAGGAATATTATTTATACGCAGCCTTTTGAATTAGATAAAATAATAATTTCGGATTGGATTAAAAAGATTTATGTTACAGATATTGCAGTAAATAATAGAGAGCCAGAGATGACTAAAAGATTTATTGATATGTACAGAGAAGAGATTGTATTATGGATAGATCATCACATAGGATATAGCTTATTAGAAGAATGGTTGGGGGAAGATAAAGTAATTGCTGGGGATAGCCCTAGTTGTCCCCAGCTAATGAAAGATAATGGATTTATAGTTCCTGAAGAATGGCTAGCTGCTGCAAATGCAGCAGATAGACCTACTGATTATCCAGAAACAGATTTATCGAGATTTTTAAATAAGGCATTAAAGGCTGTAATTTTAAAAAACGGTTCTAATGAAATAGAAAAATATTTTGTGATGGAAAATATTGTATTATATCTGGTTAAATCTTATAGAGGAAAGGATGCCAGTATGGAAAAACAGGTAATTGAAAGATATGGAAAAATGTATGATGAATTTATGAAAAATACCGAAGAAGCTGTTAAAAGAATTAAAGACTTAGAATTGAAGTGTAAATATAAGGTAGGTTATTTAAGATTAGAGAAGGGAGAAGGTAGTATAGATCTGACAAGATTGTTTATAGAAGCTTATAAAATTTATGATATAGTTATTGTTCAAAGATATAATATCGAGGAGGAGGTTACTATTATTTCGACTAAATTAAAAGAGATTGATTTGGTTAAATTATTTGATTTAGTAAGTGGAGCTTCTTTTAGAGTAACATTAAAGGGTTCTCATAAAGAAATATTAGAAATAATAAAAGAAAGATTAGAAAGATTAAGATAAAAACTAAAGCACGCTGCCCCACCCCGTCTGCGCTCTTAAGAGCGCATGGGCAGCGTGCTTTTTTTATTTATACCTAAGCTTTTCTTTGATTTTTCTTTCTGCTTCTTTTTTAAATTCTCTTTCTTTTATTTTTTCTCTTTTCTCGTATTTTTTCAATCCTTTTGCTAAAGCAATTTCAACTTTTATTAAATTACCTTTTGAATATATTTTTATTGGAATTAATGTTAATCCTTTTTCTTTTAGCTTGCCTATTAAGTAATTTATTTCTTTTCTTTTTAACAATAATTTCCTTGGTCTATTTTCATCATAATCTTTAGGAGTATTTTTAGGTTGGTAAGGAGGGATATTGAAATTTACTAGATATGCTTCATTATCTTTTATGGTAACATAACTTCCTTTTAGGCTTCCTTTCCCTTCTCTTAATGCTTTTACTTCAAATCCTTTAAGCTGTATTCCTGCTTCAAAATTTTCCAAAATTTGATAATGATAATGGACTCCCGGATTTTGAATATAAACCTTTCCTTTCATTAATTTATTCTTTTAAGGCTTCTTCTATTTCTTCGGGAGAGTATCCTACTATTATCTTTCCATCTATGTCTATTACAGGAACACCTAGTTGGCCTGATTTTTCTATCATTTCTTCTCTTGCTTGTATATCATTTTCAACATTTTTTTCTTCAAATTCAACTCCTTTTTTCTTCAAAAACTCTTTTGTTGCTTCACAAAATGGACACCAACTTGTTGTATATATTATTACTTTTTTCATTTTTTGATATATTTTTCAATTATTAATTTAATTTGCTCGTAAGGATATGCGCCTTCTACTATATCATTATTAATTATAAGACAAGGGGTTCCTCTTACATTTAAGTTTTTGGCATCCTCTAAATCTTTTTGTACTTCGTCCATATATTTATTATTTTCTAAACATTTTGTAAATTGCTCTTTATTTAAATTCAACTTTTCGGCAAACTTTATTAAATTTTCTTTACTAAATCCACCAACGTTTTCTCCTGCTTGATTTTCAAATAAAATATCTACATATTCCCAAAATTTACCTTGCTCTCTGGCACATTTCGAAGCAATGCTTGCTTGTAATGATTCTGGACCTGAAAATGCAAAATCTCTATAATACCAAACCACTAAACCTTTATCTATATATTCTTCTTTAACTTTTTTAAATGTTTCAAAATATAGTTTTCTACAAAATGGGCATTGAAAATCTGAGAATTCAATTATTTTAACAGGCGCATTGGGATTTCCTAAAGGTGGATTAAATCCTTTTATGCTATCCAAATTTATATTGTTGAAATTCGGGGCCTGTTGATTTAATTTAACTTTATAATTAACCGCTAAATATCCTCCTCCAAGTATAAGTATTAACAATAAAATTAAAGGTAGAATTTGATTTTGGCTCATTTATATATTGAAGTATTAATATTCCCGACCTTATTAATAATTATATCTCCTTTTATTTTTTCGTTAATAGAGGATATTGTAATTGTAGCATCTGTAGCATATCCTTTATATTTTTCGAAAATTATCTCTATTTTTGAATTTTGTGGTGGATTTAAGAATTTGTTATTTGGGTTTAAATAATTTTTAAAAAATTTAATAGAAGAGGCAAATGACTGTCCTGCAAATAAATAATAAGCTGAACTTGAATTTTCAAAATAAACTCCCCAGTTTGTATATTCTTCGCCTATTAATGCCTTTTCTCTTGCTGTTTCTAATGTTTTTTTTATAGAATTTAAATCTCCAGAAATGCTTGCATAATCTCCTGAAAACTCAAAAAATCTGCTGAAGAATATTGTTACTATTAAAAGAAATATAGATATAACAACAGTAATCTCTATTAAACTAAAACTTTGTTTTATAATATTTTTCATGATCAATTTTATTTTAGGAAATTTTTTATATATTTTAAGCCTTCTCTTATCTATAATTTTAATATTTTTCAGAAGGAAAGAAAAAATTTATTGGATTTTAATATTTTTAATTTATTTTTTGTT
>JAGDVT010000001.1 GCA_023255765.1 Candidatus Paceibacter sp. | reverse complement strand
AAGCATCCTCTATTGTATGCATTAATGATGTTATTTTTTCATCAATTTCTTTTGTCATCATGTTTCTTTTTATCAATTCATCTCTAATTTTATCCAATAATAATAAATAATCAGAGATATTTTGGAATCCTTCAATTTGATAAGTATCTATGCCCAACCTCCAAGGGATTTGATATTTCCAAAACATATAACTAATTTCAGAGACTATATGATTATACAGCTCTTGGTATTGCTCTACAGGATAATATTCTCTTAAATATGGTTTTAATTTTAATTTCTCTCTTTCTCTCATTACTTTCTCACTATAACCCCTCCTTTCTAATTCCTCAATTATTGCTTCCCTTTGCTCCTCTGTTAAATTCTCATAGTAAAGCATCTTAAGTAATTTCTCTGTTGATGATGTCCTTATCTTTATTAAGAAATCTCTATCTAAGACCATATTATTTTATTATAGTTCAATATTTAAATTGGCTGGTGGGTAATATACTCTTATTTTGCCATTATCTTCTAAACTCATTATGGTTAATGAAAATGTCCTGTATGCTTTATTGCCTCTATAAACAATGTATTCATCCTCTAAGACACTATCACTTAATGGTGGCAAATACAATATCACTGAAACATGATCTCTATACACTGCAAATTCAAATTCTTGATTATATTTTTTCAAGAATTCAGCCCATTTTTGCATTACTTCAGACCTTAATTCTATTAGCTGTTTCAATACTCTTTGCCCTGGTTTCTCAATGTTTTCTATTTCTACACCACTTATTGTAATCTCTCCCCAAATTCCAACTCTGTCATCTACTAATCTCCTTAAAAAATCTTCATATTTTATTTTTTGGTTTGCCATAATATCTATATTTGTACGAAAGATTTATAAATCTTTCGTACAATATATTAAGTATGGAACAAACACAAGAAAAAAAAGATATAGATTTGGTTTTTAATTTGAGGCACGAAAAATTGGCAGAAGAGGATATAAAAGAACTATTAAAGAGGGCATGGGAGGAAGATAATAGGGAAGCATGGATATTATTAAGGGTAAAAGAATGGGATGAAATATCTGAAAAATTTATACACAGGAATGAAACAAAAATATTATATGGAGAGGCAGAAAAAGTATTAATAAATGAGGAATATAACTATGAAGAAAGGAGGTTAGAAAAGGAATATTTAATAATTCCAAAATCAAAGCTAGTAATAGTATTGGAAAGGGAATATTTAGACACACCAACCTTAGAGGATAGGGAGGGACTTACTGTCTATGTCTTTACAGGGGAAGGATGGTATACCCATGTGATATCTAGGGTTAAATATTTTTAGTTTTTTACCTAGGTATAAAATATAAAAATTTTTTTATATTTTTTACCCTACCCCCACACGGGACATAATATATATATTATGATATCATACCCCCAGCCACCACCCCCAAATTTTCATATAAGATTAACCTAGACTAATCATAATAAAAAATAGTAAATCTTAACGTCAGTAAGGTTTATAAACCTTTCGGACAAATATATATAGTATGGACAACACAACAAAAAAGTTAAGATTGATACAATATAAAGGAAAATTGGGAGTGGTTTTAAACGGGTATTTCATAGATTTAGAAACTTTAGAGAGATGGCTAAAGAAAAAGTGGTTAGAATACTATAGATTTGCGGAGGTAGATATTAAGTTTATTGAAGACGGTAGTTTTGAAGAAATGGAAAAAAGCATTACACTAAAAACACCAAATGATGAATTAACAATTTTATGGATGGATTACGAAGAAATAAACGGAGATGAATATGATGAAATGGTCCCAGTAGTATACTTTAAATTACCACCAAAAGAATAAATTTTCTTTTTTTAAAAAAATTTATTCATAAAATACCACTGAATAGATAAATTCCTTATTTCTTATTCCATTTAATACATCTTCTACCGTGGCATATCTTTTGTTTCTGTCTTTTACATTCATGAAAATTGCCACTTTACAATCTGATGTTTCAGGAATTGATAAACAAACTACTGATTGCGGATCATTTACTAAACCTAGATATTGAGCTAATGCTTGATATAACACATTCATCATTTTTGGAAATCTCACATTTCTAAATCTCTTTATTTCTTCAACATTTTCAGTTATATAACTGTATGGCATTACCACCGTCTCTTTTACACTTATTAAGTCTAGATATCTTGGTAATAATTCATCTAATCTATTATTTTTAGAATCAAATACTTGTCCTGTAATCCTTTGATATAATTCCTTGTTTACTACTACTGTGTAAAAGCTTACTGGCTTTCCTAATCTTCTCGCAATTTCAACCATAATATTTGCTGGAATAATTCCAACTACTTTAACCACATACCCTTTTCTCATATCCTCTACTATTTGATTTATATCACTCTCATTTACTTGTGCCAATTCTATGAATTGTGGATTCGTGTACCACTTACTGTATAGCCTTTTCAATTGCTCTGTTGTTAGTTCATGCCTTCCTATTAGATATATCTTTATCACTTGCCCTACCATAAAAATATATATGTACGAAGAATTTATAAACTTTTTATTGTTTAATTAGTTCAACATACTAAACGAAAAATTAGAAAATTAGTTCTCTACATAGTACAATTTTTCAAAAAATTAGACTATATGTAAGACCAATTTAACAACACTAAATGAATAGAATTTTTAAAATAATAGCTCAAAAAATATAATAAAATCTCTGAATAGCTTACATGCTTTATACTTTTAACATCAAATAAATTAGGATCTTTAAAAAATTGATCATATAGCACTTTTTCTATTTCTGAAGTATCAATTTTATCAAAAAATACTATTCTCACAGTAGTAATTTTTAAAGGTAAAGCTCTCAAAACTTTGACTTCCATTTTATTTAAAAAATTCAATTCTTTTAATTCATGTTCTAACCGTCTTAAAACCCACCTATTATTCAATTTAATCTGTCTTAAAGTGATTTTTGGGACGTCATTAAAATAAAGACTAACTTCATGGACTAATAATTTATCAAAAACTTTAACATAATCTTGGGTTTTATCCATAAAAGTTTTT
>JAGDVT010000013.1 GCA_023255765.1 Candidatus Paceibacter sp. | reverse complement strand
GTTTATAGCTTTTTTAGGTCTATAGAGTTAAATTTATGTGGTTAATTTCTCACTCAAGGTATTAGAACTATCGAAGAAGTAGTTACAAAGTGATTCTAAACTACTCTCTAGGTTTTCTCTAAATCAAACGGGAAAATTTTTAGAGGAGTTTTGTTAGTATCGTTAAATGTAAATTTTAACTTACTCTTAAAATTTTTAGCTTTTGGATATATTAAAATTATCCTAATCTTTTTTGGCTTTTCTGCTTCCCTGTATATAGATGCATAAGATAACATTTGATACAAATCTTGTTGAGATATGTTGTAGTTAGGTTTATCTGAATCTATTTCTTTCCATTTAGTATCTAATATGTAGATGTAGAGATTGTTATTACTTTTCACCCTTACTACTATATCTGGTATCACTTTGAAAAAATTTGAAGATTGGTCAGAAATTTGACCAAAAATTTGACCAGAAACAACGTAGTATTTACTTTCTTGTTCTTTTATTTCAATCTCTGGTTTATTTAGACTTTTTAAGTACTCCTTTAGTTTTTTTGCTACATATTTTTCAAATAATAGATTCATATCAAAAATAAGACCTACTTCTTCCTCATTTTTCTTATTGTATTTTTCGTTTAGTGTATTTATTAAGGTATGCTGAGTTAAAAATAACCTTGCCAATTTGAAAGCATCTTCATAGTATATAAAAGTCTTATCTATATTTGATTTCAATAAGTCAGCGTGTATATTTGAGCTTTCTGGAACATCGGAAAATAACACTAAATACTTTTTAAACTCACGTTCGACCTCTACACTTAATATATTTTTATAAGCTCGATGCATTTTTGTTATTGCTGTTTTAAGTATCCTGTTTTCTGGAATATCTAGTGTGAATTCCTCATGTCTTGTGTAAAATCTTGTAGGATTAAAGAGGTTTTTGTTTATATGTTTAGCAAACAGCAATCTACCTTTTAAGGTATTTATATTTGATTCTACGAATTGATATTTTCTTTTCAACCCTAAAGACAACTTTTTTAAATATTCTAAAAAAAGTATCACATATATTTCAAACATATTTTGATTCTTTAAATTTATTTTTCCCCTATCAGAGCTTTTAAAAAACTGTACACCTAAATATTTTTCTAACATTTTTAGGAGTACTTTTCTGGCTATTCCTACATTATTATTATCCTTATATATTTTGGGAAGTACTTCTATATATATGTGCCTATTATTATTTTTATCATAAAGAGTAATTAACCCAACAAATTGTCTAAATTTTATATATCCTTGTGAATCAAAGGTAAAAATTTCCAATCTACTATCTAACATTTTTTTTAGTTCACGATTTACAAATTCTTTTAGGTTTGAATCTTGTATTTTACTAATACTATCATACTCAAAAAAAGTTAGCTTTTCTGGTTTCACTTTATACACCTATATCACTATGAAGTAGAAATCAAATTATTAAAAGCACTGATATCAAGCTCTAGATTCTTCAATTTATCTTCTATATTTAATTCTCCCACATTTATAAATTCCTTACCAAGAATGTCGTACATTAGTTCCCAATCATCGTTAGTATATTCTTGTAGCAATGGAATTATTTTATCTCTAAACGCCATATTCAAATTTTTTAAACTTATATACATCTTACCGCTATTATCTTTTTCTGCATACTGGAGAAGATAAGCATGTCCTATTACGTAATTTCTACCAATTTTTTCACTAATTTTTTTATTTATAGCTTTTAATAGCTTTCCTAAATCTAAATTATTTGAAGTATTATTTGAAGTATTATTATAACTTTTTTGTCCATCTACTTTTACTTCTACTTTAGACAATATATCATAATTAGGCATCAATTCTCTAAAAGAGAACCTTCTTCTAAGAGCTATATCTAAAAGAGCTATACTTTTATCTGCTGTATTCATAGTACCTATTATGTATAGATTTTTAGGAACAGAAAATTTCTCTCGAGAATAAGGTAAAGTAACTTCGACAGCATTTTGTTCCCCATCTCTTTTATCTTCTTCTATAAGAGTTATAAGCTCTCCAAATATGCTAGGTATGTTACCGCGATTTATTTCATCTATTATTAACACAAAATTTTGCTCTGGATGTTTTTTTGCTTCTTCAACAATCTGCTTAAATATACCATCTTGGACTGTATATATAACAGAGTTATTCTGAATTTCTGGTTTTATGCCTTCTATAAAATCTTCATAAGAATAAGATGGATGAAAAGTTACAAATTTTATTTGACCTGATGACAGAAAATGATCAAAAAAAAATTTAATGAATATAGGGTTAAATTTAGAATCTTCATTTATACCAAATATTCTAGTTAATGCAATTCTCCTTGTTTCATAAGTTTTACCAGTCCCGGGTGGACCATATAGGATTATATTTTTATATATCATAGTCAAACCCCTCAGAATTTTAATTATTTCATCCACTTATCAACCATTCGTTTAGCATCATTAGCTGGATCTTTGCTTTTAGACTTCTTTTTCAGAATAATTTCATTGGCTTTAGTAAGTAGTAACTTCTTTAATTCTAACAATTGTTTTGTTTTATTTTCTTGGTTTTGATCTTGTTGATTTTGATTTTGACTTTGAGTGTCTATATTTTCTATATACACACCATCTTTTATGAAAATTTCGTTGTCGCATTTTTTATCTTCTTCCAGAGTAAAAACCGAATTAGGAACTTTGTTATTAATCTGATATATGCTGATTTTCTTCTTACCATCTTGTTCTTTATAACTATCTGGATCATTTATATTCTCAGTGATTAGCTCTATATTTAAATTGTTCCAAATTTCATCCCAAAAATTTTTATAATTATTTACTATATTATTTACTATATCACAAAAGTTACAGTCTTCACATTTCCCTCTGACTTTATTTACAGTATCTCTGTGTAAATATATTGGATAATCTACATCTTCCCCTTTTGCATTTTTTCCTTTAAATTTATATTTTACAAAATCATTATTAGAATTATTATTATCATTAGAATTATTATTTTCTGGTTCAAATTTTTTATTACAATAATACACAAGAGCGTAATATCTCTTTCCATTGTTTTCAGTATAACAAGGAACAAGACAGTCTAGAAAATTTAATAAATTAATTAAAATATCAATTTTTTGATTATCCTGACTTTGATTACTCATTTAAACCTCCCTTTATACAAAATATTTA
>JAGDVT010000045.1 GCA_023255765.1 Candidatus Paceibacter sp. | reverse complement strand
TCTTGTATTATATTCGGTATACTTGACAAAAAATTTTGTTTTATAATTAAATTGGGAACTCTATCAAGGAGGTGTCTCGAATGTTTGATTTGTTTAAAGAAGAGCACGTAGGGGGAGTAAATAATAACTTAGAACAGGTAGAAGGGAAACAAGAGCAAGTACGAGTAGTACCTAGGAAGTGTATATTCGTATTAGGACCTAATAATTGGGATATAGTACCTAATGATGACGAAGGTAATATATTATCACCCAGTATGTTGTATCAGCTGGGGTATAAGAGAGTATTCGAGGAGGCACCAGGCCTCCTTAGTAAAAGAATAGCGAGGGATGTAAAGTTAGCATGGAGTAGCAAGATTTCTGCATGCATAGCCACGGCGTGGAGCCGTGGTGTAGGAGAAGAAATTATTTTCTGTATAGCGCCTAATCAGTTAAATGAGTTTATGTTAACGTGGGAAGATTTAGTAGAATATTCAAGTAGAAAAATAAGAATAAGACAGTTAGATGATGATATAAAGAACATAGACCCTAATGAACTGTATGAAAGAGTAATGCATGCTCATAGCTTAGAAATTAGGTATTATACTTTAAATTCAAGAGTGTATTATGTAGTTGCTAGCAAAAAGAATGATAAATATGCGTATTACCTGATAGATCGTATATTAATCGTAGAAGGCGGTAATTTGTTAAGAGCCTAGATAATTTGTTAAGAGCCTAGAGTAGTAACCATATTTAGTAGTAATACCGCTTGTTATTTAAAATACGGAAAGGGGGCAAGGGTAAATTCCTTGCCCTTTATTGTTTTATTATTGTTTTATAATATTATTAGCTTAATAAATAGGAGGTGAGAGGCGTGATTATAAAAGAAACTGAAAGATTAGTAGAAATAAAAGCTGAAATAGAAAAAAGACTAGAAAGAAATATTAAAAATTTGATGGATATTATAAGGCATGAATTCGCAAAGCTAAAGGAAAACGAGAGGACAGTGCAAGATTTAGATTTTGATTTATATGATGAATTAATGTTTAATTTGAAAATTGATTCTATTTTAGAAAAGTATAGGCTTACAAAGAAAAGTGATAAGAGGTTAGTTTTTCAGAGAATAAAATTTTTGCTTGAAAATTCTATTTTTTCTGGAAGATATAATGATTTAAAAAATAAAGGAAAGTTAAGTGATGAAGAAAGGAAAGAAATGGAAAAAATTGCAAAATATATGAAAGATGCTTATGCGCTATTGAGGTTTATGCTTTAAAGATTAAAGACAATTGAGATATAGTTCGGGCCTTTATGGCCCTTTTATATTTTCTATTTTTATGTTAAAAAATTTAATAGGAGGTGGCTAAAATGGAGAGGAAGGAGATTGTAAGAAGAGGAGAAATTTTAGAGATTGTAGATAATTATAATGCAAAATACCAAACTTCTATAAGGCTAAGCAAGAAAGTTGTAGCAATTATGGAAGCTTATAAATTTAGAAGAAGCGATGTGGAATCTGTTTTATATTTAAAAGAAAATTATCCGCATAGAAGTGTATATTGGATAGTAAAGTGGCGAGTTAAATATGGTTATAGTTTTGAAGAGATTGATAGAATATTAGAATTAGCAGATTGGTGGGGTTATGATGTGTATACCATAAGAAAGTTATTTGATTTATGTGATAGGGATATGTATATTTTTGAAAAATTAGTAGATTTTATTGAAAATAATAATTTGCATATTAGCAAAAAAAGGTTAAGTGGGTTTATTGTATATGTAAGAATGAATTATCCAAGCATCGATGAATTTTTAGATTATATAGAAAGAGTAGAGTATTACGATGAGTATAATTTTTATGAAGAATAATAAATATATATAAATATATGCCCTAGCAAAATAGCTAGGGCTGTTTTTTTAAAAATGATTTAAAATAAGAAATGGAGGTGACTTAAAGTGAAAAAAGAGATTGTTATTTCTAAAATAAGAGAATTAAGAGGAAGAAATCCATATGAAATATTAGGTTTTACTTCTAGCTTTGTTGGTTTATTGAGAAAAAGGCCAGAGCTTTTAAGAAAACTTGCAGAACAACATAGGGCCTATCTTTTAGCTATATTGCATCCTGATGTTGTAAAAGAGGAGGATAAAAAAATTGCTGAAGAATTATCTAAGATTATTAATGAAGCATATAGTAGAATAAAAGATAGATTTGAGGGTGAAGATTTGATTGAACAATATATGTTAAGTAGGGATTTAGAAATAAAATATTTGCAAGAAAGGATAGATGATTTAGAAAGAGAAAATAGAGTAATTAAAAGAGACAATGAGAGATTAAAAGAAGAAATTTCAAATTATAGATTGAGCATATCTAAACTTATTGAGGCTTTATTGAGCTTTAGCAAAAATATAGGAGAGATAAATAAAGAAATTCCTTGTTTAATCGTTGCAGATTATTTAAATTATAAGACAATATATTTTGTAAATGAAGATAGAATTTTGTATGAAATTATAGGTAAAAAAAGAATAAAAGAAAAAAAGGTTGGCTATCATATAGAAGATACACTAAAGAGATTAGTGTTTTTTGAAGGAACTTGTAAGATAAGGCGAGTAGGAATTATTTTGGGGAGTATTAAAAGGGTTGATAAAAATAGAATTATATTTACATTTGATAACTTTATCGAAATTAAAGACTTTTTAGGCTCTATTGATTTGAATTTAAAGAATAATTATATTGTTGTTTTGGTAGCAGTAGGATATAATGATAAAACTAAAAGGTATTTTGCTATATTTGATTTTATCAAGGTTGAAAAGATTATTAAGATTGAAAAGGTGTATCAAAGAATATAACTACAAAATGGGCTGGTTATTTATGCCAGCCCATTTATTTTTATCTATTTCTAATATTTCTAATTTGCCTATAATAATCATACATATTATATATACCCCTTGCTATAAAATATAGCACCATTATTATTAGTAAAACTATATTTATTTCTAATAATTCTTTTAAGCCACCTTCATTATACGACCTAAATGTCATGTTCTTTTCTAGAATTAATATTACTAGAATTACTGTGTTAATAATTAATAACAATAGTGTCTCTATCACCCAAAACCTCATTTTAAAGAATTAATATTCTTTTTACTAATTTTCTATAAAAAATTAGAAATTAAAATAAATAACATTTCCTGCTTTAACTGATAAAAATTGATAAAGTTTGGTTTTAATAATTTAATTTTTTATAAAGACCTATTTGAAGATATGTTCGGATAGGATAAGGGTGGGCTTATCAGGACATATGTCCTTATGTGACATACCTGATATGCATAATAATATAAGTTAGTTTTAAAAAGATGTTATTTTATTTAATATTTTGGTAATTTTTCAAAAATTTTTTTGTTTTATAATTTAATCGGAAATCTTCAAGGAGGTGAAGGAATGTGAAGTTCAAAAATT
>JAGDVT010000038.1 GCA_023255765.1 Candidatus Paceibacter sp. | reverse complement strand
ACTAAACTTAAGTTAAAATTAAAGAAGAAAATATGGAAAAATTATTAAAAGAAGAAATTTTATCTTTATTTGCTAAAAAATCAAGAAGAAAGTTATATTTACCGAATTTAGAGAATATTGATTGGGAAAATTTGGATTTCTTAGGCTGGATACATCCCTCTGGTCATTTAGGTTATATTGTTTATGAATTTGAAAATAATTTAATTGGCTTGATTTTAGAAAGAAATAGACCTCTTCAATCTTCAGGAATTAAAATGTGTAGTTTATGTTATTCTTTACATATGTCATCAGGAGTTAGGTTATTTACTTATAAGATAGATAAGAATAATTCGATTGGTGATTATTTTTGTACTGATTCACAGTGTAGTTTATATATAAGAGGGATTAAAAAGGTTGGTAATGAAAATGATAGCACAATTTTAGGTCAAATGCCAGAAAGTATTACTCTTGAAGAAAAGATAAAAAGACTAAAAGATAATCTTAATAGTTTTATTAAAAGAATTAAAGAAAATAAATTCTATGAAAGATAAGATTTTACAAAACGAAATTGATAATTTTGATAAACTTCATTCGGAAATGCTCCGGGGGCAGGATTCGAACCTGCGACATCCTGGTTACACTTACCCCTAAGTTTCCTTAGGGAGTGGACTATCTCATCACCCATCTTAAAGATGGGGCGGGGCGCTTCGACCCAATAAGATTATTGGGCCTACTCCCATAAAGGGATAGTCTCTACACCTTCCCCTCGCCCTTCGGGCTCGTGGCTTGGCACGGTGTTACCCATTTTGGGCTTCACCGTTTTCACCCCGTTTTTCATCCACCCTTACGGATGGAAGCTGCACTAAGCCGGCATGGATTTCTTTGTGACAATTAGAACAAACTAGCACACACTTTTTGAGCTCTTCTTTAATTTTTTGCCAACTTCTGGTGATTCCCCTAGATGAAAAACCAAATTTTTTATTATATAGGTGGTGGAATTCCAACGCGGTTAGACATTTATTATATCCACATATCATACATCTACCACCAAGATATTCAATTGCCATTTGTTTTAATTTCTTTCTTTTTTTTAACTGCCTGAATTAAATATAACCTTCTGTCTTTGTACCTCCTTTTCTCTCTCATTAAACTTATTATAACCCTCCATGCCGGTGATTTGTACAGCCAGGCGTTCTACCGCTGAACTACCCCGGAATAGATTGTAATATCTTCTTTATCTTTTTTCTTCCAGCTGCTGATTTAAAATATTTTTCTCTTTTCCTCGCTTCATTTCTATTTTCGAAACATTCTATATATACTAATTTCCACGGACCAAATTTAGATGTATAAAATGAACGCCCACTATTGTGCTCTCTTAATCTTCTTTTAACATTATCTGTAATTCCAACATATGTTTTAGTCTTACTATAATTTAAAAGAATATAAAGATAATACATATATATTTATATTTCTACCCGCCTCGCGTCGACGAGCAACGCGAGTCGAGGCGGGCCGCTGAACTACCCCGGAATATTTTTTTAATTTTTAGAGAGCAGTATTTTTTATTTACATCATATCTTTTCTTATTTAATATTATACAAAAAATTTTTAGTAAATTAAAGTTCCCCTAAATTTTTTGCCGTTCAAAAAATTTTTAAGATTTTCTAATTTCTTGCCATTTAAGATTACAACTTTAAATTTAAATTTCTTTGCTAATTGAGAGGCAATTGGATCAAATGGAGCCGACATACCAGGTATCCATTTATTTTCAATAAGTTTTAAATAATCATTCCAAGTTATTTCTTTAATTGGTTTAGCATCTTTAAATTTATCTGGATCTTTATCATAAACATAATCAACATTTGTCAAATTAACTACTATGTCAGTGCCATAGGTTTTAGCTAGTAAAACTGCATCATAATCAGTTGAAAATCCTGGTTTCCAACCAGTAGCAATTAAAATTTTTTCTTTAAAATTAACTTTTTCTTTAGGATTTTTAATAATTCGGTAATAAGCATATTTTCTAAAAATTGTTAAAAGAAGATGGGCATTTATTCGTGTTGCATGTATTCCTAACCAATCAAGATCTTCATTAGAAACTTCCGTTAAAATTTTTGCCGCTTTTTGATATTTTCTTGCTGTTTTCCCGCCACCTACTATGATAATAAATTTTTTACTTTTCTTAACTTCTTTTAATATTATTTCTTTAAATTTTTTTAGTAAGTGGATATCAATTTCATCAGGTACAACCAAACTTCCTCCTAAAGATATCACATAAATTTTATGTTGCATTAAATAAAATTATAAATAAGAAAAATAATTAAAATTATAAAATAAAAATTAATACAGTAATCTCACATATTTAATATTTGCTAAAAGTTAAATTTTATAAAAAACGCAGTATTAATACAGAATTTTCGGAATAAGTGTAAAATTATAGAATTATTTTTCTTAAATTTGCGAGCCGGAGCATTAGCCTGCATTAGGTTTTTGTTTATTAAATATGAAGTTAAAAGATTTTATTTTGCAACATAATTTGAATTATAAATTTAAAATAGTGAAATTTAAAGAGATAGATGAGAAAATTTTGAATTTAATTAAAGATTATTCAAAAAAAGTAAAAGAAGATAAAAAATTTATAAATAAATTAAAAAAAGTGAATAAAGATAAACTTGATAATTTTTTATTAATATTAAGGTGTTTAGATTTTAGATTATGGGAATTTCCTAAAAATTGGGAGTATAAAAATGAATTTGGATTTTTTGGTTTAATGGAAAGGGTCATTGATTTATTTAAAGGGGATTACGAAAATATAAATTTCAATGAATTTAAAAAGATAATTTCTCCTAAAGAAAATAATATAAATTTAGTAAAGTTAAGATATAAAGTTTTTAAAAATTCTTTAAAATGGTTGCATAAAAAATATGATGGTAATTTTAAAAATTATTTTGAAGAATTTCAAAAACCTATGGATTTTTGCCTGAATTTATGCGAATTGGAGAAGTTTAAGGATTATTATAAAAATTTATATTTTTTAAAACCTAATCAGCTTTTATATTTAGAATATATTCTAGGTAAAAATTTAATTGGTGAGTATAAAAATAATTTAGAAGAGCTGACTATTTTTTCTGATTGGGAAATTATGAGTTTATTTTTAAATTTAAAATTAATTGAAATGCCTTTAAGATATTTAAAAAAAATAAAAAGAGGAGAAATTATAAAAAAGAATTCTTTGTTAGAAATAGAATTAAGAAATGCTAGTATAATATTAGGAGAAGAAATAGCAAAAAAAATAAATTTGCCATCATATATTTTAGATAATATTTTATGGTCATTAAGTAGGAAAATGATATTTAAAATTCCTAAAATTAAGGTTAAAACTATTTTTTATTAGATGCAGAAATTGGAGACTTAATGCAGATATACGCAGACAGTACAGAACTCACGCAGACAATACGGAACTTACGGAACTGATACAGATAATACACAGACTTAACACGGACAGGAAC
>JAGDVT010000021.1 GCA_023255765.1 Candidatus Paceibacter sp. | reverse complement strand
CTACAGATGGCTCAGTAGAATTTGTAAAGAAAAATTTTAAAAAGGTTGATGTTTTAGCTTTAGATAAAAATTATGGTTTTTCAAAAGAAAGTAACATAGGTGTGGCCTATTGCATTAAAAGGTATAAACCCAAATACCTTGTTATCCTTAATAATGATATTGTAATTATAGAAAAAAATTGGCTTAGTAAGTTAGTAAAGTCTGCAGAAGTAGATCAAAAAATTGCTATAGTAGGTTGTAAAACTTTACAGCCGGATGGCAGGTTAGATGGAGCTTATTATGACGTAATATCAACTAAACACTTGGGTTTTTTGGAGGAAGATAAAACTCAATATTCTTTTGAAAAAGACGTTATGGCAATTGGAGGAGCATGTTTTTTAATAAGAACAAATTTGATTAAGAATTATGGATTATTAGATGAGATTTTTTTCTATGGTCCAGACGACATTGATATATGCTTACGCTACAAAAAAAATGGTTTTAGGGTAGTTTATAATGGAAACGTGCAAGTGATTCATATAGGCGGCTTTTCTCATAAAAAGGTTAAGAGTATTTTTGTGTTTAAATTTCTAAGAAGAGGAAGATTAATTCTATTTTTAAGACATTACCCAAAGTCTTTTTTCATTAAAGAAGTTTTAGATGGGCTATTGAGATGTTTTATTACAAGAAGAGAACTTATTAGTAAAAAATACTTTGGAAACTTAATATTTCACTATGATTTTTTATTGAGAATCTTTTATTTATTATGGTCAATAAAAGAAGCGCTATTGTGGCACAATAAATATTCTTATTCAATTGAAAGATGGTATTCATTTCTGGAGGAAAAATATGAAAATTTTGATGGTTTATCCATTTGAAAAGATTGGAGGAGTGGAAACCTGGATCAAAGAAGTTAGCAAACGACTTGAAAAAAATGGACATGAAGTTACATTCTCTCAAATAAATGAAAGACTAAAATACGAAAGACTAAAGAAAAGACTTTATATTTGGTTTAAGTATGCTCCGCCTACAGATGTCGATATTATACATCTTCACGAATTTTCTATTAACAGTTTAAAATTGAAAGGAAGAATTCCAATAGTATCAACATATCATGGATCTTCTTGGGCAAGATTTCGCCTTCTTAATGAAAAAAGAGCTTTTTTTTCTGGTCTACTAGAAAAAGTGAGATATGAATTTTCTGATGTTAATATTGCTGTTTCGAGAGAGATACAAAGGTGGTATCCAAACTCAATATACATACCAAATGGAGCAGATCCTAACAAATTCAAACCTAATGGGAAAAAGTTAAAGATAAGAACGAATAAAATAAAAATAATTCTAGTAGGTAGATTAGAAAAAATGGATAATCTCGCTCTTAAAAAGTTAGAGAAAAGGTTTTATGTGATATTTCCTACTCTTGATAAGATTCCGGACGAATCTATGCCTATTTATTATCGCTCAGCAGATGTTTTTGTTTTACCTAGCTTATATGAAGGGATGCCGTTATCAGCACTTGAGGCAATGTCATCGGGAATACCTGTGGTTTGCTATAGAGTAGGTGGCCTCCCCGACATAGTTTTTGATGATTTTAACGGATATTTAGTCTCTCCAGGAGATTTGGGTTCCTTAATAAGAAAAATAGAAGAAGCTTACAGGAAAAAGGATATATTGGGCAAAAATGGGAGATATTTGGTTAAAAAAATATTTAATTGGAACTATGTAACTAAAAGGTACTTAGAGATTTATAAAAACCTCGTTAAATAACAAAATTATGATATTAATAACAGGAGTTGCTGAATCATCGGATCTAATTTATTAAAATAAATTTTAATTGATGATTTATCAGGAGGAAATATATCCAACATTAGAAAATATGTCAAATTAATTAAATTCAAAAAAATGGACGTACTTTCTAATAGTTTTTTGAAGTTAAAAAAGATAAAACTCATTTACCATTTAGCCTCTTTTACTAACATGAGAGAATCTTTTCAACACAATAAGGTATATTTTGAAAATATTGTAGGAGGAATAAATAACGTTCTTGAGTTAGCTAGAAAAAATGATGCTAAGTTGGTTTTTACTTCTTCAGCAACAGTTTATGGAAATTATGAGAGAAAGATTAAAGAAATTGATAAAACAAAACCAATTTCTAATATGGAGTTTACAAGTTAATGTCAGAAAGAATGATTAAAGAACACAGTAAAGTATATGGAATTAAATATTCTATTTTCTGGCTTTTTAATGTGTATGGAAAAAATTCTAAAAGAGGGATAATAAAAGTATTATTAAATGTGGCTTATAGAGGAAATTTAGTTAAAATATTTTCAGGAAAGCAAAAAAGTGATCTCGTTTATGTCGATGATGCGATAAAAATACGCTTATATAATGAAAGGCTAGAAAGAATTTTCAATGTTGGAATTGGAAGGGCCTATTCAATAAATACACTTATTAATTTTATAGAAGGCTTAACGAATAAAAATATTAAAACAATAAAAGAAAATTCTATCAAAGGTGACATTTTATACACTTGTGTCGACAATTCAAAGCTTCTCTCGAAAGTAAATTTTAAGTTTACATCGTTAAAAAAAGGATTAAAATTAATAATATGAAAGTTTCAATTATAATTCCAACTATTGGAGGTAGAGAAAAGGAGTTTAAAAAAAATTTCTTCTCTCTCCTAAGACTCCTTAAAAATCAAAAAGTTTCCTACGAAATTATAGTTTTAGTAGATGAGAGTGAAGAAACAAAGAAATATTTGGAAAACTTAAAAAAGAATAATAAGAGAATAATCGTTCTTTTTTCGAAAACTAGACGAGGAAGATGTAAATCTAAAAATATTGGGGCGTACAAAGCTAAAGGTGATATACTACTATTTTTAGATGACGATGTAAGAATATTAGGTAGGAAATACTTTGAATTTTTACTCGATAACTTTAAAAAGGATAAAGTGGGAGCAGTGGGGGGCAGAGAGATAAAACCAAAGAAAATATCTAAAATTAAAAGATTAGTATCTAAGAAAGTGGGTATTATAACCTCTCTTGGTGAGGTAATTTCAAATTTTGACATAAATATGAAGTCTCCACTTAAGGTATTGGCATTGCCAGGTTGTAATTTTGCTGTAAAGAGAGAAGTGTTTATTAAAGCTGGTGGTTTCGACGAAAACTATGATGTTGGAACTGCATATAGGGAGGAGACTGATCTTCAAATTAGAATAAATAAGCTAGGCTATAGTTTAATCTTCGACCCTAGAATGAAGGTATTGCATGAGGAGGAAGAAACACCTAAAAGTTTTAAGAAATGGTTTGAATGGTATTTCATCCTTAACACATATTTTTTCTTAAAGAATTTTAAACCAGATTTGTTTAAATTATTATTTTTTATTTACAAAGAAGTTGTCGGTTCTCTAGCGAGATTATGTATATACAAGAAACCTTATCCTATAATTTATTTCTACAAAATTTTTGAGGGTATAAGTTACTTTAGGAAATGTAGAAAAAATGTAGATTCGATTTTATATGTTTGAAAATAAATAGGTTCCCACATATGTCATAAGAGATTTGATTTCATTTCTAAAAGATAAATAATCGTAAAGCGGAATAAGTAATATTAAGTTTA
>JAGDVT010000048.1 GCA_023255765.1 Candidatus Paceibacter sp. | reverse complement strand
ATTACAAGTTTAACTCCTATAATATCTTTGATTTTACTGTAAGCCAAAATGAGATTTTTTAGGTTTTTATGCTTTTTTCTATTTCCGATAAATAAAATATAATCTTCTTGTATTATAGGCTTTTCTATTTCAAAGTGTTTTTTAAATTTATCATCTATAAACTCATAGATAACTTTTATTTTATTCCTATTTACATTAAACCTTTCTACAACTTCATGAGCTACCGTTTTAGAGATCAATACTATTTTTGTTGATCTTTTCAAAGCTCTCCTAAGATAAAATTTATATAAATGTTTTTTTATTCTATTTCTATCCCAAAACTCTGTAAGAGGTCTAAGGTCATGAATTGTAGTAACTATATTTTTAGGAACGTATAAAGGCAGATTAATGTGTGGATAGAAGAAGATATCAACTTCTCTTTCTAATTTTTTAAGTATTTGTGATTGTTTAAAAAAACCTTTTATAGAAAATTTATAATAATCGACAAAAATCGGTTCTAAATTTTTAGAAACATCGGCAAAGTCTTCTTCAAAATCGTCTCTTAAAGATTTAGGAACGCAGGTATAAATTTTGATATCTCTTTTAGCCAACTCTTTTGTTAAAGACTCATAATACCTGCCTATTCCAGAGCCTTTGTAAAAAAGTCCGTCGATATAAAGCTTAACATTCATTGAAAAATCCTCCTTAAGTTTTTATTTTAAATTATTTACTAGCAACACCTTTATATCTATAGCTTATTATAGAAGCTATTGAAACTATATATATGAATTGCCATAAAGTAGGATTAGTGATGTCTGGGTATGCTATAAGTTGGGATATTAATACGGATGGTAACAAGAAAAAGTATTCGAAATAATTACTATTCTTAAGAGCATTATATGAGAATTTTATTATGTTGTAAATAAATAGAAAAAACATTATGGTTCCTATAAATCCAACTTGAGATAAAAGATAAGGTAATAATGACGACGGTCTATTGCTACCCAATCCTACTCCAAACCCATAGGTATCTATAAAAAGCTTTATTGCATGCATGTCTGCTATTGTCCTGTTTTTAAAAGACATTGACTCAGATTTATTTATAAGATAAATATCTACAATGTTTAAAAAATTTTTTAAACCAATTATAAAAATAATTATAAACAGAAAGAATAGAAAAATTAAAATAATGCCTAAAGTGTACCTAATAACTTTAATTTTGGAAATTAAAATTTCACCAGATCTTAATCTTATAGGTAAGTTAAATAAAATTACGACACTAAACATTAATAATGCTGAAACATAAGCAGTTGTACTGGTTGAAAGAACTATTAAAATTATGCTTATAAACAGGAAAAGGTAATTTGATAGTTTTCCATAATTTATAGCTTTATGAAGATAAAACGACATAACCCCAGTTACAAAAGGTGCAAGCATAGATGGCTCATAATATGTAGCCTGAACTCTTGGAATAGGAAGAAAGTTCCCTATAAATGAATATTCAAATTTCCTAGTTACGGTAGTATAGAAAATTTTTGTAATATCAAATATACCCCAATAATAAGCTAAAATTTGAGATAAAGAAGTAATGATTATGATGATAAAAGAGATTTTTAAAGTTAAGTTTAAGGCTCGGATTTCCAAATGGCTAAATTTACGAGTTATAATAAAAAATAGTGTTAGAATATAAAACAATGTAAATAAGGGTATTGCTAAATTATATTTACTGAAGCTTAAAGGTTGTGGTCCATAGATTGCGGAAAAATCAATGCCTAATTCACCAGGAAAGACAGGATAACCTTCAAAAATTAGTGGAGCAACTATAGAATATAAGATAGAAAATAGTGAAAAAACAAAACCAGAAAGAATAATTTTTTTAACTATCTTATTTTCAAGTTTTAATTTCATTTTTAACAAAATCTCTGTAAGAAAGAAAATAGATATTAGAATAGTTAAGAATCTATAGATCTGCAAGGAATAATTGCCTATATTAATAATTGAAGATACTTGCAATGTTAATGTTACAATTAAGATGTAAATTAATATCTTTATCCTATAAAAGGCAAGGTATAAAAATATAGGTAATAGTATAGCAAACCATGTTAGCATAGCGATAAAAATCCACCCCAGTTTAACCTTAATAATTGCCCTAATCTATCCATTTTTCCTACAAGATATTATACATCTTGCTTGAGTTTTTATCCTTAAAATTGAAATGTATATATCCATTGACATCATTTAATCTTTCCATCTAAAACCAATTTATACAACTCTTCCCATTGATTTAACCATCCTTTATAGTCCAAAAATTTTTGAGCACTTTGTTTTATGATTTCAGATTTATTCTTCCAGTCTGAAATATTATCTTCAAATTTTAACAATTTTTCCTCTAAATCCCCTTCCTTATAAGGATCAAAAAGCATACCATTTACTCCTTCTGTAATCATCTCTGGTATACCACCTATGTTGCTTCCAATTACAGGAATTCCAAAAGCAAAAGATTCTACAACAACCATCCCCAATGCTTCATACCAAATACTTGGAACAATAGTAACATCTACTTTCTCAAAAAAGTATTTAGGTTCTACTTTTCCCATAAAAATAATTGAATCATCTTTGTATTTTGATTTTAGATATTCTTCATAGTCTTGTTTTCCAGCACCAGCTACAAATAACTTATAGTTTGGTTTTTTAATCTTATGATAGGCTCTCAATAAAACCTCTATCCCTTTATTCGGTGCCAGGGTACCTATAAAACCAAAATTTATATACCTTGGATCTGTCTTTCTTTCAACAATGGTACTATCCAATTTCCTAGAGTTGTATATCACTTTTTTAATTGGTACATTTTTAAAATATCCATAGCTTAAATATTTATCAAGAATAAAATTGCTTACTCCAACTACCGCTTTGAGTTGGTTAGATTTTGATTTACAAGGAAATCTCATTATCTTACAAGTTAAGCACTGTTCTTTACATATAACATTATTTTTAAACATATTAGTTGGACATAAGAGATATAAATCATGAAGAATTTGAATGGCTGGCACATTAGATTCACTTACAGCATCCCATATAGAACAAGACCAACCTTGAGTATTGTGAATTGATATAATGTCGGGTTTAAAATCTGCTATTTGTTTAAGAACAATCTTCTTAGATATAGGATTATAAATATCCAAAATATGCCACAATCTTCTCTTTAAAAAGGGTTGTCTAATCTTCCCATATGGTAAATAGACATTAGGAATTTTAGCCCTATAAACAGGAATTCCGTCTATGACTTCTTCCTTATCATCTTTATCCCAAAAACTTAAAACTTTTACTTCATGGCCTAAATCATATGTACCTTCCACTAAATTTTTTAAAGTGATTTCAGCTCCACCACCTATGAATGGTGCGTATAGAACATTTATAAATAGTATTCTCATTTCAATACCTTAATTTTTTAACTTCAGAAACCATATCAAGATTTCTAAAGGATTCTATATTCCTGATATTGTATAGTGATATATAAATTTCTTTATAATCTTTTCCATCTACTTCACTAAGGCATACGGGACATTTATGCATTATTCTTTCCTCTCAGCCTATATTTTAACATAAAGTAGCTTACTA
>JAGDVT010000042.1 GCA_023255765.1 Candidatus Paceibacter sp. | reverse complement strand
ATCATCAGAGGTGCTACCATAACTTTGCTGATATATTATATTACCAGAAGTAGCGATTTTAACTATATATCCATTTGACGAAATTGGTGCACCTATGCCATAAGATTTTGTATAACCTGATAATATATAATAATCAATAAAACCATCATTGTTTGCATCTTCTGTATCTATTGAATAAAAAATATCAAAATCACTGCCACCAAAGGAGGTAGCAAATTTCACAACACCTTCAGAATTTAATTTAGCGATCCAAAAATCATTACTCTTACTTCCTGCAATTATATAATAGTAATTATTCGATTCTTTAGACCTTTTAATATCATATACTATTGTTCCGCTCTCAAAATATTTAGACCAATAGATAGGACATCCATATGCTGCCATTTCAGAAATTGTAGAAGTCCCTTCTCCAGGTGTAATTTCCCATTTATCTGTTGTAGTATTTATTTGAAATTCATGCCAGCCTAAAAGAAATGTAGTTGTAACTAAAACAGGTTGATTATCTTTGTATATATTTATACCTACAGCAAAAGGAGAGTTTCCATATATTCTAACCTTCTCTAGGTAATAAATAGCCTGCAAATTATGAATAACAGTAGTCACTGGAGGTCCAGGTGAAATATAAACATATGTTGATGTATTTTTATCATGAACTATGCTTGATACATCTTGCTCACTAGGAGTTAAAAGCCAAATTCCATAATTTAATTCAGAGCTTATACTACACTTTCCGTAATTTGTTTGAATTCCATAATTTTCAGTATATTCTTTACAAGTAGTAGTGGAAATAGTGCCATATAAATTATTACCTATAATAATACATTTATTTGAGCCAGTTTCATAAACTTCATTGTCGCTACCTCCATCTTTTGATACTACATCTTGTGCTTCACCTTTATTAAAAATTTTATATTCTAATTTTGCATTAAGCTCGAATGTTTTAGTTTTTCTATCAAAAACATATGTATAAAAATAGCCTAGGTTATAAGAATTAAGAGGATCTACAGGCAAGTAAGAAATTGGATAATATTTCATCTCAGTAAAATTAATTGGTAGCCATCCTGTGCCATCTATATTTCTTAAATTTGTACTTGAAGAATTTTGAATAATATTCCAAATATTACCTAAACCATCAGTTATGGTTGCGAAAGGTATTAATTCTTTATCCACTGGTACAGAAACGTATATACTTTGAAATGATTCACCCTTACCAGTATTATCAAAATATCCATCTAAATCTGCATAAGGATTCGAAGATATATAAGTATTTATAGCAATTTCTAATGCTTTTAAATCATTCATCCTCTGTATATCTCTATGTTTTTTTAAGATTTCAACAGGATTTATAAAATATATAAAAATTGAAATTAAAGCAGTAATTAAGCCTAAAACTATTAAAAGTTCAATAAAAGTAAATCCTCTCATTTGTAGAAATCATTTGTAGAAAATAATATTTTTTATGATAGCTCTAAGAGTAGGTGGTCCGGATATTGGAGAATCTATAGAATGAAAGAAATAAACATTAACGCCATTAAAATTAGGAGTTATCCAATTTCCTGAAAATCGATAAGTACCACTAATAAACTGGAATGTAACTTGTTGTCGAGAAAGCAAATCATCAAGATTAAGCCAGGGTAAGCCTATAGCATAATGTGTTCTGTATGCTAAAAATACTATATTTTTACATGTTTTACTAATGCGGATAGTATTAGTTCCTGTTTGTAAATAATTGGACATTTCCCAAAAATCTGAATCACACTTAAATACAAGCTGAGCATTATTTACATAGGTTGTAACTATATCTATGCTATCAATATATTGAGGTGAATCAAATTTAGCCCCATAAATTATGTTAATAAACTCAACGTATTCGGTATTACCAACTGTCCAGCTTAGAGCACCAAATAATCCTTTTACATCTACATTTAATCTTTGCCTACTTGGAGTAACAGAAACAGCAGAACTTGTAGGCCCTTCTAAACCTAATTCATTTACAACTTTAATAGCATAATAATATGTAACTCCTTCTGTTAAACCTGTATCTGTAAAGCTATAATTAGTAGTTTCTTTGTAAAGAGATAAACTTGAAGGACTATATCCTCTATAAATTTTAATTTTAGTAATTGGATAGCCACCATTACAATAAGAAGATTCAGGAGCATTGATACAATTAAATTGAAGCTTAGCCCAATCTTTACCATAGTCTAAAACCCAAATTTCCCATCTTCCTGGCTTAGTTCCTGCCTTTTTGCATACTTCATTACTTGGCTCGCTTTCTCCATAATTATTTTTAGCTTTAACTACATAACAATAAGTTTTACCTGGTGTTACATTCGTATCATTATAATAAAGAATACTTGCAGAAGTTGTAGCTAAAGGCGAGCTATAATTATAAGAACTCCCAAAATCTTTTCTATAGATTCTATATTCTGTAATTGGAGAACCTCCATCAGAAACTGGTGGATTCCAAGAAAGATTCATAACCATATCTCCAACAGTTGCATTAAGATTTTGAGGAGGAGTTGGAACATCATAAGGAGTTGCAGATGCTATGTTGCTTCTTTCACTTTCTCCTGCGGAATTATATGCTGTTACATAATAGTAATAAATTTTTCCTGAAGCTAAATTAATATCATTATAGGTTGTATTTGTTGTACTAGCTATCTTTGAATAATTGCGGTTATCATTTGATCTATATATATAGTATCCTGAAACAGTTGGTGGTTGTGATGGCGCTGTCCAAGAAAGAGAAATTTTATTTAAGCCTGGTGTTGCAGTAAGATTTGTTGGAGGATTTGGTGGGGCACCTCGTGGTGTTGCACATGCTGGTCCAGCTTTATTACTTTCTCCAACAGAATTATAAGCTGTTACATAATAACAATATTGTATTCCATTTGTTAATCCTGTATCTGTATAAGTTAATGTTGATGAAGAAACAGATGTTAAATATGTTGTTCCTCTATAAATTTTGTATCCTAATAATGGATCTCCTCCATCAGATAAAGGTGCTTGCCAATTTAATGTTACTTTTTGATCTCCTGGTGTTGCAATAAGATTTTGTGGAGGAGATGGTGGAGTCCTTGAAGATATTGGTGTTGCGCATGCTGTATTGCTTTGGGAGCTTTCTCCAACAGAATTTACTGCTGTTACATAATAACAATATCTTATTCCATTTGTTAATCCTATATTTGTATAATATAGATTTGTAGTTGATGCTATAAAGATTCCTCCTCTATAAATCTTATAATACAATATTGGACTACCTCCATCAGATAAAGGTGCTTGCCAATTTAAACTTACTTTTTGATCTCCTGGTGTTGCAGTAAGATTTTGTGGAGGAAATGGAGATGTTGGACCACCTGTACATCGAGATGCTAATTCATAAACCTTTAATGAAGGAGTTGTTGTAGTTAAAGAAGGAGTAGCAATTGATAAAGAAGCAGATTGTGGGGTAATGTTAATATTGGTTACCATACTCTCAGGGGCAAGTGTGAATATATCAGGAGTTGTGACATAGAATCCTGAACCAGGATTTGGGTATATATTTCCTTGAGAATCTAATTTTATTATTAAGAAATCGCTATCACCTGCTCCAAAAGACCATGTCGCTC
>JAGDVT010000023.1 GCA_023255765.1 Candidatus Paceibacter sp. | reverse complement strand
AAAATCCTGATATAATGCAAAGTATAGATACTCCAGAAGGATATGTGAAAGCAACAATTTCTGCTTTTGTTCATGGAAAAAATTTGCCATCCATTTGGCTTATTCCTATTAGACCTCATAATTTTGGGAAAAAATATAATCTTTCTGTTGATCATTTTAGCATATTTCCAGAAGAACTTTGCGAAATTCCAATTAAAGTAAGTTGTCCTCCTAATGGAATTGTTTTAGATCCTTTTATGGGAAGCGGAACTACAGCTGTTGTTGCTAAAAAATTAAATAGAAATTTCATAGGAATAGAAATTAATCCCGATTATATAAAAATTGCCGAAAAAAGATTAAATGAAGTTTTTACAAATCTATCTTTTGATTTTTAAAACAATTCTTTTAGTTTTTTCGTCAGAGTGAAAAATTTTTAATAAATCTGAACCTTTAATAAAAAGTTTTTTCCCAAATTTAACTGCAGGAAGATATCCTTTATTTATGTAATATCTTAAAGTAGATGGATGGACTTTAAAAATTTTACTTAAATCATCTGGAGAATATAAAATATCAGGATTAATTTGAGTTAAATCAATCATTAAGTTTAATTTTATTAAATTTTTCCCAAATTACAAGAGATAATGCATCTTTTATATGTGAATTTTTTTCTGCAAAATAAAAATCTAATAATGGATGCTTAATATTTTTTTTAGTTAATTTTTTTATTAAAGATTGACAAGATCTAAAAGAAATTTCTTTAAAAGGAATATTTTTTAAGGTTAAAATTGTCATAATAGTTCCTATTGTAAAAAAAGTTTTATGAAAACTTTTTCTTTGAGAAATTCTATATTTTTCTATAAGCACTTCCTTTATTGGAATTTGATTAATTTGTTCTAAAACTTGTTCAAAAGCTTGTATAGTTAAAGAAATAATTTGTGGAGGTTCAATTTTTAAAGGAAATTCAATTAAAATTGTTTGTATAAGTTTATCAAGTTGAACTATAACAATTCCTGTAAAATGAGCTCCTGGGTCTATACCTAATGTTATGGGTAGGTTTGAGGTAAAATTGTTATTGATTTTTTGAAATTTTAATTTAAAATTCATTTTTAAGATGCCTTATATTTGGATAAAAAAGCTTTCTAAAAAACAAAAAGAAAAAGAAAGAATTATTGGAGAACTTATTAATAAAATTCATGATGATATTAAATCTACTCCCAAAATTTCTGAAATTCAAGGTCCTCAATTTTTAGATCCTAAAATAGTAGAAAAACAATTTGGTGAAAGTAAACCTATTTCCGTTGTTTCATCTTCGGATGTAAAAGAAACTTTTAAAGATTATAAAATACAAGTTGTTAATTTAAAAACAGGAGAAATAAAAGATGCCAGCGAAAAAGAAAGAAAATAATAGTCCTTTCATTGTTCCCATAAATCAAGAAAAAGCTGATTTAAAAATAGAATTTTTACCAGCAGAAGAAATTTTAGATATAGTTTCTACTGTCAAAAGAATTAAAGTCTTTCTTGAAGAAAAAAATTTTAGAATTTTAGAAGCCTTTCTTACTGGAGGAGAAACAGGTACAGCTTTAATGGATAGATATATTAATTTAGTTTCTTCAATGATTTATAGTCCTAAAAATATAATGTTTGATATTGTTCCTGAAGGAGGATTTAATTTTAAAGATTATGAACAATCTATTGTTATGAATTTAAAAAACAAGATAGAAAGTGATTTTGTAGAAGAAGGAATTGATGAATTTCTTTTTGAATGTGCTAAATGGGGAGAATTGTTTGGATGTATAGGAGCAAAATTACAAGTCACCAAAAAAGGAATAAAACCTAAATTACTTTATCCTTGGGAAATTCTTTTTTATTATCCTGAACTTTCGGTAGATGATCCTTCTCAAATAATAGTAATTGTTAATAAGATGGGGAAAAGAGAAGCAAAAAAAAGATTTGGTGTGGAATTGGCTGAAGAAGCCGAAATTCCAAGAGGAGCTTTTGAAGGTGGAAGATTATTTGAGAGAATACAAGAAGCTTATGTAGAAATTAAAGGGCCTGAAGATATAGAAAAAGTTTCTCCAAGCGAAATTTACACTAAATATTTAGTAGGATTTTTAAGAGGTTTTAAAGATTTAGTAGAAATTTATGAAGTGTGGTATAAAGAACAAAATCATGATAAAGTATGTGTTGCTATAGTAGTAGGAAATAAAGTTGTAGATCATAGAGTTAATCCCATCTTACAAAATGATTTTCCTTTTGCTTTTTATATAGGAGATCCTATAGTTAATAGTCTTTATGGAAGAGGAAGTGGTGATAGAGCTTTAAAAATTCAAGAAAAATTAGATGAATGGGTTAAATTTCTTGATTTTGCAGCAGAACTTTTATGTCAGCCTCCACTTTTAATTAGAACATTGCAAGGTATTTATGATATAGAAAAAGTTAAACAAGAATTGATTACTCCTGGTGGAGCTTATGTTTTTGAAAGTGCTGATATGCAAGTTGAACCTTATGCTCCTCAAATTCCTTTGGATGTAGTTTTTAATATCATTAATTATTATGAAAAATGTTTAATAGAAAGTATGGGGATGAATGAAATGTTAGTGGGAACTGCTATGAAAAATGTAAGAAGTGCAAGTCATGCTCAAATTTTAGCTATGTTAGGTGGAAGTTTTATTGAAAGCAAAGCTCTTAAATTTGAACAATTTTTGGAAAGGTTAATGACTTTATGGGCTTATTTATTAAAAGCTATAGATGAAGAAGGAAAATATAATCTTTTAACTCCTTTTAGAGTAGAAGTATATGCTCATACTTCAAGTCCTATTAGTGCTTTGGCTTATATGGATCTTATTTTTTCTCTCATGGAAGCTGGTGTAATACCGCCTGATATTTTAATAGAAATTTTGCCTATTCCTATGAAATGGAAAATTAAAAATTTATTAACCAAAATGAAAACTTAAGATGATTAAAGATTGGCAAGGTAAAATTTGGGAATATAGAGAAAACATTTATGATTGGATAAAAATATCTTATAATAGGTGGACAACTTATACATCTTGGCAACAATTTCCTGATAATAAATGGTGTCCAAAAGAAGAAATTATTATTCCAAAAGAATATAAAACTTTTTGGTGGTGGTTAACACAAATATTAATAGGACCAGTATTGAAAATTTCTCCTCAATATGATATTACAACAAATTCAATCGGAAAAACAAGTTTAATATGGGAAACTATTCCTCAATATAATATTATAATGAATTCAATTGGAAAACCAAGTTTAACATGGCAAATTTCTCCTCAATGTAATGTTATAACAAATTCAATTGGGAAACCAAGTTTAACATGGGGAGTTTCTCCTCAATATGATATTGCAACAAATTCAATCGGGAAACCAAGTTTAATGTGGCAAATTTTCCCTCAATATGATATTATAATAGGTGAGATTAATGTAATGAGTTTGGAATGGCAAATTTCTCCTCAGTATGATATTATAATAAATAAAACGCCAACTAAATGGTATGGATATACTTCATGGCAAACTTTAGCAGGAGAAAGTGGGAAATGGTATGGAGGTTAAAAGTTTTAACAAATATATTGGGGAGGGATAAAAATGTTTTTTAATAAAATAGCATTAGCTTATAATGGAACTGAAATTTCAAATACAAGAATAAGTATTGATAGATTAAAATTTATTTTTGAAGGAGGAGATACAACTTATTGGTATTTTCATTATCAAGATGATATAACTTGGACGG
>JAGDVT010000039.1 GCA_023255765.1 Candidatus Paceibacter sp. | reverse complement strand
TTCTTATAGTTGCAGGAATATATCCAGGTGCAGTTAAAGCACCAATTCTGTTTGCCCTAATTTCAATTCTTTTGACAACATAATTTTTACCAGAGTTTGAAGGATTAAAAATTGTCGCATAAACAAAATTAGCATTTAAAGAACCAGTAACTGGACCAATAGAAACCAAATATTCTCCTTGAGAACTTGGTGTTGTTGTTGCCTCTTGCCATTCAACTAAAATTTTGACTCTAAAGTCAGTATCACCAGGTGCTTCTTGATATAAAGCAATCCCCTCTCCTGGTTGTAAAATTAATTTTTCATCATTTTCAAATAAAAGTTCTTTATAACCAGTAATTGAAGGCGCGGCTGCTCCGCCAACTGCGCCTGGTGTTTGAACACTAGTTAATCTTGAATCAGCAGTTCCAGCAAAAGTAACTGTCACTCCGGTTCTTCTAACATCCAAAATCGGGCTAGCTGAACCGCTGTGTTTTTTAGGAATGTTATCCGCAGTAATTTGGGTTCCGCCAGAAGCAGAAGTAATTCTTCTTAAAGTCATTGGAATATAAACTGCAGCAGCTGCAGTATCAACCCTGATGCTTACTCTTTTAATAATCACTGTTTTTCCAGAAGCAGAAGGATTAAAAAAGGAAGCATAAACATAATTGGCAGCAGTTGAACCTGAAATCGGTCCAGGATCAATAAGATATTCATTTTGAGCTGAAGGAGGTGTTGTTACTTCTTGCCATTCGATTATTATTTTTATGTATTGATCAACATCACCAGCTGCCTCTGTATATAAAGCAATTCCTTCACCTTCTTGGATAACTAATTTTTCATTATTTCCAAAAACAATCTCTCTATGACCAATTACTTGACCTACTGCTCCAGGACCATTGACAGTTAAAATTCTTGAATCAACTGTTCCAGAAAAAGTAACTGTAATTGCTGTTCCGCAGTTTGACCCACACCATAAAATTGTCATTGCTGAATTTGCCGAACCAGTATGTTTTTTAGGAATATCTGCTGCTGCAATCTGAATGCCGCCTGAAGCAGAGGTTATTCTTCTAAAAGTAATTGCCTGATAAGTTGCAGCAGCATCAGCATCATTTCTAATGATTAATCTTTTTATCACCGCTGTTTTTCCAGAACCAACTGGATTAAAAAAAGCATAAAAAACTTGATTAGCAGTGGCTGCTACTTCAATTCTTGAAGAGCTCCAAAGATATTCATTTTGAGCTGTTGGAGTATTGGCTATTGGAACTTCTTGCCATTCGATAATCATTCTAACTAGTTGGTCAACATCACCAGCTGCATCAGACATTAAAGCAATTCCCTCTCCTGGCTGTAAAATTAATTTTTCATCACTATCATGAAAATTAAGTTGCATAAAGCCGTGTGGTTGACCAGCAGCACCACAAGGGGTAACAATTGCTAAGCGCGCATCAGTTCCACCAACCATAGTCACTGTTACGCCAGCATAACGAAAATCCATCACGCTATTGGCGCTTCCAGTATGTTTTTTAGGAATATCGGCTGCTGCAATGGCTGTTCCACCAGAGGCAGCTGAAATTCGGCGCAGGACAATATTATTAGTATAAACAGCTGCTGCATCGCAAGTTTCAGCCCCAAACCAAATTCTTTTTACAATCGCCACTTTTCCTGAGCCAACAGGATTGAAAAAAGAATTATAAACATAGTTTGTGCCGGCTGCATTTTCTACCCTTGGAAAAGCAAACAAAAATTCATTTTGGGCTGTTGGCGGGCTAGCTACTTCCTCCCATTCAATATAAATTCTGATTCTTTGGTCAGCATCGCCGGCTGCTTCCTGGTATAAAGCAATTCCTTCACCCGGCTGAATAACTAATTTTTCGTCATTGGCGCCGAAAGTTATGTCACGATAACTATAGAATGCACCGGCAGCACCCGGTGCAGCTTGAGATAAAATCCGCGAATTAACAGTGCCGGCAAATGTGACTGTCACGCCGGTATGACGAATCTCCACAACTGGATTTGAAGAATCATTGTTTTTTTTGGGAATATTGTCGGCACTAATTTGTGTGCCGCCCGAAGCAGCGGTAATTCGCCGCACAGTTAGATTTTGATACACCGCCGCCGCTACCGCGTCTGCTCTCACTGCAAGGTGCTTAATAACCGCGGTTCTGCCCGACCCAGATGGATTAAAAAAAGAGGCATACACATAGTTGGCGGTGGTGCTTCCAGCAATAGGTCCAATATCAATATGATATTCCAGTTCATTTGGATCAAGAGCTGCTTGAGATTTTTTTGTAAAATAAAAGTTATTTAAAGTTAAAAATAAAATTAATGTGAAAATTAAAAATTTTTTTAGATTATTGATTATTTTGATTAGCATCTTTTTCATAATAGCCTAAATTATTTAATGTTTCTTCATTCAAAATTCTATTCAAACCGAAAACTTTAATAAAATTACTTTTGACAATACTATTTTCATCAGAAAAAATTTCACCTATGGAAGGCAGTTGGTAGATAAATTGATTGTTTTCCAAAATTAAAGTTAAATTAAGTTCTGGAAGAGGCAATAATATTCTTTGAGAAAAATCTTGAGTGGTTAATTCTTTTTCTTTTAGATTTAAATCATTCAAATTAAGATAATAGATTTTAGTTTTATCTTTTGATAGGAAAAAAGCATAATTATTTTTAATTCCGATTTTAAATTCTGGATTAGCATCGCTTGAAATTTTAATCTGTCTTTCTTTAAGTAAATCAAAAAACCAAATTTCACCATTTGAAAGCAAAGCAATTATTTTATTGTTTGCTATTCCTCTAAGATCAATTAATTTTTGATAGTCAAAATTTGGATCCAAAACTAAAGATTTATTTAAAACTGAAATATCATCAATTTCTGTTTTTTGTGGCCCAGAAATATATTCAACTTCAAGCCACATTGATTCTAAATAAAGATAATAATCAGTATCGGGCATTGAATTTATTTTTATTTGAATTTTAGAGATATCTACCCAGTCTTTTACGGGTATCTCAAAACTAATATCTTTCCAATTTTCAGAATTTAAACTTCCTAAATAATTCCAATTTTGACCGTCAAAAGTGTAATGAATGTCAAAAAGAGTTTTAGGTGGGGTAGTTGTAGTTGAAATTTCAGTTGTAGTTTGTGTTGTTGTTTCGGATGTAGTTTCAGTTGATGTCTGATTTTGCGCCTCATTTATTGTTGAAGTTTGATTTGTTGTAGAAGATGAAATTTCATTTGTAGTCAAAGTTGTAGTTGATTCAGATGTTTCGTTAATAATTTGGGTGGTAGTTTCTGTATTGAGGACGTCCGATGTCCGCACATTGTTTTCTTCTGCAAAAACAAATTTAAAAATAAAGGATTGTGGAGTTGTGGTGTTATTATTTTCATTATTTTCGGGAGCTGAAGATGTTGAGACGTCCGACGTTCCAATATTGATTTCTATGGTTTTGGGTGGAAGAATTTTTTCGATTAGATTCTCGGTGGTTGTTGACTCGATTAAAGGTTTTTCTCTTAATTCTTTAGTAATCACCATATTAAAATGTAAAGTTATCTTTTTAATATCTCCTTCTTTTATTGGTCCCTGAAAATTACCGCAATAAATCTCTTTAAAACCACCATAATAAACAGCAGAATTATTTTCATTAATTAAATCAAGATTATCAACCTCTTTTTCTCCTTGTGCTTTCTCTGGATTTACAAAACTACCTAAACAACTTTGAGGATAAAAATAAACTTTTTCTGCTTTAACTTTATTTTCATTAATTTCTTTTACAATCACTATAAAAGCTAAAAATAAAAGAATAAAATAAAGATATTTTTTCATATCTAAATTAATTTTATATCATTTCTGATTTTTTAAAAATTTTTTAAGTTTTTGATAATCTACTCCTTTTCTTAGTATTTCTATCTTATCTTTGTTTATTTTTATTAAAGTAGAAGGGATCCCTATAATTCTACCTCCATCATAATAAACCACATTATTACCAAAATATTTTTTAGCCTCATTTATTGTTTTTGCTGGTTCATCACCTTCAAAGTTAGCTGATGGTGCAATTAATGGACCAGAAATTTCTAATATTTTAATTAAAAATTTATTTTTAGGAAGCCTAAATGCTAAAGTACTTGTACCCCTATGAAGATATTCAAATTCTTTTATTTTTTCTTTATCTTTAATAGGCAAAACTATAGAAATTCTACTTGGCCATATATTTTTGAGTATATTTAAAATTTTCTTGTCAATATATACCCCAAAATTTTTTAATTCATCCAATTTAGAAATTAAAATAATGCAAGGTTTTTGCGGATTTCTTTTTCTTAATTTATAAACCTTTTCAACTGATTTTTTATTCAAAGCAGATGTACAAATCCCATAAATAGTATCAGTAGGCATAACAGCAATTGCTCCTTCTTTCAAGAGTAAAGCTAATTTTAGCCAACTTAAGTCATTTCTTCCCAAGTATCCTCCAACAGTGTAATCATTTTTTATTACTCTATGACAAGGGAAGATTTTTTTATTTATCGATTGTATATAATAAGCATTTGCCTGAAGGTCATTCCGGCGGAAAAATGTGCGTAAGCACTTTTGGGGCTGTGGGCTTCGGGGGATGACCTGAAGGCAAATGCTTTTGATAATACCTATGTTTCTCATCAAATTCCCGACAACTCTATATGCTTTTTCGTTTCCAGCTAATCTTGCCACTTCTTTATATGTAAGAAATTTACCTGGAGGTATCCTTTTTACAATTTCAAATACTTTTTCTTTAAAACTCATATGTAATTTTCAGTCCAAATACTTAATATCATGAGGATAACTTTCAAACAA
Organism: Candidatus Paceibacter sp.; assembly: GCA_023255765.1. Classification (GTDB taxonomy): domain Bacteria; phylum Patescibacteriota; class Minisyncoccia; order UBA6257; family HR35; genus JAGDVT01. Next base: position 17,105 of record JAGDVT010000039.1, on the reverse strand, counting down.
ACCTGCCTCTGTTATTTTGATAAATTCTGCGTTCTTCCATAATTCTTTTAAATTTGAGGCTCCGCAATAAGAAAAGCCTGATCTTATTCCTTTTTCTAATTTTTCTAAAATTTTACTTACAGATCCTTTATAATCAACAAAACCATAATTAATTCCTTCATCTATTGGCTGATAATCACTTTCTTCTTTTGTCTTCTCTAATTTCGATTTATATGCTGAAGAAGATGCCATACCTCTAAAATACTTAACTAGTTTATCTTTCATGGTAAAAATTTCTCCCGGCGATTCGTCTGTCCCTGCTAAAAGAAAACCTAACATAACTGCATTTGCGCCAGCTGCTAAAGCTTTTACTATATCTCCAGAGTTTCTACAACCTCCATCTGCTATTATTGGAGTTTCTCCCGCTCCTTTTCTTGCAAGCTGAATAGCTGTAATTTGAGGAACACCTACTCCTGCTACTACTCTTGTTGTACATGCACTTCCTGGTCCTATACCTACCTTTATAATATCTGCACCAGCCTCTTTTAAATCTCGTGCTCCCTCTTCTGTAGCTATATTTCCTGCAATTAATGGAATTTCCGGGAATCTATTTTTTATTTGCTTTACAACCCTTAATGCCTTTTCCAAATGACCATGAGCAACATCTATACATAAAACATCAACACCAGATTTTACTAATTCTTCTGCTCTTTCTAAATAATCACCCTTTATCCCAATTGCTGCACCCACTAATAATCTACCCTTTTTATCTCTGGTTGCTTTTTTATTTAAAGAATATTCAAAATCCTTAAAGGTTATCAATCCTTTTAATTTTCTGTCTTTATCAACTATTGGTATTTTTTCAATTTTATATTTTTTAAATATTTCTTTTGCTTCTTCTAATGTTATATTTTTATAGCTAACTATTAATTTTTCAAAAGGTGTCATCAAATCTTTTGCTAGTTTGCTTTCATCTTCTTCTAAGGCATAATCTCTTTTTGAAATTAATCCTAGTAATCGATCTTCTTGATCTACTACCAAAAAAGTATTAAAATGGTATTCTTGAGCTTTTTGCTTGATTTCTTTCAAAGTAGTATCAGGGGATATTTTTATTGGATTTTCTACTATGTAATTTTCTGCCCTTTTTACTTTTTCTACTTGTTTAACTTGGTATTCTATACTACAAAATCTATGAATAATTCCTAACCCTCCATTTCTTGCCATACTTATTGCCATATCTGCTTCAGTTACAGTATCCATTGGAGCAGAAATTATAGGTAATTTCAGAATTATTCCATCAGAAAGTTTTGATGATATATCTATATCTTTTCTTGAATCTATTTTTGATCTTTTAGGAATTAAAAGAACGTCGTTAAAAGAATATCCTTCTTTCATAACATTTATTATTTTATAATAAAATTTAAAAATGAGCAAAATAGGTTTGGTTTATGGGGAAGATAGAAAAAACAATATTAAAACATCTTTAAGTTATATAAAAGATGATATAATTACGGCACTTAAAGGAAAAGATACTATTTTAATAAAACCTAATTTAGTGGTTCCCTCAAGGCCATTAGCTTGTACTCACAAAGATGCTATTTTAGGTTTATTAGAATTTTTAAAAGAAAATAATTTAATTGAAAATAAAAAAATAATAATTGCTGAAGGAAGTGCTTATAATACAGAAGATGGCTTTAAAAATATGAACTATTATGATATTTTAAAAATCTTCCCTAATATTCAATTTTTAGATTTAAATAAAACAGATTATATAAAAATTAAAATATACGACAGAAATTTAAATTTATTTGAAATAAAATGCGCAAAAATTATGGAAAAAAAATTTAATCCTAATATATTTTATATATCAATCTGCCCTGCAAAAACTCATGATACTGTTTTAGTTACTTTATCAATAAAAAATATAATTGTAGGTTCACTGTTAGATGATAAGCCACTAATACATCAAAGTTATAAAGCTATAAATTTAACATTAGCGAAAATTTATAAAGAACATATATCTCCAGATCTTTCTATAATTGACGCATACGAAGCAATGGAGGGCAATGGCCCTGTAGATGGAATACCTATTAAAATGAATATTTCTATAAGCAGCATAGATCCTATTTATGCAGATGCATTAATGAGCTATTTAATGGGAGTTGAACCGTTTAAAGTTGGTTATTTATATCATTTAGGTATAAGGGAAGATTTTTTAAATAAAATAGAGGTGCTGGGAGAAGTAAATTTTATTAAATATAAAAGAAATTTGAAACTTCATAAAGATTATTTAAGCCAACTTAATTGGAGTTAGTTTTTATTAATTAAATTTTATATAAATAATACAGAGACTTGACTTTTATTAATTTTATGTTATAATTTAAATTGAAGGGCAGGGATAAATTTTATTTGTTTATATTTAAAGGGCCCATTTAAAGAAATTAAAGGGCCCGCTCCCTGCCCTTTTTTATTTTTATAATCAAAGCCTTATATTTCAAACCCTCTCTTTCCTCAAAAATATTTTCTCCATTACATCCTATTTCCATTCCTAAATTTTCTATTATTAAATTTTTATAATCTCTAACAATTTGCCAATCTGGATTAATATTTTGTAAAACTTCTAAATTTGTATTTTTAATAATTTTTTCTTGCCATTTTTTAATTTCTTCAAAGTTTGTTTCCATCTCTATATATTCATAATCAAAATCTATGCCTTCTTTTTTAAAATCTTCTTTTATGTCTTCAAGAATATCATCCCACTTATCTATTTGTTTTAATTTATATTCCCCTAATATATTTCTAAAATAAATCAAAAAATTATTTAATCCTACTTTAAATTGCATTAAGTTTCTCTTTTCTTCTTCGCTTTTCATCCAATATTCAGAATTTACTTGATTAACAAAAGCAAAAATCTCTAAACTAAATTTAAAAGGATCTTCTAAATAAAATTTATTTTTTATCATATTTTTAATATCATTAAATATTTCTTTAACTAAATCAGAGAATTCATTTTCTATAACTTTTTCTATTTCATCTAAATTTATATTTTTGAATAACTCTTCTAACTTGCTCTTGAACTCTCTTTCTTTCTCCTGATCTAAAATAAAGCATTTAATTCCAGGCTTAGTATAATCATAAACAAAATAAATATATTTATTTTTAAATTTCTTTTGATAATATAATACTAATGCTGGAAAATATATTCCTAAATCTTCAATAAATATAGCTAATCCATCTTCTTTAATTATTCTTAATATTTCTCTTATATCACCTAATCCTAAAATATGAACAAATACATTAGTTCCTAAAACAATCGGTATTGAGTTTTCTTTTATGGGTATATTTCTAAAATCAAAATTTAATTTAACTGCTTCAATATTTTCTTTTAATATTTCTAAATTTATATCTGATAAAATTACCCTTTCTTTAATTTCTTCAGGTAATAAATCTATATTCCTGCTTTTATATGATCCTAATTCTAGAATAATTGGTTTTTCTTCAGATTTTATATATTTTTCTATATAGTTTTGAAGCACATAATTTTTAAGAATTTTTTCGTAAAAATATTGATAAAAAAACAAAATTGATGAGTAATCAGGATAAGAGGGATTTTCTCTAAACCTCTTAATTAAAATTTCTGTATTTTCTTTTATATTCTTTTCTAATTTTTTTTCTTTTCTTCTAAAAAAATTAAACATTGATATTATATTTTACGAAAAATTATTGTAATTTCTCCTTTTAATTTTTCCTTTTCTAATTTTGGAATAATATCTTTTATCTCTCCTCTTATATATTCTTCATAAATTTTAGAAATTTCTCTTGCAATAACTATATTACAATTTCCAAATACCTCATAAATTACTTTTAATGTTTTTAGTATTCTCTGAGGAGATTCATAAAACACAAAAGTAATATCTAAGTTTTTAAATTTTTCAAAATAATTTACTAATCCCTTTTTAGGTATAAAACCTAAAAACAGAAATTTATCAGTAGGCAAACCAGAACCAATTAAGGCGGTCAAAAAAGCAGTAGATCCAGGCAAAACTTCAATTTCTAAGTTATTTTCTATACAAGCCTTAATTAATTTATAACCTGGATCAGAAATAGAGGGCATACCAGAGTCAACCACTAATGCTGTATTATTGTTTTTAATTAATTCTAATAATAAAGGAATCTTGCTTTCTTCTTTAGGTGCAAAATATGATATAAGTTTTTTGTTTTTAATATTATAGTAATCAAGTAATATTTTTGTTCTTCTTGTATCTTCACAAAATATGTAGGTGACTTTATTCAAAACTTCTAAACTTCTTAATGTTATATCTTTTAAATTTCCTATGGGAGTTGGAACTACATATAATTTCCCCATTTTATTTATAATTAAATTAATAATATAATTTTAAAATCTAATGCGAAGGAAAGAAAAAAGAAATAATATAACAAGAAGAGAGTTTTTAACTTTCTTAGGCTTAGCTGGATTAGGAGGAACGATTATGCTTTTAAGATCTTGTTTAGGTAAAGAAAAAGCAGAGGAAATAAATAAAAAAATAGAAGAAGATAAAGAAAAAGGAATTTTAACTGCATTAAAAGAAATAAATAAAAAATTAAAAAAAATAGAAGACAGAAATGAACCTTATCAGTACAACTTACAAGATTTGTTAGAAGTTTTAAAAAATAAAGAGCTGAATTATCCAATAAAAGCTTATTTTATAGATGATTCTTATTTAGCTCTTGATACTTTGTGGGAAGAAAAAAATGATTATGTTGAAGAAAAATTCAAAGATGAAGATTTAATATTAAAATTTAGAAAGCTTAAGGAGAAAATTTTAAAAAATTTTGCCGAGCATTATAAAGGATATATAGAAAACTCAGATGATTTTAAAAAATATTTAAGTTTAGTGATATCGGAGTCTTTAATTGTTTTAGATTTAGAAAAAATATTTGACAATGACAGATATAAATTTGACGAAATGCAAAAAATTTTTATACGGAATTTATTAAGAGAAGAAAATTTATTGAAATTACTAAACAAAACATTATTTTGCCTGATTTTGGTTGAAATATGCTATGCAGATAAAGATACTGAGATTAATAAAGAAATATTAAATTATTTATTAGCTAGAAGAGGTTTAAGATTTCTTGTATCTATACCTGCCATTTTTGATAAAGTATTATCATTTGGCCCTTTTCAAATTTCCGAATTTGTCATTGGCGAAAATAAAGATAAATTTTATCCTATAAATTACATAAACAGATTTGTTATTGAATTTTCTGAAGAAGAGAGGAAAGAATTTAATTTACCTATTTATAAATTGCCTGAGAGGTTAGATGATTTTGATTTAAGAGATCATTTTAGAGCTGAAATTTATTTACTAATTTATTATTTTTTAGAATTAGTAAAAAATGTGGATATTGAAATTTTAAAAAATGCTTACAAAGAAGATGAAGGTTGGTTTTTTATTCAACTATGTTATTATTGGGCTGGCTGTCATCATTTACCATATTTAACTCAAAAATTATTTAAAGAATTTTTAGAAGATAATAACAATATTAAAAATAAAAAATCTTTTGCTGATTTTATCCAAGATAAAAACGAAAATTTAAATATTTATTTAAATAGATTTAGAGAAATTTTAAAGGGGGCAGAATAAATCCACCCCCTTTTGTCTGATCAATATATATAGACTTCTTTTACATTTTTTGACTTTATATATTCGAAAAGAAAATCAGAATAGCACAAAGGAATTCTTATACAACCATGGCTTGCCGGATAATTTGGTACACTTTTGTATCCATGAATTGCATAGGATTTATAAAAATAAATCGGATTATGCATAAAGCCACTCCAAGGTTTTCCCATTACTTTGTGCCACCCTTTTTTAAGTTTATATATTTTAAATCTTCCTTTAATAGTACTATTTCTTTTGCCTGAAGAAATTGGTATTATATATTTTATTCTCTTATTTTCAACTAAATACAGAACTTGTCTCTTTAAATCCACCTCTATATGATCTGGATTATTTTTATAGTTTGGGGCTGGTCTACTTGGATTATCTAATTTCTTTAAGGTTTCTTCCCCAACGATTCCGTCTACTTTTATATTATTTACCTTCTGAAATGCTATCACAGCAAATTTTGTTTTAATGCCAAATATTCCATTTTGATCGGTTATATACCCTAAATTTATTAATCTCATCTGGATCTTTCTAATTTCTTTGCTCTTATCTCCATATTTATATGTTTGAGCTGCAGAAATGTTTACAAATAAAAATAAAATAAGTAGCTTTTTCATGCTTGCCACCTCCTTTTAGAGTGCATTTTTAAAATTATATAATAATATTATAATATAATTAGAAAATCTAAAAAAAGGGGGGTGAGTAGAATGGAATATATTATAGTAGCAGGATTTTTAGTATGGTTAATATTATCTATTACAATAGTAACATTTAGTTTATTTATGGCTTTATTTAGTAAATCTAAAATTGCTATTAGAATATTAAGTGCTTGGATTTTAATTACTTTTGTTTTATTTTTAATGTCTATATTATTTAGAAAATAAAAGTTTTATTATAAAGCCAGGCTTATGCCTGGCTAATCTTATTTTTAAATTCTTCTATCAAAGCAGTTGATACAGGATCTATATTTTTATTAAAAGCTAAATAATAACTAGTAAAACTTGCAAAAAGAATATTTTTAACCACTATTATTAATCTTTCTTTACCTGTAAAATTTATAATTTCATTTTTAATTTTTCTTTCTTCCAAAATATCCTTTAATATCTCTATTCTTTTTTTATTTTTATCTTCTATATAATCTTGGGCTGTTACAAATAAAACAAAAAAGTTTTTGTTAAATTTTTCATTTTCAAAGATTTCGATTTCATTATGACAAAGCTCTGGTATAAAGTTGAAAAATGCGGGGTATTTTGAGTTTTCATTAAAAATAATCTTCCAATAATATATCAAAGGATAAAGATATTCAGTTGAATAAATTAAAATAATTCTGCTTCCTATTTCTTCTGCTAACAATTGGGCCTTTTTTTCTATTTCTTTTAAGTTTATTTCGCTTTCTAAATATTCACTATTTAGTTCTATGTTTTGATTTATTAATTTAATTAAAGTCTTTAGTATATACCCTACTCCTAACCTTGGCACTATTTCATCGTCTGGTAATTTTATAAAAGACACATTATTTGCTTTTGCTAACTCTAATAATTTACCATTTTTGCTTATTACTATTAAATTTAATTTTTCATTTAATGCTTTTTCGAAGCTTGATAATGTTTCTTCTGTATTACCAGAAAATGATATTGTTACTATTAACCTATTATCTAGATCGCTTAAATTTGGTAAATTATAATTTTTATGAACATAAATATCTATTTCTGGGAAAAGAAATTTAAGATAGTTCCCTGCTAAGTGAGAACCTCCCATTCCGCATATTAAAAATTTATTATTAGATGTAAAATTTTCTTTATTTTCAATTTCTGGCTCAAAATCAAATTGTTTTGTAAAATTTTTTATTTTCTCTAATAAATCCATCTTTAAAATTATAATCTTTTTTTATTTAAATGCATAATTATTAACAAAAAGAAAATCAAAATAGAACTAACATCTACTACCAAACAATAAGGACATAATGCTTTTATTATATAAATTTGCAAATAAATTAAATATAGAGAAAATATAAAAGAAAAAGATGAAAAGATTAGAGCTAAATTTAATAAAGCTGGATTTAAGTTAGAAATAGTAATTAGCATAAATAAAAATATAAAATAAATAAAACCTATTAAAGAAATAGGAATTCCTTTAATTTTACTGTATTCACTTTTTAAAACATAATCGCATCTATTGCCTGGTGTGCATAATACATTTTGATTTTTTAAATCCACTAAGCAAAGGTAAAATGAAATTAAAATATTTATAAATATAAAAAATAAAATTATTTTCGAAATATTTAATTTTAAAAAAATAGCCATATTCAAATTTTACTTATATCTCTATTATAAAAAAGATTAAACGTCCAATCAATTGCTAACTTAATTTTTTTCTTAAGTGTTGGTATTTTAAACAAATATACTGTCCTCCAAAGCCACCAAAAGAATTTTCCGCTTACTATCGTACCATATATCTTACCTATAGCATACCAGTCTCCTAATGATATTAAATCACCAGTATGTTTATAAATAAATTTTTTTAATTCTTTTTTATTTTCTAAATTATATATATTTAGGGCAACAGTTTTTGATTGTTTAAAAGCTACTTGGGCTAAGTTTGGTAAAGGTTTATTATTTTGTAAAAAATAAGCACAATCTCCTAATGCGAATACTTCTTTATAATCCTTAACTTGTAGATATTCATTAACTATAATTTTGCCAGTTTTATCTAGCTTTATATCACCTACTATATTAGGTAGATTAGGAGCCACTCCTGCCACCCATATATTGATATCACTATTTATTTTATATCCATCTTTAAACTTAATATAACTCTCGCCAATTTCTTCTACTTCTTTATTCAAAAATAAGTTTATCTTTTTCTCTATTAGTTTATTTCTCGCTTTTTCTCTAATTCTAGGATCAAATTGTATTAAAACATCGTTATTTTTATCTATCAAATTTATTTTAATTTTATCTACATTTAGATTTTTATAAATATTTTTGTAATAGTAAACCAAATCTGCAATTTCAGCTGATAGCTCTACTTCTGTTGCACCTCCTCCTATTATATTTATATTTATTTCTTTTTCGGTTAATCTACAAATTTCTAATAAATCAAGTAATTTATTTTTAAGTCTCAGGGCGTCTTGTAGACTTTTTAATTCATATGAATTACTCTGGGCTCCTTTTATATTAAAAAAATTTGTCTTAGATCCCGTAGCTATTACTAAATAGTGATAATTTAATTTTATATTACCATAAAAAGATTTAACATTAATAATTTTTTTGTCTAAATCAATTAAATCAACTTCACCCTCTAAGAATTCTATATTTTTGTTTAATATATCAATATAAGGTACAATTGCATTATCAATAGATATTTTTCCAACAGCAATTTCATGAATTAGCGGCACAAAGATAAAATAATTTTTTTTATCTATCAAGTAAATCTTAATGTCAATTTTTTTAAATAATTTACTCAGATTTAAGGCTGTATATACTCCTCCAAATCCTCCTCCTATTATAACTACATTTTTCATCTAAGAAAGCTCCATGGCCAAGGTTGAGGTATAAAAAGTAATGCTAATATAGCAGCCCACAGAGCTAAATTTTTCATAAAATTAACCATTTCTAACATTCTCATTTGAGGATCTTGAACTGCCCAAAAATTATGCATTACAAAACTAACAGGGAGAAAGAATAAAGTTAAAGCTACTACACCTATTTCTATATATTTACCAACTAGTATAGTTAATCCTCCAATTAGTAGTAAAAATCCCGTAATAATTACAGCAAATTTTGGATAAGGAACATTTTTACTTTGTGCATATTGTGATAGAGGTCCTAAATTTCTAAAATGATTATATCCGTTAAACAAAAAATATATACCTAAAATTAATCTTGAAAGTAATAAAATAAAATCTGCTTGCATTTTAAAATTAATTATCTAATTCGACCTTATAATTAGACAATATTTTTTCTAAGGCCAACTTGTCAAATCCAATTATATACTCTTCTTCATTATCATCAAAAAGAATTTCTGTAACAGGAACCCCATATTGTCCTGTTTTCTCAATCATTTCTTGAGCTGCTAATGGATTTATATCAACTAAATTATATTCATAATTAATTCCTTTAGAGTCTAGAAACTCTTTTTCTGCTTTGCAATACGGACAATTTGTAGTTGCATATATTTTTATTTTTTTGATTTTTCTTTCTCCTGCTTCAGATATTGCATCAATCATTTTAGTAAAAAAGTTACTTATTGATTCACCGCTAATGTTATCAAAAATTTCAGGATTCAATAAACCTACTTTTGTTGCTTCTTCATCTTCTATAATAATTACATTCAGAGGCAATACGCTTAAAATTTCTGGATTTTTCCTTTTTAAATTTTCAATTAAATCTTTTTTATATATTCCAATTAATATTAAATTATCATCTTCTTTAATACCCCATATATCCAACAAATTTTCTTTTGCAAAATTTTTCAAATTCTCTAAAACCTTATTTTTACTTAACTTACTTTTACGAAAATATGTAATTTTCATAATTTTATTAACTTCTTAAATAACGACTCTATTTTGTTTTTATCTTTGTATGGCATTTTGATAATATAACTAACAGCTAGTTCTTTTGCCAAAGAATCAATAGCCTTTTTAACAGCTAAAATTTGTTGCAAAATTTCATCACAACTTCTTTTTTCCTTAATCATATTTTCTATTCCAAATATTTGCCCTTTTATTTTATTTAACCTTTTTATTATTTCCATACTCTACTATAGTATAGTATAACAAACATTAACCTAAAAATCAAATTTTTATCTTATCGTTAAATTAATATTAAAATAATAAATAATAGAATGGATTTTGAAAATTTTAAAGAAATTTTATTAAAAAATAAGAATTATACTGAAGAGGAAATAATTTTTATTGAAAAAGCATTTAATTTTGCTAAAGAAAAGTTAGAAGGTATATACAGAAGAAGTGGTGAACCTTATTTTAATCATTGTGTAAGAACCGCATTAAATTTGGCTAGTTTGAAAATGGATTATGAAAGTATAAGCGCTGGACTTTTGCATGATATATTAGAAGATGCAAAAGTAAGCAAAGAAGAATTGATTAAAGAATTTGGAGAAAATATTACCTTTTTAGTAGAAGCTGTTACTAAAATTGGAGAAATTAAATATAGAGAAAAAAATTTAGAGCAGGCTGAAAATTTGAGAAAGTTTATTTTATATATAGCAGAAGATTTAAGGGTGGCCATTTTAAAGCTTGCAGATAGATTGGATAATATGCGAACATTAGAATATTTACCAGAAGCTAAAAGAAAAAGAATAGCACTAGAAACTTATGATATTTATGCTCCCCTAGCTTTAAGATTAGGAATATTTGATTGGGCAAGTGAATTGGATGATTTATCGTTTAAATTTTTAGAGCCAGATAAATATAAAGAGATTGAAAATGAAATTAAAAAAAGAATAGAAGGTATAGAAAATTTAATACCAGAAATTATTGAAAAAATTAAAAAAGAAATTTTGAGAAGAAATATAAAGCTTTATGATATACATTATAGAATAAAAAAGCCATCAAGTGTTTATAGAAAATTACAAAAGAAAAATTATGACTTTGATCAAATCTATGATTTAATAGCATTTAGAATAATAGTTTCCGAAATAGATGAATGTTATTTAGTTTTAGGAATTTTGCATTCTTTATACAAACCTTTATTAGAAGAGTTTGATGATTATATTACCTATCCAAAACCTAATGGATATCAAAGCTTACATACTACTGTTTTAATTTCAAACAATAAATATGCAGAATTTCAAATTAAAACTTTAGATATGCATATAAAAAATGAGGAAGGTGTGGCAGCTTATTTTGCTTATGCTGATTTTAAAAATACTAAAGGATATAAAAAGGGAGCAGATATAAATAATAGCTTAGATGAAGATGAAATAAGATTTATAAAAGAATTAACAAAATGGAAAAATATTCAAACTAATAATCCCGATGAGTTTTTGAAAGAAATTAAAACAGATATATTTAAAGAAAAAATTTATGTTTTTACCCCCAAAGGAGATGTTATTGAATTACCAAAAGGAAGTACTGTACTAGATTTTGCTTATAAAATACACAGTGAAATAGGACATCATTTCTCTGGAGCTAAAGTAAATAATAAAATGGTTCCTATTGATTATGAACCTAAAACTGGTGATATTATTGAAATAATTACAAATAAAAATAGAAAACCTTCGCCTGATTGGTTAAATATTGTTAAAACATATAATGCCAAAAAACATATTAGGTCTTATCTTAAAAAATTTAGCTTTAGAGAAATTAGACAAACATATGAAATGAAAATTTTTGCTAAAGATAGGATAGGTTTATTAAAAGATATTTCAAATATAATTTCTGCTTATGGAGTAAATATTATTGAAGTAAAAAGTCAAACTAAAAATAAATTAGCAATTATTAAATTTAAAGTGGTTGTAGATGATAAGGATGAATTTGAAAGATTAAAAGATGCTATTAAAAGAAAAGTTGGAGATATTATAAAAATTGAATAAAAAATAAGCCTGCTGGTTTATAAGACCCAGCAGGCGTGAGATTATAATTCATTATAATTTTATTTCTTCACCTTTATAATTCACTATCTTATATTCTTTTAATACATCATCCAGTATAAGAAATTCTTTTACATTATAGAATACTGCTACTACTTTTTCTTTATCTGGAATAATATACACTAACTTACCTTGTAGGAATTCTCTTTTATACCCCTCTCTATTTCCTCCCCACCTGAAATACAATTTGTTACTTATTTTCATTTTATAACTACCACCTTCATATTCCTCTCTAATTTCTACATACCAACCATTATTTTTAATTCTTCTATATCTTGATAAATCTTCTTTAAATCTCTCCGGCTTATAACCTACAATTTCTTCTACTTTTACTTCTTCTAATACAACATCATCTTTAAATTTTCCTATAATATAGTAGTATCCGTATAATCCAGTATCAATATCTTCTACATATAAAGGATTGCTATAATCTAGGTCGGGGTGCCAGGGCACCCCATACTTTGTTCCTCCTAGCATGTAGATCACCTCCTTTTAAATTACAACCTAAAATAAAAAACCCTCTTCTTAAAAAGAAGAGGGTGGAGATTTTTTTATCCCCTATTTAACCCGGGGCCTCCTTACCCCTTACTCCTGGGTATCCAGGAGCACCTGCCCGAGCAACGGTTTCCCGTATGCCCAAGCAGGAAGGCCTCCTTTAGCGCCGGGGACTGGCGTTTCTTTAAATTATTATTTTTTAATTTTTTAAAACATATATCAATAGCTTTGAACTCCTGATTTTTTAAGTAATTCAATTATTTGTTTTAACACTTCATTAGTTTTTTGTTCTAAGGCCGGAGATGAAGTTGATGTCAAGGGTGTTATTTGTTTGGACATTATTTTTATATGATCTGCAACAAAAAACTCTGCTTTTAGAATCCCATCTACCTAGTATTCTTACTTCTTGATTAACTACTAATTTATCTTTATCACCTTTTGCATTAGAGATATCCCATTTTGTTTCGAATTCTAATGTACTTAAAGTTAAAATATTGTTTTCAATATTTAATACTTTACCTCCTGCCATTGCTCTTCCTAAAGGTGTTATCAAAAATACATTTCTTCCTAATTTTATATTTTCTTTCACATTTTCATATATATCTTTTATCTCTCTATCTATCATTTCTTTTGCTCTTCTTTCACTTCTTTAATTGTCTTACCAGCTTCTCTTTTGATTCTGATTAAGCATTTTCTATATTCTAGACCTTTTAACCCTTCACAAATATTATTTTGAGATTTTTTCTGGATTTGTTCAGGTTTAATTAATGGCGAGGGGACGATTTCTTTATTAGGCATAAGAGCAATTTGCTCAAAAGTTGGAGTTGCGATATTAGTAGGTATAGGAGGTATTATAGGTCTAGGAACAAGATCTTGAGCTGAAAGTGTTTTTACTAATAAAAATATAGAAGCGACAAATAATAAGCTAAAAAAATTTTCTTTTTCATTATTATTTATTATGTTAATTCGACTAATTAATTTATTATATTATATTTTTTCATAAATCCTAACCAATCCATATCCCCAGCTAAATCGAAATTCTTTTTGAAATAATAATTTTAGAAAATCTGCTTTTAACTCCTTTGTTACTATTATTATGTAGCTATTGGGTTTTAATTTTTTTATTTTTTCAAAGATACTTTTTAATAATTCTTCACTAAAACAAGTAGCATGAGCAAATATTATATTCCCGTCAGTAAAATCGTAATTTTTAATATCATCATTTATAAATTCAATAGGCACATCTGATTTTAAAATTTCTTTTAATTTTAATAATACTTGCTTTGAAATATTCACTAAATCTGGAATATATTCTATCCCTATTGCTTTTTGAGGATTTTTATATAAATATGCAGAAATTACTGCTTTACCACTACCACTTCCTAAATCATAAAATATACTATCTCTTCTAAAATCTACCAAATCCAAAATTTTCAAAAATTCTTCTACTTCAATTTCTCCATAGGTGAAAGAATTATCTTTTATATTATGTAATTCTCTATAATTAACTGAGATTTTAGTAGAATTTATTTTTTTATATAACTTATTAATTATTTGTATAATTTCATTTTTATTCATTTTTATCAACTATAGCAAAGGTAGATTCTTTTACCTCAATAATTTTATTCTCCTCATCAGATAATGTTATATATCCTGAAAAAATTACTATATTTCCTCTTTTTGCTTTTATTTCAACTACGCATTTAAATTCTTTATCAACAGGATTTTCTAATAAATCTTGTGGTATATTAAAGCTAACATTTCTATAACCTGTTAGAAATCCAATTTTATTTTGAATTTCTGGTTTTTTAAAATAAGCAAATAATACTCCTGCTGTTTGATTTAGAAACTCTAATAATAAAGAGTTTAATTCTAACTTAGGCCTTTCTTTGATTTTATAATAACCTTCTGCTTTGCTTTCTGAAATTATTCTAATTTTATCTATAAATAAAAATGGCTCTCTATGCGGAATTAAATTTTTAATTTCTTCTGAATTTAACTTTGTAATTTCTTTATTTTCAAAATTTATTTGCTCCATTTTAACAAAATTTTATATTTAATAATTTTCTTTTATAAACCTTTCTATGCCGCTTGCTATGCCTTGTGCTATTTTTTGATAACCTATTATTAATGTGATCAAGTCTTTTTGATTTCTAATGTTGCCCATTTCTATAATCACAGCGGGAGTTCTAGGGTGTATAGCTCTTTTGTATCTTGACCAATTAAATGCATAATAGTGAGTCATATTTACAGTTACTTTATCTATATATTCTAAGCCTGAAAATTTTAAATATTCTTCAATTATAGCTTCCCTTAATTTATTTGCTTTCCCGGAATAATCTTTATATGGAGTTGAAATCATAAATCCAGAAACATCGCTATCTGTAGAATTAGCATGAATTGAAACAAATGCATCAGCATAATAATCTTGAGGTATAATAGCAGGTAAAATTTCAACTAAATATCCTTTAGATTTCAATATTTTTTCTATTTCAAATCCTATAAGTTTATTAATTTCTACTTCTTTTATAGCTCCAAAAACACCACCTGTTTTAGAAACTTTTTGAAGTTCTAAGGGTGGTTCTTTGTCTATCATATGCCCTATTTGAATAGCTATTTTTATAGGTCCTTCTGGTCTTTTCCAATTATCAAAATCTGGATATCTAAAATAAAGTGCTTTTTCAGAAAATTCTGGATATGGTTGATAATAAATTTTATTTAAAATTTCTAACATTTTACTTTCGTCCAAAACATTTGCTTGATTAAATGCAAATAGTATTAATAGAAGCTTAGCAAAAATTTCTGCGTTTTTTATTAGCATTTTAATGAATTATAATTAAAGTAATGGAAAAAATCAATATAATTATAGGTGCTGATCATAGAGGTTTTGAACTCAAAGAAAGATTGAAAGAAAAATTGAAACTACATGGATATAATTTAATAGATTTAGGCTATTATAGTTATAATCCTGAGGATGATTATACAGATATCGCCATAAAGGTAGCAGAGGAAGTCGCAAAAGATAAAAATAATATGGGGGTATTAATATGCGGATCTGGCATAGGAGTTTGTATAGCAGCAAATAAAGTAAAGGGTGTGAGGGCAGGATTAGGTGAGGAGTTAGAAATCGTAAAAAAGGCAAGAGAAGATGATAACATAAATGTATTATGTATACCAGCAAATTTTGTGGATGAAGAAAAAGCTTTTGCTTTAATAGAAGTTTTTATTAATACTAAATTTAAAAATATTGAAAAGTACATAAGAAGGATTAAAAAAATAGAGGAGTATGAAAATAAAAATTAATCTTCCAACTCTTTTCTAAGTTCTTCTAATAATTCTTTTGCTCTCCTACTTAATTTTTGAGGTACTTTAAAAATTATCTTTAATATCAAATCACCGCCTTTGATTCCTTTTCTAGGTATTCTTATACTATCTCCCTTAAATCCTGGGGGTATATGGATTTTTATTTTTTCGCCGAAATAATCAAATATTATATCTTTACCCAATAATAAATCTATTACATTTATTTCTAATTCACCTATTATATCATTTCCTTTAATCTTAAATTTAGGGTGGGGATTAATTTTTATTCTTAAAAACAAATCACCGCTTTTTTTAGAAAAAGGATCTTGATCTCCTGCACCAGGTATTTTTATTATTTCCTTTGGATCAAAATGGGGCGGTAAGTTTATGTTTATTATTTCTTCCTTAATTACATAACCTCTTCCTTGGCAATTTGAACAAACCCTTTCAGGAATCTTCCCTTTGCCACCACAATTTTTACATATTCTTGAAGTTTCAAAAATAAATCCTGTAAAGAATGAAGATCTAGATCTAACTCTTCCTGTGCCATTACATACGTTACATATAATTAAATTTTTTGTTTGACTTCCTGTTCCATTGCAGACATTACATACTACTTTTCTTTTATATTTAATTGATTTATTTGTACCAGCAATAATATCTTCTAAATTTACTTCCAAATCTAAAACTATATCTTTAGCTTCTGCTCTTTCTGGATAAAAATCAAAAAATTCTTCTATTAAATTAGCTAAAAGATCATCAAAGTTTTGGTTTCTAAAGAAAGAATGTAAATCTTCAAAGCCAAAGGGAAAGTCAAAAGAGAAACCTTCTCTCATCATTTTTCTTTTTTGATCATATTCTGCTCTTAATTTTTTATCAGAAAGTACTCTATATGCTTCTAATATTTTTTTAAATTTTTCAGGATCACCGCCAACATCAGGATGATATTTCTTTGCTAATTCTCTAAATCTTTTCTTTATCTCCTCTTCAGATGCATTCTCTGGTACTCCTAATATTTGGTAATAGTCATCCATTTTTGATTAA
>JAGDVT010000006.1 GCA_023255765.1 Candidatus Paceibacter sp. | reverse complement strand
CGAAAGGCGAATCTATACCAATATTTTTCAATAACCTTAACCTTAAATTACTTCTATTTTTAATTTTTTTTATTTTTTCTGAAACAATCAATATATCAATATCACTATTAAAAGTAAAGTTATTTTTAACTATCGAACCAAATAAGTAAACTTTAATATCTTTACCCAATATTTTAATTGCATTTTTCTTTATTTTTTTTGCATAGAAAATAGGATTTATAAAATATTTTTCATAATCTTTATTGATTTTTAAAAGTATTTCTCCTAAGTCCATAATGTTTTCAAATTTTTTCTTAATTCATCTACAAATTTTTGCATTTTTAAAATTTTATCTCGTGGGAATTCAACTGGGAAATATCTTGAAGTAAAATATGCTTCCTCTAAATCAAAAATTATTTCTTGCCATTTTTCTTTAAATTTCTCTAAATTTTTGGATATTTTTTTATTTTTGGTTGATTTTATTATTAAATTTAATAATTTGTTTAAAGAATGTGTTTTAGGGAAATCTCCTAATAATAAAGCTAAGGTGTATTTTAAGTATAATTGTGCGGATTGTTCAAAATGAAGTGCTGAGATATAGTATTTTTTATCTTTAATTGCTAATAGCGCGTATCTATAAAAATCAGTAGCTTTTTCTTTCATAAACTCAAATTCTTCTTTCATTACCTTAAAATTATAAATCAAATTTCAATATATTCATCTTTAATAAATTTTTTGTACCAATTTTCGTATATTTCAGGAGTTGCAAGATGAATTTCGAAAGGATGGTAGGTGTTAAAATCTTTCTTGAGTAAAAGTAAAATTTCAGCTCTTTTACTTAATTCTTGTGGAATATTTTTTGAAATTATAAGTATGTCTATATCGCTTGTTGGTTTAAATTTTTCTTTATTTAAAAAAGAGCCAAAAACAATTAATCTTGAATCTTTACCTAAAATTTTGTTTGCTCTTCTTTTGATTAATTTAAGGTATTTGTTGATATTTTTTATGTATTTTTCTCTAATTTCTTTTGATTCTACCAAAAGATCAATGTAGTCCATTTATGTTTAATATATTTTTTAATTCTTCTAAAAAATTAAACAATTTTTCTATATCTTCTTTAAAGAAGTTTGCAGGTATGTATCTGCTTTGTATGTAAATTTCTTCTAATTCTTCTAATGTTTTTAAATTTATAGTGATGAAATCTAAAACTTCCCTCTTCTTTGTTGCTTTATAATAATCTTCCAAAAGTTGTTTAATATTATGAGTTTTTCTAAAATCTCCTAATATATTAAAAATAGCATATTTAATATATAATTGAGCTGCCTGCTCTATATTAAATGCTGCAATATCAAACATTCCTTTTTCAAAATTAAATTTAGCAGTTTCATAAAATTTATCAGCCCTTTCTTTCAAAAATTTTCCATTCTCCATAATTAAATTATAAACCTAGCTGATCACTAATTTCTTGCATTGCTTTTAAACAAATTTCTGCTAGCTCTTCTACTTTTATTCCTAATAATTCTTCGCATTTTTTTATAATTTCTCTATTTGCTCCTTTTGCAAATGATTTCTCTTTGAATTTATCCATTACTCTTTCAACTGTTACTTCTGATAATTTTTTATTAGGCATAACAAGTGCTACTGCAACAATAAATCCTGTCATTTCTTCACATGAATATAATGCTTTTTCTAATAATGTTTTTGGTTCTAAATTATGAATGTGATTATGAATTCTAACTGCATCAACAATTTCTTTGGGGAATCCTTCTTTTTCTAATATTTCTGCGCCTAAAATTGAATGTTTTTCTGGATTTTCTTTTGTTAATTCCCAATCAATATCATGCACTAAACCTGCAATGCCCCAAATTTCTTCATTTTCATTAAATTTTCTTGCCAATGCTCTCATCAATGCTTCTGTTGCTAATAAATGTTTTTTTAAATTTTCGTTATTGATATATTGGTCTATAAGTTCTAAAGCTTTTTCTCTTAATTCACTCATTTTTTGTATTTTATGTATTTTAATTTTGCTTAAAATTATATTATAATAGATTTAATGAACAGGTATAAGATAGAAAAAATTTTGTTATCATTCCTTCTATTTTTGTTTATTGCTAATTTTGCTAATGCTCAAATTTCTTTATATTATGAAAACTTAAAATTTAATGCTTTTTATAATTTTTCTAAATTAATTGTAAATCCTGTTAACAAGATTTCTTATTTAAATTCTTTATTAGAATATACCTTAAATAATGCTCTTAAAATAAAAAATAAGAATGTTCAAATAAAATATTTGAGAAACTACATAAAAATTTTAAATGATTTAGAGAAAGAATGGAGCAATTTTTCTTTTAAATATTCTCAGTATAAAAATTTATATGAAAGATCTTTTGATTTATACTTACAACATTATTTAACTATAAAGAAAAATATAAAAGATGATAATTTGGAATCAATGGTTGTAAAAGTTTTGAATAGAACTGTTTATGGATTTGATACTGAAGAGGGCATAAAATATTTGCTTACAAAATTAAAAGATTTATCAGAAAAAGAAAAAGAAGAAATTCTAGCGAGCACTAACAAAAGCAGTGATTTCTTGAAAAAGATAGATTTTAATGCATTAAATAATTTAGTAAATAGATTGAAAAAACTCACAAGTGAATTTGAAAAAGGTCAAAGAGTTTTAAATGTAGATTACAAGACAGCAGAAGAAAAAATTAAAGAAATACAAGAAAATATAAATTTAGCAAGAAAAAATATTTTAGAGGGAAATTATGAAGAATTTAATAAAAATATTAAAAAAGTTAATGAAAATATAGAATTTTTAGAAAAAAATTCAAAATTAACAAAATGAAAAAAATATTATTTGTAATAGCAAAAACAGATTTTAGAGACGAAGAATATTTTATACCGAAAAGTATATTAGAAAAAGAATTTGAAGTAAAAACAGCAAGCAATGGAAAAGCAGGTGAAATTGCATTAGGATTCTTAGGCGGAGAAGCAAATATTGATTTAAATATAAAAGATGTAAATGTTGATGATTATGATGCAGTTATTTTTGTAGGAGGAGCAGGAGCATTAAAAAATTTAGACAATGAGGATAGTTATAAATTAATTAAAGAAGTAGTTGGGAAAAACAAATTGTTATGTGCAATATGTATAGCACCGACTATTTTGGCAAAAGCAGGAGTATTAAAAGGCAAAAAGGCAACAGTTTGGCATTCTGAGATAGATAAATCTCCAATAAAAGTTTTGGAAGAAAATGGAGCAATTTTTGTAGATGAAGATGTAGTTGAAGATGAAAATTTAATTACAGCAAATGGACCTAAAGCAGCAGAAAAATTTGGGAATAAAATTTTAGAAAAATTAAAGTCGTAATTAATTTTAAAAAAATATGTACAATAATCATATTTATAATTTAATGTCACAATTAGTACAAGAACATAGAAGTTTATGGCGGTTAAGAAAACATTATTTAAAAGATGCAAAAAATTGTAAGAAATGTAAAGATTTATGGCAAAAGCTAATTAAAGAAAAAGAAGAACAAATTAAATTGATTTCTGAAATTTTAAAATCTCATAATTTGTAGTATTTCTTCCTAAAGTTTAAAATAGATTTTACCATATTTTTTGCTATTTTTAGAGCTTTTTCTGCTGTATTTTTATCTATTAAAACAAAATCTCCATAATCTACATCTGTTTCCTTGTTATATAAAAACTCGAAATAATTTTAAAATTTTCTTAGTTATCCACAATTTAATCTTGACTTTTTTAAATAGGTATATAATAAAATAAAATGGCAAAGTTAAAGTTAATTACAATTTTTCT
>JAGDVT010000049.1:2106-3804 GCA_023255765.1 Candidatus Paceibacter sp. | reverse complement strand
TTTGAGAGATTTAAAGAGTTTCTAAATGAGATTTTGAGAGAGTATAAAAAAGATGTAAATAATAATGTAAATATTGATAATTTGAATAATGTAAATAATAATAATGTAAATAATAATAATGCTGGTGTTAATAATGGATAAAACATTACTAAATAAGTATAACAATAAAGAAAAACTTTTAACTTATTATATGTTTAAGTATTTAAAAAAGCTAAATAAAGTTATTTTTTCTCTGAATGATATTTTAAATATTTTAGAGATAAAAGAAAAAGAAAAAGGATATAAAAGTAAAGTGAGATTTGTTAAGAAAATGCTTAATAAACATTTTATTAAAATTAATAATAAGAAAAATATTTATACTTTTAACTTCTTAAAGTTAAAGAAAAATCGCAAAATTTTAAGAAAATTGATTTTAAGAAAATTAAAAAGAGATGGATTTATAGAAAATTATATTTTAAGCATATATAAACAATTTTGTATGCTAAACGAATTAAAATTTAGTAATGATTTAGAATATTTAAGTGAAGATGCTAAAATCAAAATAGCTTTAAAAAAGATGTTTTAATTTATCTTTAATGAAGTTGTAAGAATTTTTACCTTATTATATGGGGGGTGGTAAAATGAAAGATAAAGAAGAAATAATAAACCTATTCAGAGAAGTATCAGAAATACCAGAGAGCACAAAAGGAAGAGAAGCATACTATGATAAACTTATACAAAACTTTTTAGCTTCTGAATTGGAAAAAGCACAATTAAATGTTGAAGAGATACAAAAAAATAGAAATGTAAAAATACAAACTATATACATATCATTAAGAAGAATAGCAAAAAACTATAATGTAAAAGTATTAAAAAGAAACGATAAGATATATTTAGTAAAACAATAAACATAATTATATCTTTTTCTTTTTTTCCTTCTTCTTATATGAGAGAAAAATTAACAATTAGAGATAAAATTTTAGAAACAAAAACAAAACTTAAAGCTATTTCTCTTCTTCTTATCTCTAAACTTATTTTTATCTCTCAATCAATATACAATTTGATAAATAAACTGATAAATAAAATAATAAACATAGGTGATAATAATGAATAAAATAGTGTATAAAAATGGTAAGTTAAAATTAATTTTAGATAGTGATACGAGAAATAATATAAATAAATTATTAGAAAGTTTAAATTTAGAAATTAGAGAAACAAAAAACTTATGGGGATTAGGAAAAACTTGTAAATTTTATAGAGAAAATGATAAAGAGTTATATAATAAATTGTATAATACTTTAACAAAAATCAGATATTATAATGGTTATAAAATTACTTATGATGATGATATAAACAGAATGGGTATAGTTGTATATGAAAATGAAATAATATTTAATTTAGCAATATTTAGAATTGTGAATAATGAAATTGAGATTGAGGTTAATAAATTGTTGAATGTTATTGAATATAATGTTATAGTTTATGTTATTAGTAAAATTTTAGAGGAAATGCTAAATTTAGTTGAAAATAATGAAACAGAAATAATTATAAATGAAAATAATATCGGTGATATAAATGATAAGTAAATACATAAAAAGTATAGGATTTGAATTTGAAGGTGGAATTAATGATGATGATTTAGATAAATTTGAAATTTTTCTTAAAGATAATGATTTAGATAAATATTATAGTATAGGTAGAGATGGGAGTGTGTTTGTA
>JAGDVT010000049.1:0-2006 GCA_023255765.1 Candidatus Paceibacter sp. | reverse complement strand
AGATAATGATTTAGATAAATATTATAGTATAGGTAGAGATGGGAGTGTGTTTGTAAGATATAAAGATATAGAAGATGCTGAAATAAAGTTTTGGAATGAAGATTTAAATACAATATTTAAGGTTGTAAATTACTTATTTAATAATTGTAAATTTAAACAAAATGAAACTTGCGGTAATCATATACATATTAGGTTTGAGAATAATGATTATTATAAGTTATTTACATTTAAAAAAGTTTATAAATATTTTATAAAATGCTATACTGAAAAATGGAATAATTATGATAAATATATTTTAAGGTTGAATAATAAATATTGTAAAGCAATATGGAAATTGGAATATATAAATAATCAATTAAAAACACATACCACAAAATCGAGCAAAAGATATACTGCTATAAACTTTAATAGTATAAATTTATATAACACATTAGAATTTAGAATAGCACCATATTTTAATAATTTTGAAGAATTTAAAGAATATGTTTTATGGTTTATAGAAACAATAGATAAAATTATAGATAAATTTAAGGATAAAGAATTAGTTAGGGGTAAAATAGATGCTGAAATTAATAATTTAGATGCTATTAAGAGCTTAAATATAAATAAAGAAAATAAGATAATAAAGAAAATTGAGGTGATAAAAAATGTGTCAAATAATATACATAAAGAATAGAAAAGGAATTAATGATTTAGAAGAAGAATTTATTAAAAGGCAGTATGATAATAACAATAATGATGGTATTGGTATTGTATATTTTGATAAAAGTATTAATAAATGGAAATGGAAGAAATTTGAAAAAGATAAGTATAATGAATTTATAGAATATTATAGAAATTTGAAAAATGATAAAAATATTATAAAAATAGCTATACATTTAAGAAATGCTACGAGTGGAGAAACAAATTTAATAAATACACACCCATTTTTGATAAGTAAAAATAGAGATATAAGTTTAAATGAAGGTATATTAAATGATAATGAAATATTGATAATGGAAAATGGTGTAAGTAGTGAAATATTTAAGATTTACAATTTTATGTTTAATGAAAATATAGATAAGAATAAATACAGCGATACATATACAATAGCTTTAACATTTAGAAAAATGAATTTATTTGATATTAGAAAAATAGCTGAAAAGATAAATGTTTTAGATGATACAAGTAGATTTCTATTAATAAGTAATAAAAAGGTTGTATTTTTGGGAGAATGGCATAATTATAACGATAATGTATTAATAAGTAATTATGGATACTATGGATATTATGGATATTATGGAGTTGATAATACAAAAAGATTAAATATATCAGAAAGAATAGAGAGAAAAATAGCAGAGAAGTTTAAATTAGAATATAGTAGATTGTTTATAGAATATGATAAAATTAAAAGAAAAATTGTTTATAGATATGGCAGTGAAACTAAATATTATAAGTTAAAGAAATTTAAGAAGTTTCTGAAAACAATAATTGATGATGAAAAAGAATATAATGAAATAGTTAATGAATTGATTAAAGAAATAGAAGAAATTAATAATAAAAATGATAAAAATGATTATGAATATTATGATGATTATGAATATAGATATAGATATTGGAGGAGGTGGTTTTAATGATAGAAACTAAAAAATTAGTTGAAATAGCAAATCATATAAGAGAAAAATATAGAAATGATTTTTGGGATAAAGATAAAAGAGAAGAAGCATTTAATAATTTGCTTAATGATTTATCAGTAATGTTTAATAAAGAAAAACCAAAACTAATAGTTAATAGTAATCTTAATGATGGTGAATTTGGATATACATTACCAAACGAGAAAATAATAGTAATAAACAAATACAGTTTAATAACATTATTACACGAAGCATATCATTATTTCTTTAATGAAATTGATGAAACAAATGTAAGAATTGCGAGTATATTAACATTTGTTTTAGCATATCCAGAAAAAATAATGAATAATGAATATGTTATAAGAGATTTTGGAATATTCAAATTAATTAAAA
>JAGDVT010000007.1 GCA_023255765.1 Candidatus Paceibacter sp. | reverse complement strand
ACAAAACATTCTAATATTCTATACCTGCCTGCCGGCAGGCAGGGAATGTTAGAATGTTTTGTGTAAGTTTAAGTTTGAGTTTTTTTTAGACTTTTAATTCTTTGTTTATAATTAAATTTAATGAGAATAATAGAGCTAGACAAGTCTTATTCTGAAAAGAAGGGTGACTTTTATGATATTAAGGGAAAAAGATTAGGAATTATAGGACTCTTTATTGGATTAATCACTCTCCTGGTAATATTTTTATTTTTAAAATATAATCAGGTTTTAGCAAAACATAGCATCTGGTTTTTAATTTTAATTATCATTTTAGCTATTTTAAGTACAAGATTCATTAAAAAAAGCGAATTTTATTTTTTTAAAAGAGATATAGCTGATAAAGGTACTATTGGTGAAAAAAGAATAATTCAAGTTTTAAATGAAAGTAATTTTTCTGACGACTATATAGCAATAAAAAATTATAAAATTCCAGAAACAAGAATAGGAGATATTGATATTCTTCTAATAGGTCCGAAAGGTATTTTTATTCTGGAAAGTAAAAATTATAGAGGAGTATTTAGAGTTTCAGAAACAGATGTTTATAAGAAATTAAAATTCCGTAAAAGTTATAGATTATTAGATAAAGAAATAATAAAACAAATAAAACAACAAAAAGAGTTATTAGAGAAATTTTTAGAAAGAGCAAATATAAAAATACCTATTTACCCATTTTTAGTTTTTACTTCTAATTATGCAATTATAGAAAGAATCATAGGACATCCCGGTGTTTTTGTTTGTAATTATAAAGATCTACCTCAAAAAATTTTTAGTATAGAACGATTGAATTTTTATAATGATAATTTAAAAGCACAAATACTTTTAGCTTTAGGGATTAAAGAATAAAATTTTAAGCTTAATTTTATTAATGAAACTTATTGAAAAAAATTCTTATTAGAAGGAGATAGTTAAGGATGTAGCTTGTGGATTTTTAATCTCTTAATATTTTTTTAAGAGAAGAATTTTTATTTATAATTTAATTAATGAAGATTGAAAATATAAAAGTAAAGAGAGTTTTAGATTCAAGGGGTGATTGGACAATTGAGGTTGAAATTGAAAACGACCTGTCTGCCGACAAGGCAGGAGGAATAAAAGGAAAAGCAAGTATTCCTTCAGGTAAAAGTAGAGGAAGTTATGAAGCAATTTGTTTAAGTTATGAAGAGATTCAAAAAAATTTACCTGAATTTTTAAAAGAAATAAAAAATTTAGATTTTAAAAATTCAAAAGAATTTGATGAGTTTTTAATCAGAAAGGCGGGCGAAAATAAAACTAATTTAGGGGCAAATTTTGCTTTAGGACTGTCAATTTCTTTTGCAAGAATTTTAGCAAAAAAAGAAGGTTTAGAATTGTGGGAGTATTTGAGAAAGGAATACACGAATGATAATCACGAATTAAGCACGAATAAATACACGAATGATTCACGGATAGATAATACACGAATGGAACACGAATATAAAATTACGAATGACACACGAATAAATAAATTCGCGAAAAATTCGTATGATAATATTCGTGACCAATTCGTGAAACTCCCTGGTCTAATCATCAACCTTATTGGTGGTGGAGTTCATTCAAAAAATAATTTAGATTTTCAAGAATATTGGCTGGTAACGCGAACAGATGCGAACAATACGCGAACTAACGCGAACGACAGTATTCGCGAGGGTTCGCGTGATAGTTCGCAATATTTCGCGGAATATATTGAAAAAATTTTAGAAATTATTAAAAAATTAGAAAAAGAATTACCAAAACCACTTGGTAGAAATAATGAAGGAGCATTTTCGACAAATTTTTCCGACAACTACGCTCCATTTTTATATTTAAAGAGGGTAATCACGAATGATTCACGAATAAATCACACAAATGAATCACGAATAGAAAAGCACGAGTTAAACACGAATGATTATACAAATGAAACACGAATGAATAAATTCGCGAATAATTCGCGTGATAATATTCGTGATAAATTCGTGCATGATCAATTCGTGACTAATTCGTATGATGATATTCGTGATCAATTCGTGAATTTTGAACTTGGTGCTGATATTGCTGCAAATCAAATAACAAAATTAGTAAACTGGAAGAATATTTATAAAAAATTAAAATTGTTGGATGTTAAATATTTAGAAGATCCTTTTAAAGAAGATGAATTTGAAAAATTTGCTGATTTAAGAAAAGAAGGTTTTAAAGTTATTGGCGATGATTTAACAACAACAAATGTTGAAAGGCTAAAAATTGCTTTAGAAAAAAATTCAGTTGATGGAGTAATTGTCAAGCCGAATCAAATTGGGACAATTTTAGAAACTTTTGAATTTGTAAAATTAGCAAAAGAAAATAATTTATTTACAATTTTTTCTCATCGAAGCGGAGAAACAAATGATGATTGGATTATTGATTTAGGAATTGCTTTTGAAACAGATTTTTTCAAAATCGGACCACCAGTTCAAGGCGAAAGAGTTGCAAAATATAATAGGTTGTTAGAAATTTTTGCGTTTTATAATTAAATTATGAACTACATTAAATTTTTCAAAGAAATAACAAAAGAGAATGTAGGTTTGGTTGGTGGGAAGAATGCTAATTTGGGTGAAATGTATCAAAAGTTGCAAAGTTTAGGAGTTAGGGTTCCTAATGGTTTTGCTGTGACAACCGCAGCTTATGATTATTTTATAAAATTTAACAATTTAGAAGAAAAGATAGGAGAAATTTTAAAAAATCTAAATGTTTATGATCTTAATCAGCTTCAAAAAAGTGGTGAAACTATAAGAAATTTAATTAAGCAAGGAGATTTTCCCGAAGATTTAAAAGAAGAAATTTTAAAGGCTTATGAGGAACTTAAAAAAGAATATGGAGAAGATTTGCAAGTTGCGGTAAGAAGCAGTGCTTCAGCTGAAGATTTACCCGATGCCTCTTTTGCAGGCCAGCAAGAAACATATCTTAATGTAACAGAAAAAGATTTACTTGAAAAAATAAAATTTTGCTTTGCTTCACTTTTTACTGATCGAGCAATCTTTTATAGACAAGAAAAAGGCTTTGATCATTTTCAAGTTAAGCTTTCTGTTGGAGTACAGAAAATGGTAAGATCTGATTTAGCAAGTTCAGGGGTTATGTTTACTATTGATTCTGATTCTGGTTTAAATAAAGTTATTGTGATTAATGGTGTTTTTGGGCTCGGCGAGCTTATTGTTCAAGGAAAAGTTGTTCCTGATGAATGGATAGTTTTTAAATATGCAGGACTTAATAGTGTTCCTGAAGAATTTAATTTAGAAAATCTTCAACTATCTATAATTTCAAAATTTAAGGGAGAGAAAATAAGAAAAATTGTTTATGGAGAAGATGGTGGAACAATTGAAGTTGAGACAACTGACGAAGAAAAAGCAAGTTATTCTTTAAGCGATGATGAAGTTTTAGAACTTGCTAAAATGGGATTTATTATTGAAAGACATTATCAAAGGGCAATGGATATTGAATGGGCAAAAGATGGAATTGATGGAAAAATTTATATTGTACAAGCAAGAGCAGAAACTGTTCATTCAAGCAAAAAGAAAAATGTTTATCATGAATATAAGTTAAAAGAAAAGGGAGAAATTTTAACAAAGGGAATAGCAATTGGTTCAAAAATTACTTCTGGCAAAGTAAGAGTGATTAAAGATGTTTCTAAAATAAATGAATTTCAAGAAGGAGAAATTTTGGTTACTGAAATGACTGATCCTGATTGGGTGCCAATAATGAAAATTGCTAAAGGAATAATTACTGATAGAGGAGGAAGGACTTGCTTTGCGGGCGAAACTAAAATTTTAACAAATAAAGGCTTTATGGAAATTAGAGAAATTGTTGAAAAATTTAATAAAGAAGAAATAAAGGTTCTTTCTTTAAATACTGAAACTTTAAAATTGGAATGGAAAAAAGTAATTGATGGTTTTAAAAGAAGAGCAAAAGTTATAAAAATTAATATATCTCAAACTGGCAGGATTAAAGAGAACTTTTTAAAAGTTACCCCTGATCATAAATTTTTAACATTTCAAAATAGAAAAATTATAGAAAAAGAAATTGCCAAGATTTTAAAAGATAGTGAGTGTGTTTTAAGTTTATCTAAAATTCCTATTCTGAATGTTAAAAAAATAAATTCCAAATTAGGTTATATTTTAGGAGCAATATTTACTGATGGAAGTGTATATCTCAGCAGAACCCATGGAGAAGTAGAATTTATTCAAAAGGTCTCTAAAGAAAAATTAGATTTCATTAATAAGTTATCAAAATATTGGGTTGAAATTTTCGGTAAAGAACTCAAAAAATCTTCGGAAAAAGAATATATCGGAATTATCAGAGGTAAGCCAGTAAGGGGTACAGCATCTAGTTTTAGATTTTATTCTAAAAATTTAGCTCAAAAATTTAAATATTATTTTGAGAATATAGATAAAATAATCTTAAATTCATCCGAAGAATTTATTCAAGAATTTTTAGCAGGTTTAATTGATGGCGATGGTACATTTTACAGAAATAGAATATGTATTTATGTTTCTAAAGAAAAAATCTTACAAGCAATTATTATAAGCTGTTTAAGGTTAAATATTCCTTTGTGTGTTTCTTTGAATAGAAATATCTATAATGTTTTGCTATTAGATAACTTTGATGAAGTTTTAAATTATACCTCAAGAGTTAAGGGCCAATCGGGTAGGTTGAAATTTGGCACTATTTTCTTTAATGCTCATCAGCTTCTTTCAGATATTATAGATAAAGTAAATTACAAAGGTAGAATAAGACCTTATGTTAATTTTAACTTGCTTTTAGATTCAGAAAAAATCAAAAATTATATTATTCCTATGGTAAAAGGTTCTGTTTATAATCACGAATTAACAAAAATAATAAAATCTAATTTAAAAATGTTAAGAGTTATTAAAGATAATGAAGAAGAAATAGCTGATGTTTACAATATAACTGTTGATGATAATCATAATTATGTAGTTTTTACTTCAAGATATACCCCTGTAATAGTGGCCAATTGCCATGCAGCAATAGTATCTCGTGAGCTTGGAATTCCGGCAATTGTTGGAACTCAAAATTCAACAGAAATTTTAAAAACAGGAGATGAAGTAACTCTTGATTGCACTTCAGGAATAACAGGTTATGTTTATAAAGGCTTACTTGATTATGAAGTAATTGAACATAATTTAGAAGAAATTCCAGAGACAAAAACAAAAGTTTATGTAAATATTGGCCTTCCTGATGAAGCTTGGGAGAAATGGTATTTACCAGTTAAGGGTGTTGGGCTTGCAAGAGAAGAATTTATTATTGCCGAAGATATCAAGATTCATCCTAATGCCTTGATTGATTACCCAAATTTGCCAGAAAATATAAAACAAAAAATTGATGAACTAACAAAAGAATATGAAGATAAAAAACAATATTTTATTGATAAATTAGCCGAAGGAATAGCCAAAATTTGCGTTGCTTACTGGCCCTATGAAGTTATTGTAAGATTTTCAGATTTTAAGACAAATGAATATAGAAATTTAATTGGTGGAGAACTTTATGAACCACATGAAGAAAACCCAATGATTGGATGGCGTGGAGCAAGTAGATATTATCACCCTAAATTTAGAGAAGCATTTAAATTGGAAGTTTTAGCAATGAAAAAAGTAAGAGAAGAGATGGGAATTAAAAATTTAGTAATGATGGTGCCATTTTGTAGAACTCCGGAAGAAGGAAGAAAAGTAATGGATATTATTGAAGAAATTTTAGGCAAGAGGGAAGAGAAAGATTATAAAGTTTATGTGATGTGCGAAATTCCATCAAATGTAATTTTGGCTGATGAATTTTTAGAAATTTTTAATGGAATGTCAATCGGTTCAAATGATTTAACTCAACTTGTTTTAGGAATTGATAGAGATAATGAAATTTTGCAAGGTTTAGCAGATGAAAGAAATGAAGCAGTTAAGAAAATGATTAGTCAAGTAATTAAAAAATGTAAAGAAAAAGGAAAATATATTGGCATTTGCGGACAAGCTCCAAGCGACTTTCCTGAAATCACAGAATTTTTAGTTAAAGAAGGCATTGACTCAATTAGCGTCAATCCCGATGTAGTAATTAAAACAATCGAGCTGGTAAATAAATTTGAAAATAATTAAAATTTTAAAAAATAACTAAAATCATACTTTTCTGAAAAATTTGAATTTTAATTTTTTATGGTATAATTTTTTTATGCCAAAAGAAAATATTAAAAAGTGGCAAAAGAAGTTTTATGGTTCAACTGTTATTGGTGAAAGAGGACAAGTTGTTATTCCCAAAGAAGCAAGAGATGATTTAAAGTTAAAAAAAGGTGATAAAGTTTTGGTTTTTGGGGTGGGGGAGTCAATAACTTTAATGAAGTTTTCTGAAATTAAAAAGATCATGAATTATCTAGAAAAACATTTAAAAAAACTTAAAAGAATTATTAGATCTAAAAAATGATAGAAAAAATATTAATTTTTTTTAAAAATAGAAAAATATTATTTTTAATTTTGATAATACTTTTTGGTAGTTATTTTGGTTATACAAGAATTTTTAAAAAAGAAGAAAATAAATTTTTAGTTGATTTTATAAAAAGAGGTGATTTAGAAATAAAAGTTTCAGGAACTGGTAAAATTGAACCAATTGAAGAATTCAATTTAAAGGCAAAGGTAAGTGGAGAAATAGTTTATTTAGGAGTTAAAGAAGGCGATTATGTTAATAAAGGAACATTGATAGCTAAAATTGATAGCAAAAATATTGAAAAAGCAATAGAAGATCAAGAAATTTCAATAAAAAATTTAAAATTAAGTATAGACAAAGCCAAATTAGATTTACAAAAACTTAATTCTCAATATGAAGATCTTTTAAGAGGTGATGACTATCAAAAGGCTTTAAATCAAGGAAAAGAAATTCTAAATAATTTTTATAATTTTTATCCTGGTTTCATTGAAGATCTAAGAAAAATTTATTTTGAGAAAGACTTTGATAACTTTGATAATAATTTAAAGTACTATGAAGGATATAACTCAAGTTTTAAGGGCAAAAATGAAGAACTTGAAAGAAAGTATAATCAAATTAAAAATAAATATATCGAACTTTCAAATAAATTTAAGAATTTAAATGAACAAGACAAAAATAGTCTAGAAAACAGAATTAAAGAAACTTATGGTTTGATTTTAGAAACTTATGATTTGGTAAATGAAGGTAAGGAAATTGTTAGATATGTTAAAGAAATTTTAATTTTACAGAATTCAACCCACGAAAAGCAAAATATAATTGAAAACCATTTTCAAAAGTTAATAAATTATCTTACAACCTTAGGACAATATAAACAAAATTTGTTTGAGGTTATAAGTAAAATTAATTCATATAAAGATACTTTAAAAAATTATGATTTTGACAAAAACAATTTAGAACTTTTAATCAAACAAAAAGAAATTGAACTTGAACAGGCTGAAAAGAAATTAAAAGATCTTAAAGATGATTTAGAGGATTATTATGTTTATTCACCCTTTGAAGGAACAATATCTCAACTTAATGTGAAACTAGGCGATTTGACTGTTAATAATCAAATCATAGGAACCCTAATTACAAATCAAAAAATTGCTAAAATTTCTTTAAATGAAATTGATATTGCCAAAGTTAAAATAGGTCAAAAAGCAAAATTAACTTTTGATGCTTATCCTGATCTGGTTTTATACGGAAAAGTTATTGAAATAAGTCCGACAGGAAAAGAAGAGCAAGGTGTAATAAGCTATGATGTTAAAATTGCATTTGAAAATTATAAGGGAATAAAGCCAGGAATGACGGTTAATGCCGAGATAACTATTGATAGAAAAGAAAATGTAATTTTAGTTCCAAATTCAGCTATAAAAACTGATAAAGATAAAAAATATATAGAAATTTATAAAGGTGAATTAAAAAATATAAAAGCATCTGTAATCTTAAAGCCAGAATTAATTGAGAAAAGATATGTAGAAACAGGAGCTTTTAATGATGAATTTACAGAAATTAAAAATGGAGCTAAGGAAGGTGAAATAATTATTGTTAAATCTTTAAATCAAAAAGTTACACAAAAACAGCAATCCAATCCATTTTTGCCTAGAATGCCCTTTGGTCAAAGGAAACAATGATAAAACTTGAAAAAATAACTAAAATTTATAAAAATAGCGAAATTGAAACTATAGCCTTAAAAAATATAGATTTAGAAATTAAAGAAAGGGAATTTGTAGCTATAATGGGGCCTTCAGGATCAGGAAAATCAACATTGATGCATATAATTGGTTGTTTAGATAAGCCGACAAGTGGTAAATATTATCTTCAAAATCAAGATGTTTCAAAATTATCTGATGATGAGCTTGCAGAAATTAGAAAAAATAAAATTGGTTTTGTTTTTCAGGCATTTAATTTGCTTCCAAGAATGAAAGTAATTGAACAAGTCGAATTACCTTTAGTTTATTCAGGTATAGGCTATAAAGAAAGAAGAGAAAGAGCTATAAAAGCTTTGAGGGATTCAGGATTTCCTGAGAAATTTTGGGAATATTATCCTAATCAACTTTCTGGTGGTATGCAACAAAGAGTTGCAATTGCTAGAGCTTTGGTTAATGATCCACTTATAATTCTTGCTGACGAACCAACTGGGAATTTAGATACAAAAACAGGAGAAATAGTTTTAGATACATTTCAAAGATTAAATTTCGAATTTGGCAAAACAATTGTTGTAGTAACCCATGAGGAATATGTAGCTAAGCATGCTGAAAGAATAATTTTAATTAAGGATGGAGAATTAATTGATGATTATAAGGTTAAAGATAGGATTATTATAAATCATAACTACCATACCTTAAAATGAAAATTTATGATTTATTTAAAGAAGCTTTAAGATCTGTTTTATCAAATAAATTAAGATCAGGGCTGACTATTTTAGGAATTATAATTGGAATTAGTGCTGTAATTTCAATGCTTTCTATTGGTGAGGGGGCAAAAAGACAATTGGCTCAAAGCATTGAAAGTTTGGGTTCAAATATTTTAACAGTTTTTCCTGGAATAATTCAGCCAGGGAGAGGAATTGTTTCAGCAGGAAGAGGTACAGCTCAAAGTTTAAAAATGAAAGATGTTGAAGCTATTAAAAAAATTGATGGTGTAAAAGCAGTTTCGCCAGAAATTATTCGCAGATTTCAAATTATTTCTTCAGCTGGCAAAAATACTAATTCTTCAGTATTAGGTGTTATGCCAGAATATTTAGAAGTGAGAAATTCTAAAATACAATCAGGGAGATTTTTTCAAGAAGGTGATATCAAAGGTATATCAAGAAATGCTGTTTTAGGACCAACAGTAGCCCAAGATTTATTTGGAGAAGAAGATCCAATAGGTAAAACCATAAGAATAAATAAAGTTAGTTTTAAAGTAATAGGAGTTTTAGAACCAAAAGGAAGCGTAGGCTTTATGAATCCAGATGAAGTTGTTTTAATTCCTCTTACAACAATGCAAAAAATATTAACAGGATCAGAATATTTATCTCAAATAGCTGTTCAAGCTCAAAGCTCAGATTTAGTTGAACCATTAAAAGAAGAAATTACAAAAGTTTTAATAAAAGAACATAGAGTTAGTCCTGATAATCCTGATTTTTCAGTTATCGCTTCACAAGAATTCCTAAATACTTTTAATGCTTTAATTAATACAATGACAATTTTTCTTGCTTCAATTGCAGCCATTTCTCTTTTAGTTGGAGGAATTGGGATTATGAATATGATGCTAACTTCAGTTACTGAAAGGACAAAAGAAATTGGTTTAAGAAAAGCAATTGGTGCAAAAAATAAAGAAATATTACTTCAATTTTTGATTGAATCTTTAGTTTTAACTTTAATTGGTGGATTATTGGGAATAATTTTAGGAATTTTAATTTCAATTGTAGTTTCAAAATTTGCCAATATTACTTCGCAGGTTTCTATTTTTTCCATAATTTTAGCTTTCGGTTTTTCTTCGGCAGTTGGAATAATTTTTGGTTATTGGCCGGCAAAAAAGGCAGCCAATTTAGACCCAATTACGGCCCTAAGATACGAATAAAAATTTTAGAGTCCTACTTCATGTGGCAATTGATTTAAAATAAATTCTTGTGGCTTCTCGGTAAAGATAATTCTTTTTCCTAAAGAATGAGCATAACCTATTTCCAAAAGTGCTGAAGCACCTACATAACCATC
The DNA here is from genome assembly GCA_023255765.1 of Candidatus Paceibacter sp. Lineage (GTDB taxonomy): Bacteria > Patescibacteriota > Minisyncoccia > UBA6257 > HR35 > JAGDVT01. Next base: position 13,560 of record JAGDVT010000007.1, on the reverse strand, counting down.
TGGATCACAAACAATTAAAGCATCAGAATTTTCAATTGAATTTAAATGATATCTTTCAAGCTCTAAGGGAGATAAACCTTCTTCACCAGTAAAAATAACAAACTCTTCTCCTGGATTTTTAGGTTCTTCAAATCTCGGACTTAAAATATGCACTCCTTTATTTTCTAATTCTTTCTTAACTTTTAAAATATAATCTAAATGTTTTCTAAAACTTCCACTAATTGTTACATACCTAAATTCTTGTCTAATAACACCATTAATTAAATCACCTCCTTTTTCTAAATAAAAATTTTCAAGTTCATGAGAAATAATATTAAAGTAAATTCCTGTTCTTAAAAATATTTCATCAATAAAATTAATTTTAGTTTTTGGTGCTAAATTTCTGAAAATACCTGTTGCATAAGTTTTAATTAAAGAATTTTTGTTTTCTTCCTTTACCGCATCCAAAAGTTCTAAAAGTTCTTTTTTATTATTTTCAGATATTCCTCCTTCAGGATCAAAACCATCTTTAAAGAAAATAGTTCTTTGCAAGATTAAATTTAAATTTTCACCACTATATTTATAAACTTTTATTGTCGAAGAACCTATATCCATTAAAATCTTTTCCATCTTTAAGATAATTTTACACTTAGCTTTTTAAACTAAACTAAACTAAAAATATATAGATTTTGTTAGGATTTTTGTAATTAATTCATAACTTATTCACAAAATTAAATTTTCGAAAACTTTTTGATCATTTAAAATCTGTAATATTTAATTTCTCAATTTCTTAAGAAAATTAGAAATTACCTATAGATCAATTTTCGTACTTTTATGACAAAATTTAATCTAAAAACTAACAATTTCGATTTCTCAATTTCTTAAGAAAATCAGAAATTATTCAGATGTTAATTTGCATATTTTTAATAAAAAATTTATTTAAAAAATTAGTTTTTTGAATTTCTCAATTTCTTAAGAAAATCAGAAATTTAATTTTTTTAAATTTTTTTGTTATAATTTAATCAATGAAATTTAGTGGAAAGGAGATTTTTCAATTAGAGAAAATAGCTAAGGGACTTGCTAACCATCAAAGAATTAAAATTTTATCTTTGCTTGAAAATAAAGAAGAAATGTCTCTAGGAGAAATTGCTGATGAATTTAAGAAAGATTACAAAACAATTGCTGAGCATTTAAGAAGGCTTGTTTTAGCTGGTTTAGTTCATAAAAGAAGAGAAGGATTATTAGTTTATTTTCGCCTTTCGCCACTCGGCCAAAAAGTTCTTAAAATTTTGCCAAAAATATTTTCTTAATTTCTTAAGAAAATTAGAAAATATAAAGTTAACATTTTTGAAAATTTTTAAAAAAATTTATAAAGAATTTATGATAACGTCGTTTTAAAATTAAATTAAGATGTATAGAGAAGTAAAAGGAGATATAACCGAGATAGAAGCAGACGTAATTATTAATGCAGCAAATACTGAACTTATTCATGGTGGAGGTGTTGCGAAGGCAATTGCAAATAAAGCAGGAGAAAAATTGATTGAAGAAAGTAGAAAAATTAGATTTGTTCCAATTGGAGAATTTGCAGTAACTACTGCGGGAAATTTAAAAGCTAAAAAAGTTATTCATATTCCAACGATTGATTATAAAAATAATAGAAAGATAACTTATGAAGAATTAAAGGAAGTCCTAGAAAAAGTTTTTGAATATTGTAAAGAAAATAATTATTTTAAAATTGCTACTCCACTTTTAGGAACCGGTGTCGTTGGTTTGGATAAAGATAAAGTAAGAGAAATAATAAAAAATTTAGCAGAAAAATTTGAAGATTTAGAAATAGTACTTTTTGAGAAGTGAATTTTTATTTAATGAATTTTTTTAAATATTCCGAAGAATTTTCAAAGAAAAAGTTTTTTATTTTGTTTAACAGGGCTTTTTTATTTTTGATTCTAATTATATAAGGGGTTAATGATTCCATTTGTTTTAAGCTTTTTAAAGCTTCGCTCCAAAATACATCCTCACTCATTCTTAAACCGAATTTATTTTCAATCAGCTTTAAAAGTATTTTTGGTTTTATCTTTCTTTTGGTTATTATAAAATATAAATCAAACAAATCCTTCGGTTCATTTCTATCAAAGAGAGATAATGTTTTATTAGCAGCAATATCTTTAAGAGAATCAACCATTATATATTTATAAATTTTAGGCTTAGCTAATTTGGGATACGGATAATAATTGAAATCTATTTTACAGAAATGTTTATTAGTAATAACTATTTCATAACGACCATTAATTTTTCTAATATCTATTTTTTCAAGCTTTAGTTCTTTTTTGATTTCATTAATAAAGGGTTCAATATCTTTAAAACCAAATTCTTCATTAGTAAAAAAATCTAAATCATCTGACCGACGATGTTTTAAATAGATAAAAGATAAAGCAGTTCCTCCTGTCCAATAAAATTTTTTTCTTAATCGGGATTTAGCGAATAATTTTAAAATTTCCTTTTGTATTTTATTTATTATCTCCATATTTTTTTAGAAAATATTCAATCATTAATTTTTTCCCTTCATCAAGAAATTTTTTTATTTTAGGAAAGTATTTTTTAAGTTTTTCTTTGCTGATACCATTAAAATCACCGTAATTTATTTTTCTAATTAAAAACCACTCCCATTCAAAGTCAGTTTTAGGTTCCCACCCTTTTTTGATTTTATAATCCCAAATAATTTTTTTATTTATAATTTTAGTATTCATAATGTAATTTTAACATTTTTTAATAAAATTAAAAATAATAATAAAAGCCTTAGCTATAAATTGCAAACAATTGATAAGCATTTTTATGGTAATTAATCAAAATTTAATTTACACCCTTGGTCATTCAACAAGAAAATTAGAAGAATTTATTGAAATTTTAAAAAGTTTTAAAATTGAAGTTCTGGTTGATATTAGACATTTTCCTCACTCAAGACATAATCCTCAATTTAATAAGGAAGTTTTAGAGAAAGAGTTACCTAAAAGCAATATTCAATATTTTTGGCTTGAAAAACTTGGTGGTTTTAGAAAAGGAGGTTATTTAGAATATACAAAAACAAAAGAATTCAAAGAAGGTTTAGAAGAATTAATAAAAATTTCTCAAGAAAAACAAACTGCAATAATGTGTGCTGAAATTTTATGGTTCAAATGCCACCGAAGATTTGTAAGTAATGAACTTACAAAAAGAGGTTTCGAAGTAATTCATATTTATAATCAAGAAAAAACAGAGATTCATAAACAAAAAGAAACAAAAATAAAATTTGATTAATTTTAAAAATTCTAAAAAAGTGTTATAATTTAAATAATGGCTGAATTAAATATACAGGTTAATAAAAATAAAATCAAAGTCATTTTAGATAGAGATAAGTTAGAAAATTTGGTTAAAGATTTAGGTCTTTATAATGAAGAATTTATTCGAAGTGTAAAGAGAGGTATGAGAGATTTTAAAAAAGGCAAAGTTTATAAATTGAAAGATTTAAATGTTTGAAATAATAATTTCTGAAGAATTTAAAAAGCGGTTTGAAGAATTACCTAAAAATGTAAAGAAAAAATTTTTTAGAAAAATAAAAATTTTTAATCAAAATCCGTATCATCCTATTTTGAACGCAGAAAAACTTGGACCACCATTTAAAAATATTTGGAGTTTTAGAATTGATAGAAGTTATCGAGTAATTTTTAAATTTGTTAAAGAAAGAAAAATTTTATTTATAACTTGCGGTCATCACTCTTGGATATGTAAATTTAAATTTTGATTTTTTTATGATATTATGGTATTTAATATAATAATAAGTTAAAATGAAAAAGTTAATCAAATTTTTATTTTTTTGGATTTTGATTGAAAATTCAAAAATTCTATTCTTTAAATTAAAAATCAAAAATCTTTCCAACCTTGAATGGCAAACAAATCATTTTATTAATGCTGTAATAAAAGGAGTAGCTTGCAATAAGGATTTTACTTCTTGTTATGAAATAGCTTTTAGATATCGAGAATCAGAAGAAGGAATACTGAAAAGCGGAGAAGAAAGATATTTCTATATGGCTGGTTTTGCCCCCAAAAATGAAAAATTAAGCCAAATGATCTTTTCTTATGAGTTTTATAATCCAGGAATTCCCGGTCCAACTTATGGCGGAAGTTATGTTTTCGCCAAATTTAAATTAGACTAAAAATGAAAAAAATTCTTGGAGTAAATAAAAATGTTTTTTATTTGAGTTTAGTTAGTTTGTTTAATGATTTTTCTAATGAGATGGTTTATTCAGTGATGCCTGCTTTTTTAACAAAATCTTTGGGCGCACCAGTTTGGTTTGTTGGCTTTTTAGAAGGATTTGCCGAAGCTTTAAATAATATCTTAAAAATTTTCTCTGGCAGATTAGCTGATTATTTTAATCGAAGAAAGATTTTGGCTGTTCTTGGTTATGCAATTTCAAGTTTAACAAGATTTTTTCTTTATTTAGTTAATAATTTTTGGCAAGTTTTAGGATTAAGAATTTTAGACAGAGTAGGGAAGGGACTGCGTGATGCACCAAGAGATGCTTTAATTTATCTTTCATCTGAAAAAGAAGAATTAAATAAATCTTATAATTTTCATCGTGCTTTTGATACCATTGGAGCAATTTTAGGACCACTTGTTGGTTTTATTTTACTTAATTATTTTTTTGCTTTAAATTATAAAAATTTATTTTTAATTGCTTCACTTTTAGGATTTCTAGCTGTTTTGACATTTATTTTTGTTGAAGATAAGAAAGATAGTTATTCAAAGAACAAAAAATTTATTTTTGATTTTAAAATTTTCTCTAAAAATATCAAACTTTATCTTTTAGCCTTTTTTCTTTTTTCTTTTGGTTATTTACCATTATCACTAGTACTTTTAAGAATTCAAACGATTGATTCAAGCTTAAAAACTCTGCCATTATTTTATTTTTTCTTTAATATCTTTTTTGTAATTTTTGCTTTTCCAATTGGAAGATTAGCTGATAAGCTTGGAGAAAAAATAATGTTAAAATCTGGATTTATTTTTGCAATTTTGTCTTATTTAATTTTTTCTTTACCCTACAATATTTTAATTTTCCCAGCCTTAATTTTACTTTCTTTAAGTTTAGCTTTAATTGATGGCATCAAAATGGTCTATATTGGCAAAAATATATCTCAAGAATATTTAGCAACTGCTCAAGGAACTTTAAGTGCTTTATATGGTTTTGGCCAACTTTTTAGTGGTTTAATTGGTGGTTTGATTTGGACAAAACTTAATTTCTCTTTCGCTTTTATTTTTGGAGGAATATTTATTTTGATTAGTTTTATAATTTTAACATTGGCATTTTCAAAAAGTTAATTTTTCTGCTATAATTTTAAAAATGAAAAATAACTTACAAAAGATTTCGCGATCTCAAATTGAATTATTTATTGAATGCCCTCGTTGTTTTTGGCTACAAGCAAAACATAATATAAAAAGACCAGAAGGAATTAAAGGCGGCTATATTGGCAGTAAATATGATCCACTTTTAAAAGCTTATTTTGATAAACATCGAAAAGAAAACAAAACTCCTGAAGAACTATTAAAACATAATTTAGAACTTTTTCCTAATCTAAATCAACTAAAAAGTTGGCGAGGCAGCGGAATTCAATTTGAACATCCAGAACATAAAGTTATTTATTATGGCAAAATTGATGATATTTTAGTTAGAGAAAAGAAATTCTTAGTTCCTATTGATTTTAAAACAACTATTAGTAAAGAATTTCTTATTAGAGAAGAATATAAGAGGCAGTTAGAAATATATGGATATTTATTAAAAAAGAATAATATTGAAGTTTTGAACATCGGAGTTTTATATGTTATTAAAATTGATATCAACGAAAATTTTGAAAAAATTGAGGAAAGAACAATTTATTTTTTGGAAAATTTAGACTATGATAAGTACGATGAAATTTTAGAAAATTTAATAAAAACTTATAGATCTTCTAATGAGCCTGAATATAATCCTAATTGTGAATTTTGCCAAAGAGATTTTCAAATAAGAAATTTGTCATATTAATTTTAAAAAAATGAAAATTCCTCAAACAGTAAAAATTATCTATATTTATCTTTTTCTGCCATTAGTTTAATTTTAATTATTATTGCTTCAGTAAAATTAGTTAATTTAGGTTTAAAAATCTTTATTTTTAAAAAGGCCGATGTTTATTATATACCTAAAGTTCTTTTTATGGATCCCGATGTAAAGCGTATGTCCGAAGAAGAATCTAAAAAGTATTATGAAGAAAAAAAATTAGCTGAAGAGATAAATAAAAAATCTTAGAGACAAAAAGAGGATACTGATTCATTAGCAATTATTATTGTTTGCTTACCAATTTTTTTATCATTGGCTCTTAGCGTTAAAATTAAAATTTAATGAGGAAATTAAAGATAAATAAAAAATTTTTTATTGTGGCTCTACTACTCTTTGTTTCATTTTTTGCTTTTTATAAAATTTATCCAATCTATAAAGGAATTAAACCTGCATTTTTACCGGCAGAAAAGAAAATTGAATCGGATAAAGAATTAAGTTTTTTAAAATTACCATCAAATTTTACCATTCATATTTTTGCTAAAGGTTTAGATGGTGCAAGAGTCATTAAAGAAGATCCTGCAGGAAATTTAATTGTTAGTTTAACTAAGAAAGGAGAAGTTGTTTCTTTACCTGATTTAGATGGAGATGGCAAAGCAGATAAAATAATTACTTTGCTTTCAAATTTACAAAACCCACATGGTTTAGAAATAAAATGTTGGGACATCGCACGTCCAAATATTGATGATAAAAATTGTAAGCTATATGTGGCAGAAACTGAAAGATTAATGGAGTATGATTTAATTTTTGATGAAGAAGAAAAAATTTATAAACCAATTAATCCACGAAAAATTTTAAATTTACCAAAAGGTGGAAGGCATTTTACCAGAACTTTACTCTTTTTGCCTTATCCAAACGATCATAAGCTTTTAATTTCTATTGGCTCAACTTGTGATGTTTGTTATGAAAAAGATGAAAGAAATGGAACAATTTTAGTTTATGATTTTAAAACAAAAGAAAGTAAAATTTATGCCAAAGGCTTAAGAAATTCTGTTTTTATGGCTTTACATCCTGTAACCGGCAAAGTTTGGGCAACTGAGATGGGAAGAGATTGGCTTGGTGATGATTTGCCGCCTGATGAAATTAATATTATTGAGGAAGGGAAAAATTATGGTTGGCCAATATGTTACGGCAAAAACATTCACGATGATAATTTTGATAAAAATGTTTATGTTCGAAATCCTTGTATGGAACCATTTGAAACAGAATCTTACATTGATATTCCTGCCCATTCAGCACCGCTTGGTTTAGCATTTTTTCCTGAAGAAGGTTGGCCACAAGAGTATTGGTACAATCTTTTAGTTGCTTATCATGGTTCTTGGAATCGAGGAGTACCAACGGGATATAAAATTGTAAGATATATTTTAGACAGTCAAGGAAAATATTTAGGTGAAGAAGATTTTATTACTGGCTGGATTCAAAATAGCGAAGCTCTCGGAAGACCAGTTGATATTTTAATCAAACCAGGAGGCACAATTTACATTTCTGACGACAAAGCAGGAATTATTTACAAACTTATTTATCATCAATAATCAATCATTATTAATTTTTACCCTTTATCCAATTTTTTAAATTTCTATCATTTTTGTTCGATACAAAATATTCTAACATTCCCTGCTTGCCGGCAGACAGGTATAGAATATTAGAATATTGTTTAGTATTAAAAACTTTGATTTTAGGGGGTTTTTCTTTTTCTTAATTTCTTAAGAAAATGAGAAAATATAAATATAAAAATAAAAATTAACTTGGCAAAAACTAATCACCATCCCTTTCGCTCAATTTTTTAATGAGTTAAAATTATAATAATGGCTAGTTTTAAAGAAAAATTTTATGGGTTAGGCAAAAGAGTTATTGGAAAAAGCAAAGTAAAAAGTTGAAGAATTGATTGAACCCCGAAGTACAGCGAAGCTGACTAGGGGTAAAAGATAAAATATAATCAAATGGCTTGGTATAAAAAATTTTTTGAAAAATATTATTTAGATCTTTACATCCCTCGCAAAAGACTTAAACCATCTTACATTAAAAAAAGAGATTACCTTTATTAAACGGGTTTTGAATTTGCCCAAAGGAGCAAAGATATTGGATCTTTGTTGTGGTCATGGTCGGCATCTTCTCCCTTTAGCCAAGATGGGCTATCAGATGACTGGTCTTGATTTAAGTAAAAAGGCTTTAGCGATATTGGCTAAGAGCGCCAAAAATAAAAAGATAAAGGTCAGAATTATAAGGAGCGACATACGAAAGATTCCTTTTAAGAACGAGTTTGACGCAGTTATTAATATGTTTACATCTTTTGGGTATTTAGAAACGGATTATGAGGATTTCAAGGTTTTAAAAGCGGTTGCCAAAGCCCTAAAGCCTGGAGGAAAATTTTTGATTGATATTATGAATCGCGACTGGATGCTGGCTAATTTTCAACCAAAATTATGGGAGAAAGTTGGGAAACTACTTGTTTTAGAAGAAAGAATTTATAACCCTAAACCCCGGCGTAATACCGTTAAGGTTCAGATTCTTGACGAAAAAGGCAAATGGCATAAGACCGCTTGGATACTCAGGGTGTATTCCCTGAGAGAAATGAGAAAAAATTTAAGCAAAGCTGGATTTAAAATTATTAAAGTTTACGGCGACACGATTGGTGATCAGAAATTCACAAAAAACTCTCGACGTTTGGTAATTTTAGCAACAAAGCAAGATAGATAATTCAATTTGAGACATTCCACCTACTTCTTTTATGCTGATTGAAGAATAAAATGGACTTTTGGAAAAAATTAAATTAAAATCAGCTAAAAATAGGGTGATTGTTTAATTCCACTCGTAGAATAAAATTCACCGCAGGGTAAGAAGCTTACTATGGGGCAGGGATTAAAAAACATTCCAACATTCTCAAGAATGTTGGAATATCTAAATATCTAATTTTTGTGTCGGCTTTAGCAAAAAATTGCTGATTTAGTCTACAAACCTCCGTAGCAAAAGTAAGTTCAGTACGGTGAGAAGAATTAATTGGGGGAAAAATTGAAATGGTTTTTCTTCAAAAAAAATTGAGATAAAATAATATGGAGAATTATGAGAAAAATAATGGTTCAGGCAACTGGGTTTGGGACAGGAGCTGGAAAAAAGTTTTTTAGTTGCTTTGTTGTGTCGAATTTTTAAAGAAGATGGATATAAGGTTGCTCCTTTTAAGGCTCTAAATTTAACTGGCGTAACTTTTTTAAAAGATGGAAAATTCTTCCAGATATAACATCAAAAGCGAGAAAATATTTAGATTTAGATAAAATTAACAAAATTGCCAACCTCGAACTTTAAAAAATATTAAGCTGCATTATTCGAAATTTGATCTGCTTCTTGTGGAAAAGTTTAATTAAAGAAAAGTCTAAAAGAATAAAATTTTGTAAATTTATTCAAAAGTTTTACATAATTTTTACTTGATATTTAAAATTTTTTTCGTATATAATTTATTATTAAAAGTTCCTCATTTATTTTTATTAAAGGCGCAAATTAATCTTAGCCGCTTTCTTTAATAGATAAGCGGTTAAAATTCAAAAATGGAAAGAAATAAAAAAGCACTCATTGGTCTAATTTTAATTTCTCTTATAGTTTTTTCTCTCGCTCCTTATTTTAGTGTTTCAGCTCAAACCTGTAATCCTAATACTTTAGTTCCTGTAAAATATGGACAAAGAGGAAAAGCAGTCAGAAATGCTCAAGCTTGTTTAATTGAAGCAGGTTATGATATTCCTACTGGAGCAACTGGTTATTATGGTTCCCAAACAAGAAAAGCTGTTAAAGAATTTTATGCTGATTGGTATGGTAAATGGCATGGAAATAGATTAGATTCAAAAGGAATTGCTCAACTTAAATCAATGTTAACAAAAGCTGCTGCTTCCCAAAAACCAACAACAGGAGTTAAAAAATTTTCTTCTAAAGAAGAATTTAAAAATTATTTAAAAAAGACAAAAGCGCTAGCTAGATATTTAGGTTGGGGATTAGCTTTAGAAAGAGCAAGAGAACTTCCTGCCGTGGAAGCCTCTCCTATGGCTGTTCCTCTTACGATTACAGAAGCTGTTTTGCCAGAAAGAATTTCTGAGACTACGGTTCAAGTGCCAGGTATTGATGAACCAGATATTGTTAAAACTGATGGTTGGGAAATTTATTTTTCTCCTGGAAGGAGTTGGCCAATTTGGCGAGAGCCAATAATAATAGAAATTCCGTCCTATCCTTATAAAGCGCCTAAAACCAAACTCATTAAAGCCTTTCCACCAACTGATTTGGCTTTAGATAGCGAAATTGAAAAATCAGGAGATTTACTTTTAACAAAAAATATTTTAGTTATTTTCTCCGGTAAAGATATCGCGGGCTACGATATTTCCAATCCTAAAAATCCTGAAAAGAAATGGGAGATAAAATTGGAAGAGAAAAATTCAATTGTTACCTCACGGTTTTATAAAGATAAAATCTATTTAGTAACTAAAAGTTTAATTGATGAAATTCATCCTTGTCCAATTAAGCCCTTAATCATTGAAGGAAAACCTTTAACAATTGAATGTCAAGAAATTTATCATCCTGTTTTACCTGTTCCAGTAGATGTTACTTTTTCAGCAATGATTTTAGATCCTATTTCAGGAAAAATAGAAAAGAAAATTTCTTTTGTTGGCTCATCTGAGAATTCAGTAGTTTATATGTCAGAAAATGCAATTTATATTACTTATTCTTATTATGAGAGTATATTTAAGTTTTATTCCAAATTTTTAAAAGAAAGATGTCAAGACTTAATCCCCAATTGGTTTCTAGAAAAACTTGAAAAATTAGAAGGTTATAATATCAGTGAGGAAGCCAAACTTTCGGAATTGCAAACCATTTTAGAAAAATATGAAAGTTCTTTAACCAAAGATGAAAGATTAAAAGTTGAGAACGAGTTAGAAAATCGAATGGCAGATTATTACAAGGAAGAAAAAAGAGAATTAGAAAAGACTGGGATTATAAAGATTGGATTAGAAAAATTCGAAATAACAGCGAGCGGTAATGTCCCGGGCTCTCCCTTAAATCAGTTTGCTTTAGATGAGTATAAAGAAAATTTAAGAATTGCTGTAACTGTTGGTAGGAGATTTGGCTGGATAAGTGGGAGAGAATCAGCCAATGATGTTTATGTTTTAGATAAAAATTTGAAAGTTATTGGTTCAGTAAAGGATTTGGGGCTAACAGAAAGAATTTATTCAGTTAGATTTATTGAAGAGAAAGGTTATTTGGTTACTTTCCGCGAGACTGACCCCTTTTATGTTTTAGATTTATCCAATCCTCAAAAGCCAGAATTAAAAGGTGAATTAAAAATTCCAGGTTACTCTTCTTATTTGCATCCCATCACAAAAGACAAAATTTTGGGTATTGGAAAAGAAGATTGGAAGGTGAAAATTTCTCTTTTTGATGTTTCGCAGGCGGAAAATCCCAAAGAATTAGATAAATACATTTTAGATGAATCCTGGTCTGATATTTTGAAGACTCACCATGCCTTTTTGCTAGATAAAAAACACGAAATCTTTTTCTTACCCGGCAGTGAAGGTGGCTATGTTTTTTCTTACAAAAATGATAAATTAGGACTGATAAAAGCAATCAGCCAAATCTCAGCTAGAAGGGCAGTCTATATTAACGATTATTTATACATCATTGGCGATAACAAAATTACGGTTTTGGATGAAATTAACTGGGAAAAAGTTAAAGAACTCAACCTTGAGTAAGTGATAATAATATCTCGAGGAAAAATTTTTTAATTTGGCACAATTTCGATTTTAATAATTTTGAGCGCTTTTTACTTTTGTTTTAAAATTATAATAATGGTTAATTATAAAGAAAAATTTTATGGGTTGATAGGAAATATGTTTGTTGATGCTGAAATTGGTTGACTATGGTAAACTTGATTTTTAAAGAATTTGGAGTTAAAATTAGAGTATGGCTGAAGAAAATTATTATACAACAAAAGAATTAGCAAGTATTCTTGGTATTTCAAGGCAGGCTATATTTAAGAAAATTAAAAATGGAGAAATACCTGCCGTTTCTAAGGGCAGAGATTATTTAATTCCTAAAGATCAATTACCCGCCGAAATAAAAAATAAAATTTTAGAAATTCAAAATAAGACAACAGAAGAAGTTATTAAAATTTCTCAGAAATTAGAAAAGGATCTAGATTTTGAAAAAGAACTTTGGAAGGCGGCGGATAAATTGAGAGGTGCTGTTGAACCCTCGGATTACAAATACATTGTTTTAGGTTTAATATTTTTAAAATATGTTTCTGATGCTTTTTATCAAAGAAGAGAAGAATTAGAGAGAGAAATAAGTGATCCAAATAGCCCTAAATATATACCCAATCCTGAAACAAGAAAAGTTGTTTTAGACGATAAAGATTTTTATCTTTCTCGAGGGATTTTCTATATACCCGAAAAAGCAAGATGGGAATTCTTACAAAAGCATTCTTTACATCATGACATTGCAAAATATTTAGACGAAGCAATGGAGGCAATAGAAGAAGCGAATCCACGACTTAAAGGAGTTCTTCCTAAAATTTTTATTACAACTCCATTGGAAGCTCACACTTATGGAAGTCTAATAAATCTTTTTTCAAAGATTAAATTTGATCACAACTTAGAGAAAGAAAAAGATATTTTAGGAAGAGTTTATGAATATTTTTTAGGCCAATTTGCATCGGCAGAAGGAAAAAGAGGTGGAGAATTTTACACTCCGCGACCGATTGTTAAACTCCTTGTTGAAATTTTAGAACCATATGAAGGATGTAGAGTATTTGATCCTTGTTGCGGTAGTGGTGGAATGTTTATTCAAAGTCATTATTTCTTAAAGATTCACGAAAAAGATCCATCCAAGATATCATTTTACGGCCAAGAGCTAAATCCAAACACATGGAAACTCTGTAAAATGAACTTAGCTATTAGAGGAATAATGAGCGACGATATAAGAATCGGTAATTCTTTTTATGATGATAAGTTTCCAGATTTAAGAGCTGATTTTATTTTAGCCAATCCTCCTTTTAATCAAGACTGGGAGCCAGAAAGATTGCCAGCTAATGATCCTCGTTTGAAATATGGAATACCGCCGGCAAGTAATGCAAACTTTATGTGGATTCAGCATTTTATTTATCATTTGGCCCCAAACGGAATGGCAGGTTTTGTAATGGCAAATGGTGCTTTGGCAGTTGGTGGGAAAGAAGGGGAAATTAGAAAAAGAATTATTGAAGATGATTTAATAGATGTCATTATTGCCTGTCCGCCAAAACTTTTTTACAATGTTTCACTTCCGGTTTCTCTATGGTTTATTACTAAAAATAAGAAGAATGGAAGATTTAGAGATAGAACTGGAGAGATTTTGTTTATTGATGCAAGAGAAATTTATACACCAATTTCAAGAAAGCAAAATATATTTACAGATGAACATATCGCAAAGATTGTTGAAAAATTTAGAATGT
>JAGDVT010000041.1:16285-24036 GCA_023255765.1 Candidatus Paceibacter sp. | reverse complement strand
CAGTCTCTTTACTGGGAAATATTTAGCCAAACCTTTTAAATTTACATTCCTACTTTTTTCTAAATATTTTAAAAATTTGAATAAAACAAAAATGGGGGCTTCTGTTTTAAACTCTTTAAAGAAATAAAAATGATAAGAAGGTTCCATAGCAAAATCTAAATTAAATTTCTGGAATGAAGCCTTAAAATTGGAATGACCTGTTTTAACGAAATAAAATTTAATTTCAGGAAAAAATTTTAATATATTTTTATGCATTGTAAAAGTTATTCCTACTTTTTTATAATTTGAAGTTTTCAGGATTATATAAAGAAGTACTTCAGGCATAATTAAATTATTTTTATAATATATTTCTAACCTATCTCCGTCTATATCTGACTTTATTTTTATTTTACTTTTATTTAACCTGATTTTTTTAAAAATTTTGGGCAAACATTTAAATAAAAAATAATTTGTGCTATTTGAATTATTTAAAATTTCTATAGTAGTTGTATTTTTAATTTTAACTAATTTTTTAATTTCGTTTAGATATTTTTCAAAAATGGGCAGTGAAACAATAGGCTTATATTTAATTTGTAATAAAGGCTTGGCGATTATAAATTTTTCATTAATTTTTTTATAAACCCAATTAGCACCATCAGGCATTATAAATTTTATTCCATTATATTTTTGAGGCAAATGAGAAGCTGTTATTATTACCCCAGGTTTTTTATTTTTTATACTTAAATAATATAAAATAGGAGTAGGAACTATACCTAAATAATTAATTTTAGTTTTAGGATAAGATAAAAATTTAGAAGCAAATGCGGAGGCTAAATTAGCAGAAGATTTTCTAGTATCTATTCCTAAATATATTTCTAATGGTAATTTCTTATTTTTTAAATATTTGTAAAATCTTTCAGCCAGAAAATTCATCAATTCTTCGTTTATCTCTTTTTTGTATAATCCCCTTATGTCGTAATCAATTTTCATTTTGTTTAAAATTATTATAATATGAAAATTATTTTGATAAGCATAATAATTTTATTTATAATAATCGGCTTTTATTTTTATCAAAATTATTTAAAACCTAAAAGTATATTTGATGAAATTAAATTACCAATGCCTCTATACAAACCATGAAAATACCCCAAAAATCAGATTTAATTAAAATTTCAGATTATATATGGGAAATCCCTAAAAGTTTTAGGGAAGATATGAAAGTGCCTGCAAGAATTTTAGTTTCTGAAAATATGCTTGATGAATTATTTAAAGATCGAAGCTTGTGGCAACTGGTGAATATGACAACCTTACCCGGAGCTTATAAATATGCTTTAGCTATGCCAGATATTCATGAAGGCTATGGTTTTTGTTTGATTAAAGGTACAAAGATTTTAACATCTTATGGTTATTGTTTGAATATAGAAGACCTAGAAAAGAATTATTTAAATGAAGAAGTTATTATTTTTGATAAAGAAAAAAAGGAAAACAAATTCTCCAAAATTTTAAAATTTTATAAGCTTAAAACCTATACTAATATTTACAAGATAACAACCAAATGCGGTTTTACTCTAATAGCAACAGAAGACCACCCAATTTTTACTCCTGAAGGCAAAAAACAAATTAAAGATTTAAAAATTGGTGACGAAGTTATTGTCTATGGTTTTGAAGGAGTACCATTTGAAAAACCAAGTTCAGAAATTATTATTGATGAAAAAGACATAATTAAAACATTCAAGAAAATAAACCCATCCAAAAATCAAAACTCTCTTAAAATCATTTTAGAAAAATTAAAAGAAAAAAATCTTCTTCCTTTAACTTATGATCATCCAAAACTTCCTTTGGTAATTAAAATTTTGGCTTTTATTTTTGGTGATGGCTCAATGAATTTTATAGGCGAAAGAAAAGAGGGAATTTTACATTTTGCCGGTAAGCCAAAAGATTTAATTTTAATTAAAGATGACCTAAAAAAAATTGGCTATAATTCCTCCAAAATTTTTGTAAAATATGGTAAAACTAAAAATGGGAAAATTACCAAAACTTATTCATTTTATGTTAACTCAACAAGTCTTTTGATTTTACTTGCTTCTTTAGGTGCTCCTCTTGGCACAAAAGTTAACCAAAAATATAGAGTACCAAAATGGATTTTAAAAGCTCCCTTATGGCAAAAAAGATTGTTTTTAGCTACATTATTTGGTTGTGAATTAAGATCTCCTCATCGAAGAAAAGAAAGAAAGTTTGGTTTTAATTCACCTGTGTTTCCAATGAATAAAAGAATAGACTTAAAAGATAATGCTAAAAAATTTTTGATGGACATAGCAAAATTATGTAAAGAATTTGGGGTTGAAACAACTAAAATTAACGAAAGAAGAATAATAAAGGCAAAGAATGATAATTTAACAGAAACCTTTGAGCTTGTTTTTTCAAGTAAATTAGAAAGCCTTTTAAATCTTTGGTCAAAAATTGGTTATGAATATAACAAAGAAAGAATGGCAAAAGCAAGTATTTATAGTATTTACTTAAGATATAAAAAGAAAATTCTTGAAAAAAGAGAAGAAGTTTATTTAACAGTTCAAGAGCTTTTAAGTAAAAATTTAAGTTATGCTAAAATTGCTAACGCCCTAAGTGATTCTGGTTTTACGAAAAGATTAATACAAGATTTTTGTTATCGTCTTAAAAACAATATTTCTTATAAAAAGCCAAAAATTCCTCAAAATTTTTTGACTTTAAAAGAATTTGTTCTTCAAAAAACAAAAAATTTAGGTAAAAGTGGTTTTTGTTTTGATGAAATAGAAAAAATTGAAAAAATAGATTATAAAGATTTTGTTTATGATTTGACAGTTGAGGATAAAAATCATAACTTTATTGCTAACAATTTTGTTGTTTCTAATTGTGTTGGTGGAGTTTTAGCCACAAATTTAGAGGAAGGAGGAATAATTTCTCCTGGTGGTGTTGGTTTTGATATTAATTGCCTCCACCCCGAGACATTAATTAGCTTAGAGAATGGTACTTATTTAAAAATTAAAGATTTAAAAGAAGATTTTGAAGTTTTGCTTTTAAATAAAAAAACAAAAAAATTAGAAAAAGCAAAAATTGTTTTTAATTTGAAAAGAAAAGAGACAAAGCTTTTAGAGATTGAAACAAAATTTGGAAATAAGATTTTAGTCACTAAAGATCACCCAATTTATACTTTAGATGGAATGAAAGAAGCAAAAGATTTAATTTTAGGAGAAAAGGTAATTATTTATCCATTTAAAGGAGTAAAATATGAAAAACCAAAAAGAAAAGAAATTTTAAGTAAGGAGAAATTTTTAGATTTTTGTAAAAAAATTGGTTTTAATAATAATGGTAATAGATTAAAGCAAATTGTTAATTATTTAGAAAAGAAAAAACTTTTGCCTCTTTATTCAGATTCTTATTCTTTCCCCTATCTTCTAAAAATTTTTGGTTATGCTTTAGGTGATGGAAGTATTTCTAAAAATTTTGATTATCTTGCTTTATGGGGAGATTTTGAAGATTTAAACTTAATAAAAGAAGATTTAGCAAAGATTGGTGTTAAATCAATAATTATTCAAAGGAAAAGAAAACATAGACTCATTAATACTTATGGAAAATTTTATGAATTTGAAAGAAAAGAGTATTGTTTAAGAGTAAATAAAAGTTTTGCTTTTCTTTTAGGTGCTTTAGGTTATCCTATTGGCAAAAAAACTGAAAAAGAATTTAATGTACCTAATTGGCTTAAAGATTTACCTCTTTGGCAAAAAAGATTATTTTTAGCATCTTTTTTTGGCGCTGAACTTTCTTCTCCAAGAACAGTAAATAAATTTAATTTTTTCGCTCCAAACTTGAATATTAATAAAGACAAAGAATTAATTAAAAATGGTTTAGATTTTCTAAATGAAATAAGAAATTTACTTAAAGAATTTGGAATTGAATCAAATGAAGTAAAAATAGTTGAAAAATTAGGGATTAGAGATAAAACAATAGGTTTAAGATTCCAAATAAAATCAAATTCTGAAAATTTAATTAATTTTTATCAAATTATAGGTTATGAATATAATCAAAGAAAACAAAAATTAGCAAATTTAGCTATTTGTTATTTGAAGTATAAATTGAAAGTAATTGAGCAAAGAAAAGAATTAAGAGAAAAAATTAGAAATATTTATTTAGTTGAAAGGATACCTAAAAAAGAGTTGGTTAGAATTTTTGCTAATAATTTTATTAATGAAAGATTTATTGAGAGATCTTTATGGGAAAAAACAGATGATGTTAGAATAGCCTTTAATTTTCCATCTTTTGATGATTTTGTTAAAGAAAATTCTTATGGAGATTTTGTTCTTGATGAAATTGAAAAAATTAAAGAAGTAGATTATTCTGGTTATGTCTACGATTTAACAATTAATCATCCTGATCATAATTTTATTGCTAATAATTTTGTTGTCTCAAATTGTGGCGTGCGTCTTTTAATTACTCCATTTTATTATGAGGAAATAAAGAATAAAATTCCAAAATTAACTGAGCAAATTTTTAAAGAAGTTCCTTCAGGTGTAGGTCGAGGTGGATGGTGGAGATTAAATAAAGATGAAATGAGGTATGTTTTAGAAAAAGGTGCGAAATATTTAGAAGAATTAGGTTATACAGAGAAAGGAGATTTAGAATCTACAGAAAGTTATGGATTTTTAGAAGGAGCAGATTCAGAAGCAGTATCTCAAACAGCAAAAGATAGGGGGAGAGATCAATTAGGTACTATTGGAGCAGGGAACCATTTTGTTGAAATTCAAAGAATTGCTGAAGTTTATGATGAAGAAACAGCCCGCCTTGACCAGTCGGGGCAGGCTAAAAAACTCGGTTTAGAAAAAAATAGAGTTTGTGTTCTAATTCATTGTGGCTCAAGAGGTTTAGGCCATCAAGTAGCGAGTGATTATATAAGGAAAGCTATATCTTATTTAGATAAAAACAAAATAGAACTTGTAGATAGGGAATTAGCTTACTTTCCTTATCAACATCCCGAAGGACAAGCTTATTTATCTGCTATGAAAGCTGCAGCGAATTTTGCTTGGGCAAATAGGCAATTAATTGCATTTGAGGTAAGAAAGGCATTTAGAAAAGTTTTAGGAATAGATCCATCTGAGATAGTTCAGTTATATGACGTTGCTCATAATATTGTAAAGATAGAAACTTATGATAACAAAAAACTTTTAGTTCATAGAAAGGGAGCAACAAGAGCATTTTGGCAAGGGCATTCCGAACTTCCTCAAAAATATCAAGAAATCGGCCAACCAACTATAATTCCAGGTTCAATGGGTACAGCCAGCTATGTTTTAATCGGTCAAAAATTAGCTGAAGAAATATCTTTTGGTTCAGCTCCTCATGGTGCAGGTAGAGTAATGTCAAGGGCAGAAGCTAAAAGAAAAATAAGAGGAGCTGAATTAAAAAAAGAATTAGAAGAAAAAGGAATATCAGTTGCGGCAGGAAGTATGTCAGGTTTAGCAGAAGAAGCTCCATCTGCATATAAAAATGTTACAGAAGTAGTAGATGTAGTTCATAATTTAGGTATTGCCAAAAAATTAATTAAATTAGTACCTGTGGGCGTAATAAAAGGTTAAAATTAAATAGCATCTGGTTTAATTTTGTAAAAAATAAGTTTGAAAATTTCAGTAAATATAAAAAATGCTGCTAGCAGTAGCAAGATATATAGTGTATGGGATTTATAAATAGGCTTAAGTCCAAAAATCTTATTTAAAGGATAAACCTGCAAAAATATAACTGTTAAAATAACAGATAATAACACTATGATAAAAGAAAAAGGAGAGGGTTTACTTTTTATAAAAATCTTCTTTGTTCTTATAGAAAAATAAACTAAAAGACCAGTCATTGTAGTTACAAAAAATATCATACTTCTTATATAATCAACCTCATAATTCTTAAAAATTAAATAAGTAAGTATATTTATAAAACCAGCTACTATGCCTAATATTAAAGATAGAGAAAATAAGACAAAAGGAGAAAAATCAACACGATATTTAATATCTTCAACATCTACCTTATCTTTGGCAATGGCAACTATTGGTATGTCTGTTAAAAAATTAGTAAGTAAAATTTGGATAGGAGTAAGGGGAATATAATTTAAAAACATAGTTAAAATAGAAACTGCTGTTAAATTTCCAAAATTATCGCTCATTGTATGCTTAACATATTTGCCTAAATTTTCTAATGTCTCTCTTCCTTTTTTTATGCTTTCTACTATCAACTTTAAATCTTTCTCTTTTAATAGAATATCAGATAATTCTTTTGCGATATCTGAAGCTGTATCTACCACTATTGCAACATTCGCAATTTTTAAGCCAGGGGAATCATTAATACCTTCACCTAAAAATCCTACAAAATTATTTTTTTGTAAAACTTTTAAAATTCTTTCTTTATCTTCAGGTAGCATTCTAGCAAATACAGTGTATTTTTCTGCAATTTCCTGTAGTTTCTTGTCTTCGATATTTCTTATAAAATCTCCTGTAATTATTTCTTCGTCTTCTTTAATCAAACCAAGCTCTAAAGCAACATTTTTGCTTACATAAGGAGAATCTCCTGTTAATATTTTTATCTTAAGGTTTAATTTTTTAGCCAAATCAATAGCTTCTTTTGCTGTTTCTTTTAAGGGATCTTTGAATGATGCTAAACCTAAAAATTCTTTTTTGTTGTTACTTTCAATTGCTAAAGCTAAAGTTCTTAATCCTTTTTTATCTTCTTCTTCAAATATTTTTAGCCAATTTTTATAATCATCCAGCTCTTTGTTTTCATAAACATAATTTAAAACATTTTCTGGAGAACCCTTAATTACTTTTATATTTTGGTTATCTTTTAAAATATTTATAATTTCTGATCTTTTGATAGGATCAAATGGTTCAAAATTTAAAGTTTTTACATTTTCATATTTTATATTTTGATTTAACTTTGCTGAAATCGCTAAATTATATGGATTATTATTTTCTAATAAATAATAGTCAATTAAAAAATAATAAACAAAATCACTTTCATTTTTAGATTTAATTCCAATCAATTCTAATTTATTTTGTGTAATAGTACCAGTTTTATCTGTGCATAATATTTCAATAGTACCTAAATCTTCAATTGCTGATAGTCTTTTAACAATAGCACCTTTTTTAGCCAAATCCAAGCTTGCTATACTTAAACTTAAAACAGTCATTAAAGGCATCATTTCAGGCACGATAGCTACTGCTAATACTATAGAAAAAATCAATAATTCATTTAATGAAATTACTCCTCCTTTAATTTGGTTTGTAATTATTAAAATTAAAATAAGAAAAATTGCAAAATAACTTAAAACTTTAGCGAAGTTATCCATTATTTTCTTAAAAGCAGTTTCTTTGGGAATTTCTAATGTTGATTTTGCAATAGAACCAAAATAGGAATTTTTGCCTACAGCAAAAACTATACCCTCTAAATACCCTTGAACTACAGTAGTCCCCATTAGAGCAATATTTGGTGGAGTTACATTATTTTCCGCTAACTCTCGCGAATTTTCACGCGAACTTTCGCGAACATTATTTTCCGCTAACTTTCGCGAATTTTCACGCGAACCATCATCTTCCGCGAAATGTCGCGAACTATGACGCCAACCCTCTCGAACTTCGTTCGCATCAGTTCGCGTATTGTTCGCATCAGTTCGCGTATTGTTCGCATCAGTTCGCGTATTGTTCGCATTAGTTCGCGGATATTTAAAAACAGGTTCGCTTTCTCCAGTAATTATAGATTCATCT